>CAZGJH010000124.1:0-7652 GCA_964525735.1 uncultured Sangeribacter sp.
CCCATCGTACAGGTGTGCGACGCCATCTCTGGCGCTCGCCCCGGCGCACGCCGCGAAATCGTGGAGGCCTACATCAAGCGTCTCAACGACCTCGAACAGATCGCTCTCTCCTACCCTGGTGTGCTTAAGACGTATGCCATCCAGGCCGGTCGCGAGCTCCGCGTAATTGTCGGTGCCGACAAGATCTCCGACGAGGAGACCGATAAGCTCTCTAATGAGATTGCACGCAAGATTCAGGATGAAATGACGTATCCCGGTCAGGTCAAGATTACCGTGATTCGCGAAACCCGTGCCGTAGCTTATGCCAAGTAACAACCCTTGCTCACCCTTTTCCAGCGGCTGCCCCGGGTGTCGCAAATCGGGCGACTGTGTCGGGTGTGCCCGGCGCGAACCGCGTGGCAAACTCCTGGCTACCGACTGGCTCGCCGACCTCCCCTCGGCCGATCCCGCCGGTGTGGTGGAGGTGCTCTTCAAGAATACACGTGTAGGATTCTATACCAACCCCTCGGCCATACCGCTTCGCATCGGCGACATCGTGGCCGTGGAGGCCTCACCGGGCCATGATATCGGTCGCGTCACGATGGTGGGCCCGCTTGTGGGCTTGCAGATGAAAAAGGGGGGCGTGAAGTCGGTTGCCGACCTCAAGAAGGTGTTCCGCATCGCCCGCCCTTCCGACATTGAGAAATTCGAGGAGGCTCGTGCCCGCGAACACTCCACCATGATCCGCTCGCGTGCCATTGCCGAAGAGCTCGGTCTGGCCATGAAGATTGGCGACGTGGAGTATCAGGGCGACGGCGGCAAAGCCATCTTCTACTATATTGCCGACGAGCGTGTCGACTTCCGTAAGCTTATCCGCATCTTGGCCGATACTTTCAAGGTCAGAATCGAGATGAAGCAGATCGGGGCTCGCCAGGAGGCGGGTCGCATCGGCGGTATCGGTCCTTGCGGACGTCCGCTTTGCTGCTCGTCGTGGATGGGGAAATTCGTCTCCGTGGGCACAGGCAGCGCACGTCTTCAGGATCTCTCGATGAATCCCCAGAAACTCGCCGGGCAATGCGGCAAGCTGAAGTGCTGCCTCAATTTCGAGGTCGATTCCTATGCCGAGGCGCAGAAGCAGCTCCCGCCGAAGGATGCCGTGCTCGAAACCAAAGACGGCCAGTATTTCTATTTCAAGCCCGATACGTTGGCTCGCAAGATCACGTATTCTACCGATAAGAATATCCCGGCCAACCTTGTCACGATCGACGCGCGCCGTGCGTTCGAGATTATCGCGCTCAATAAACAGGGCATAAAGGTAGACACTCTCGACAATGCCGGCCATGAGGAGGAAGCCAAGGAATATGGCGATATTATCGGGCAGGATAGCGTGACGCGCTTCGATAAGAGCAAAAAGAAGAAGAAAAAGCAGCCTGCTCAAAACGGTAACGCCCCGAAGCAGAACCAGCAAAACGGTAATGCACCGAAGCAGAACCAGCAAAACGGTAACGCTCCAAAGCAAAACCAGCAGAACGGAAACGCTCCGAAGCAGAATCAGCAAAACGGCAACGCTCCGAAGCAGAACCAGCAGAACAAGCAGAAGCATCAGCCGCAGCAGGGCAATCAGAAGCCGCAGCCAAAGCAGGCGCAGAAGCAGCCGCAGGGTCAGCCCCGTCAGCAAAACGGCAATCAGCCTAAGAAGCAGGGTCAGCAGCAACCGCAGCAGCAGCGCAAGCACAAGCAGCATCCTGAGCAAGGCGATGCCCCGAAGGAGGGGGCCGCTAAGCAATGAAACTGTTTGCTCCAATACTCCTCTTGGCGTTGCCCGCAGCCCTCAGAGGTTGTGATGAACTTCGCACTCCCAATTTCTCAGAATACACTCACATTCCCCCCCAGGGCATTCCCCAGGGGTGGGAATTTGAGTTTAATCCCATGGCTCCCGACGCTATCTCCGCCGACTCAGCGGCCCTCGCGCAGGGAGTGCACGACGTTGTGGTAGCCATCAGATACACCAACCGTTCGCTGGCCCGCAACGTTATAATCAATGTCGAGGAGATGTCGCTCCAGCATGAGCGGCCAGATTCTCTCAGCCTCACCATACCTCTCTTCGATTCCGACGGACGCCCCACTGGCAAAGGCAATTTCGGAGTCTATGAGTTGGCCGACACCATTCGTCGGGGCATACCGATTCCGGAGGGCTATACTATCTCCCTCTCCTCGCCGCTCGCCGACTCCATCACCTCTGGCATCAGCGACATAGGTATCATCATCTACTAAGATAACCCAACAAAGCTCGTAAATCTGATTTACGAAGCGTATCAAAACCCAAAGTTATGAAATTAATTCCTTCCGACATTCGCGAAGATGTGGCTCGCCGCATCGAAGCCGTGCAAAAGCATATGGCCCACCACGAGATGGACGCCGTGCTCGTGGCCACACCTTCCAATCTCTATTACACCACAACCCGCGTATTCAAAGGCTACGTCTATATCCCGCGCAAAGGGAAGGCGCTATGGTTTCTCATCAAACCCAATATTTTCGATCCCGAAGAGGAGGTGGTCGTAATCCGCAAACCGGAGAATATCCCCGATAAGCTCGCTGCTCTCGGCTATCCCTCGCCTGCCTGCGTAGGCTATGAAATGGACGAGCTCTCCTACTCCGACGTCGAACGCCTCAAAGCCGTCTTCCCTCAGGCCAAGGCCGCCAACGGCAACGAACCGCTTCGACGCGCACGCATGGTGAAGACTCCCTGGGAGCTCGACCGTATGCGTGAAGATGGCATCCACCAGTCGGAAGCCTATCGCCGCATAACCCGTTGCTATAAGGAGGATATGACCGACCTTGAATTTCAAATCGAAATCGAGCGTATCTTGCGCCTCGAAGGCTGTCTCGGGTTCGTGCGCACCTCGGGCAATCTGATGGATATCAACCTCGGCTCCGTGATTGCCGGCGACAATGCCGATTATCCCAGTCCGTTCGATTATACAATGGGCGGTTCGGGTGTCCACCCCTCTCTGCCTGAGGGCGCGAATGGCACTACCCTCAAACCGGGAGAAACTGTCATGGTAGATATGAATGGCTCATTCAATGGCTACCAAACCGATATGACCCGCGTATGGGCTCTCGGCAACGTCTCCGAGGAGGCTCTCCGCGCCCACGAATGTTCGCGCAGCATCTTGCGCGCCTGCGAGAAGATGGGCGTGCCCGGTTGCCCGGTTGCCGATCTCTACAATAAAGCAATGGAAATCGTAAAAGGTGAAGGCTTGGAAAAATACTTCATGGGCCATCGCCAGCAGGCTCCGTTTATCGGGCATGGCGTAGGCATACAGCTTAACGAGATGCCCGTAGTCACCCCTCGCAGCAAGGACACTCTTCTGGAGAACATGACCATCGCCCTTGAGCCGAAATTCGTCATTCCACACGTCGGCGCGGTAGGCGTAGAAAACACCTACGTCGTCACCCCCGAGGGGCTCAAATCGATCACCATCTTCCCCGAAGAGATCCAGGAGCTCTGAATCAGCAGCTGACTGGGAAGAGGCGCGCCCTCGCACCTCACATGCGCCTTCCCCCGAAGCATCGGAGCCGTAGCATAGCATCGTAGGGACATGCCTTCGGCATGTAGCGGAGCGCACCAATAAAACAGCAGCTAATCAGCAAATTAAATCTAAGGGAATAAATTTCGTAAAAATTTATTCCCTTAGATTTTGTAATCTGAAAAAATCGCATTAATTTTACGCTACTGTTTCATCAAACCAGTAATTTATGAATAAACTTTTCCTTACCCTTTCCAGCGCACTCATCATGAGCGCTGCGGCTAATGCCGAAGTGAATCTCTCATTCGCCGATGCCACCAACATCGTGGGCACCTACTTCGAAGCTACTGGTAGTGCAGGCGAGCACTATCAGCCCGTTGAATCGTTCAAGATCGGCGATTTCTCCTTCACCGCCGTCAAAGGCGAAAACGGAAACAATGCCCCTGCCTACTACACCGGCAGCGCAGCCACTCTCCGCGTCTACATCGACAACTCTTTCACTATCTCCAACCCTGCTGTTGACATGGCGTCGATCGAGTTCGACTGCAAACAGATGAAAAACGTTTCCGCTGATCATCCCATCGTAGCTAACGTAGGCGGCACAATCACCTACAACGGCACCAAATTCACTTGGACTCGTCCTGACACTGAACAGATCATCAACGAGATTACTTTCTCTACGCCAGCTGAGAGCCCAAGTGCCAACGTCCAGATCAAAGCCGCTGTCGTAAAAGCTGTCGGCGAAGGCACTCCCATTGAGCCCGACATGGACGTGGCTCACTCTATCGCCGAGGTTTACTCTATCGGTGCTTCTGACTCTTCGCTCCCCATCAAGGCCGACTTCGAGATGACCGTAACTTACGTCAACGGCATCAACGTTTACGCTACTGATGGCACTACCGCTACCCTCATCTACGGCTCCACTCCCTACGTAAAGGGCGACAAGATTGCCGCAGGTATGGTAGTTAACTACGCTCCCTATGCTCAGCTTCCCGAGCTCAAGCCCGTTGCTGGCTACGATCTCCCCGCTGTTGCCGCTAAGGTCGACGTGGTTTATCCCGAGCTCCAGCTCGCTGCCATCTCCGACGCCGATCTCAATCGTGTTGTCGTGATCCCCAACGTCACTTTCGCCAACGATACCCCCGCCGGCAAGAACAACTTCGATGGCACTGACGGCCAGTCGGTAGTAGTGTTCCGCAACAACTTCATGCTCGAATCTCAGCCCGCAGGCACTTACGATGTCACTGCAGCTATCTCGGCTTACAACGGCACAATCCAGGTGCTCCCCATCGAATACAAATCTAATGGCGGCACAGTCACTCCTCCCGCTACCAACGTCACCGTTTACGCTGGTCTCGTCGATAACGCCGACGATTGGACATTCGACAATGTTCAGGTGCCCGAAGGCAACTACGTTTGGTCGTGGGCCGGCAGCTATGGCATCAAGGGTACAGGCTACTTCGGTGGCGCCGCCAACGCTACCAAGGCTTGGGCTATCTCTCCCGTAATCGACCTCGCCGACTATGAGAACGTAACTCTCAACTTCGAGCAGGCAGCCAACTATTACGGCGACACTGATGGCTTCCTCGCAATGTCTACGATGTGGATTCGCGAAGCTGAAGGCGAGTGGGAAGACCTCAATGTTGAAAATCTCCCCGCAGGCAACAGCTGGTCGTTTGCAAATACCGGCGACATCGACCTCTCAGCTTACAACGGCAAGAAGATTCAGGTGGGCTTCTACTACACCTCTTCTGATGAGAAGGCCGGCACTTGGGAGATCCGCAATTTCTACGTCAAAGGCGACAAAACCACTGGTGTGGCTGAGATTCTCGACTCTGAGGCTCCCGCTGAGTATTACAACCTCCAGGGTGTGCGCGTTGCTGATCCTTCGAATGGCATCTATATCGTGCGCAAGGGCAACAAGGTTTCCAAAGTCCTCGTAAAATAAATCCCCAATATTCGGGTTAATATAATAAGGGCATAAGGAGAGTCGCCACCGACTCCGCCTTATGCCCTTATTATTGAAATTAGCCATCCCCGATAAGAGCTTCTTATCGAACTGTCACAGACTATTTTTATGAATCTTAAAGAAGATCTCAAACATCCTATATTCAAGACTATTGGCGAGATCGCCGACTCTATGGGCCGTGAGGTCTACACGGTCGGTGGTTTCGTTCGCGACATTTTCCTCGGCCGCCCTTCGAAAGACTACGATTTCGTGACCGTCGGTTCCGGCATCGAGCTCGCCGAAGCCGTGGCCGCGAAGCTCGGTCCCAAAGCGCATATCTCCGTATTCCCCAACTATGGCACAGCCCAGGTGAAATATCGCGACCTCGAACTCGAATTTGTCGGGGCACGCAAAGAATCTTACTCCCGCGATTCGCGTAACCCGATCGTAGAAGACGGCACCCTCGACGACGATATGCAACGCCGCGACTTCACCATCAACGCTATGGCCGTCTGTCTAAACGGCGACAGATTCGGCGAATTGATCGATCCCTTCAATGGCCTCACTGATCTTCATGCGGGCGTGATACGCACCCCTCTCGATCCAGATATCACCTTCTCCGACGATCCCCTCCGGATGCTGCGTGCCATCCGCTTCTCTTCGCAACTCGTCCACGCCCCGGGCAGCGACGACGAGCGTCCTTTCCGTATCGACCCTGTCACTTTCGCAGCCATCAAGAAGAATGCTTCGCGAATGGAGATCATCACACGCGAACGCATCAACGACGAGCTCTCGAAGATCATGCGCTCTCCCAAGCCCTCCGTGGGCTGGCGCCTGCTCGATATGGCCGGGCTGCTCGATTACGTCTTCCCCTCTCTCGTGCCTCTCAAAGGGGTTGAAATGAAGGAAGGACGCGGCCATAAGGATAATTTCTATCATACGATACAGGTGGTCGACAACGTGGCTCAACGCTCCGACAATGAATGGCTCCGCTGGGCTGCCCTGCTCCACGATATCGCCAAACCGCGCACAAAACGCTACGACTCCAAACTCGGTTGGACTTTCCACAATCATAACTTTATCGGCGAGAAGATGGTGCCCCGCATCTTCCGCGAGATGAAGCTCCCTCTCAACGAGAAGATGAAGTATGTGGCCAAACTCGTCGGGCTCCACATGCGCCCGCAGTCGGTGGGCGAAGAGGGTGTGAGCGACTCGGGAGTGAGGCGAATGATCACCGATGCGGGCAACGATGTAGAAGATCTCATGATTCTCGCTGAGAGCGACATCACTTCGAAGATTCCGGAGAAAGTGAAACGCCAACTCGAAGGCTTCACGAAACTGCGTGAGCGTATGCACAGCATCCAGGATGCCGACGCGCTGCGCAACTGGAAAAATCCCGTCGACGGCCATGAGATAATGGATCGGCTCGGCATTCCTCCCGGCCCCGAAATCTCCCGCCTCAAAAACTTAGTGAAAGAAGCCATTCTCGACGGCCAGATTCCCTATGATCACGACAAGGCCTGGGAATACCTCGAATCTCACTACAATTCAACCAAATAAAAAAATGGCCTCAGCTGCAAAAGCTGAGGCCATTTTTTTATTCGGTTGTGAATTGATTAGTCCTCGTTGAGGTTTACACGCTTGAACTCAACTACTACAAGACCCTTCATAGTCTGGTCGAGGAACTGGCCTACAGTGATCTTGGGATCCTGTACATAAGCCTGCTCGAGAAGACAGTTGTCTTTGAAGAACTTGTTGAGACGACCATTGGCGATGTTCTGGATCATAGCCTCGGGCATGTTGGCAGCCTTAGCCTCGCCAGCCTGCTTCATGATCTCACGACCACGGGCAGCATCCTCCTCTGTGATCCAACCCTTGGTGATGTTGCTCTCGATGTGCTCCTCAGAGTCGAAGTGGTTGGGGTTAAGACCAGCCTTGCGGAGAGCAGCCTCCTGAGCCTTAACGATCTGCTCCTGCTTAGTCTTCTCGACAGCTACAGAGATCTCCTGATCGATAGTCTCCTGAGCGACGTCGTTGCGAGAAACAGCCACAGGGTTCATGGAAGCGATCTGCATACAGATCTCGCGACCAGTCTGCTCATCAACGCCTTCGAGGTTGAAACCTACTACAGCAGCGAGCTTGTTGTTGAAGTGCTTGTAAGCGGCTACAGAGGGAGCCTCTACATACTCGTAAGC
>CAZGJH010000125.1:0-7614 GCA_964525735.1 uncultured Sangeribacter sp.
AGGTGGTTGGTCGGCGAGTCGAGAATGAGGGTATTGGCGTCCGTGAGCATCATTCGTGCAATCATACAGCGTATTTTCTCACCGCCTGAAAGTACGCTCGCTTTTTTGAGCACCTCTTCACCACTGAATAGCATCTTGCCGAGGAAGCCTTTCAGATATATCTCAGAAGAATCGTTGCTATACTGGCAGAGCCAATCCACCAAGTTTAGATCTGTGTCGAAGAAGGGGCTGTTGTCGAGGGGGAGATAAGCGGTGGTGATAGTCTGGCCCCAATCGTATGTGCCTTCGTCAGCTTTGCGGTTGCCATTGATAATCTCAAAGAGAGCCGTCATAGCTCGTGGGTCACGGCTGAGGAAATCTACTTTGTCGCCCTTCTCAACCTGGAAATTGACATCGTTGAAGAGCACTTCCCCATCTACAGTAGCCTTAAGACCTTTGACTTCGAGAATCTTGTTGCCCACCTCACGGTTGGGAGTAAAGATGATGCCCGGATAACGACGCGAAGAGGGTTTGATCTCCTCCACGTTGAGCTTCTCAAGCATCTTCTTGCGACTGGTGGTCTGCTTGCTCTTCGAAACGTTGGCGCTGAATCGCTGAATAAATTCGAGCAGCTCCTTACGTTTCTCCTCGGCCTTCTTGTTGGCCATTTGCTGTTGACGCAAAGCGAGCTGCGACGACTGATACCAGAAGCTGTAGTTGCCCGCAAAGAGAGAGATCTTATTGTAGTCAATATCGAGAGTGTGTGTGCTGACAGCGTCGAGGAAGTGACGGTCGTGGCTCACGACGAGCACAGTGTTCTCGCAGTTGGAAAGATAATTTTCGAGCCAGCTTACAGTCTCAAGGTCAAGGTCGTTAGTAGGCTCGTCGAGCAGCAGGTTATCGGGATTACCGAAAAGGGCTTTTGCGAGAAGCACGCGCACTTTTTCGTTGGCACTCATATCTTTCATGAGCATATAGTGGCGATCTTCCTTAATACCGAGACCGCTGAGCAGCGCCGCAGCGTCGCTTTCGGCGTTCCAACCCTCCATCTCGGCGAATTTCTCCTCAAGTTCAGCGGCTTTGATACCATCTTCGTCGCTGAAATCCTCTTTTGCGTAGATAGCGTCTTTCTGCTGCATGATGTCCCAGAGAACGGTATGGCCGCGAAGCACAGTTTCGATTACTGTACATTCGTCAAACTCAAAGTGATCCTGGCTGAGCACAGAGAGGCGTTCGCCCGGGCCGAAAGTAACAGTGCCATGAGTTGGAGAGAGCTCCCCTGAAAGGATGCGCATGAGGGTAGATTTGCCCGCACCGTTGGCACCAATGATTCCGTAACAATTTCCTTGTGTAAATGTGAGATTGACATCGGAAAACAGCGTCCGTTTTCCGAATTGTATTCCCAAATTATTGACTTGTATCATTTCTAATGTCTAACTTCAAATTCCGACTGCAAAATTACCAAAAAAACACCAAACAGACAAATTTCCCCTCCTCCAAAAAATTTATACTACTCAATTTCGTGAGATAATAATAATTTTGATTCTCAAAATTATAGGGATTTTTCTTGGTTATTTTGAATATAATTAATAATTTTGCATAGGTATCAATAAGATTCAAGTTCCTATTGATAAGAAATAAAAATTAGAGAGAAATTGGAGGTGTTGTTATGGAACCGATATATGAATATTTTAAGGAACAACTTGGATTAAGCGGTTTAGTATCCCTAATAATTTTGGGATTCTTCATTTATGTCACCTGGAGGATTGCCGTGAAGTATTCTCAGTATAAGAATATGGCGGATAACCTTCCTTGTCAAAAACATGAAAATGACATTAAGAAAGCCGAGGAAGATATGAGAAAGATTGAAGCAGAGTATTCTCAATACAAGAATTTGGCAGATAACCTTCCCTGTCAAAAACATGGAAATGACATTAAGAAAGCCGAAGAAGATATGAGAAAAGTCGAAGTTTCAATTGGCAAAATTGAAACCAGAGTTGAGGATATGTATGAAATGTTGAAAATGATGGCGGGGAATCCACAGTCTTCTCGTCTTACTCAGAGTCATAGCCCGATCTCTCTTAATGAACTCGGAAAAGAGATTGCCGCCAATCTTGATTTTGATAATATTCTCGACACTAATTGGGATAAGATTGAAAGCATTATCGATGATGAGAAAAACCCGTATGATATCCAAATGGAGTTCATTACAAAATTTATCACTTCTCCAGAAAAGTATATAAACACCGATGCCCTTGATAAGATCAAAAACGACGCTTATTTAAGAGGTATACCATTAATCGACTATATGAGAGTGATTGGTATCATGGCTCGTGATAAATATTTTGAATTGCACGATATTGATATAAATGATGTCGACAGAAACAACCCGAATCTGAGCTAATCTCTGAATAACCCTTTAGCTATATAGATATGGTGAAACCGAAGCCGCTTGATGCAAACGCATTAGGCGGCTTCGGTTTCTATGCAGCCTTCTTCCCATCCAAAGAATTTTTTATTGCTGATTATTTGAATTGACTCAGTTAGATTTTAATCTTTTTTATACTTCTCCTTGTTATTATGATAAGAAGTGTAAAAATCGATTATTCAATAACCATGGAAATCCCTTTGCTCAGTTTTGAAATTGCCTCTTTTTGAAGCAGTTTCTTCTTTTGAGACTATTTAGGAGATTTCGATATTTAATCAATCTGTACGACATGAAGTATATCTTACCATTGAGCTTAAGTTGCCTGTTGACTCTCGGAGCCTGCAGCACACACAATGACGACACACCCATACAACCGATAAAGGAGAAGACTTTTGACGCTTCCACAGGGTTGACCATCTACTATAATGACGAAGTGATGCCAAGTAAGTCGGTGACAATCACACAAGATGGCGACCAAGGCACAGCCCGACTCTTCTCGACTTTCGACCTCTCACAGCTCTCCGGTTTAGGTTTGACAGGCACCATACCAGGCCCCGGTGTCTTCCCCGGTTCACCGGAAACAACCCTCAACTTCAAAATGTCGCAGGCCGACGAATATTGGAATTTCTCAGGCAAAGGTGAGACCGACTATTGCAACTTCTCTTACGCCGGATTCGCCAACGACAAACGTGTAGAGCTATATCTTAAAGACGTGACTTTAAAAACAGGTGGTATAACTCCATCGGTATGGAAACCGGCTCCAATCACTAAAGAGGGCGCCAAGTATACATCGCTCCCCTTCTATATCGATTGGCAATATCTTCCTCTTGAAGGGGTGGATATCGACCTCTCCCCTTTTCTTAAAGCACTTGCAACACTCCCGATCATTCCAGTTTACAACAACACGGCTTACATGTCGTTGAGTCAGGCACTCTCACAAGTTGTGAAGAGCGTGGCATTCCTTCCTGACGGAAATATAATCGTGTCGTATGTAAACACAGCTTTCGGGGCTGCCCAACTTGCTCAAACTCCAGCCAACAGATACCAATACGTAATAGAGAGTCCGCAACAGGTAAAACTCTTCATCGACCCCACATCGCTTCTCGGGATGCTTTTGGTGCAGACTTCAGGAGGTACGCCGGCCGATGAAGTCACTATCATCGGCGACGGCATGTATCCCTCCGGCGTTGAATCTACTGCCAAGCCTGGTTTACTCGCCAACATAATGGGTTCGGAATTGGGAAGCAAGATTCTCAAGGCTTGTTTGACCGAAATGGCTCCCATGCTCTCTGAAGGATTCCCTGTCGCAGTAAAATCTTCCGATTCCTCGCTCGATCTTTATATCGACACGCAGATGGCTGCCACAATCGTCAAGAACGTATTCATGCCTCTCCTCGAAGATAGTAAAGCAGTGTTATCAATAAAGGAATACCTCAGTTCAGTTCCGGAATTCGCTCCACTGCTGCCAGATCTCGACAAAGCTTTCCAAGCGCTCCCTGACGCGCTTGCCAACACTACCGACTTCCGGCTCGGTTTCGCCTTCGTGCCTTACACCGACAAATAAACCCATACCGACAAACAAACGTATACTGATAAATAAATTTGAAGTACAGATAAATAGAAAAACCAGGCGTCTGATTGAGCAGAATCAGACGCCTGGCTTTTTATACCTTATGATGAAACACTATTTCACACAGAATGAATCATTATTGAGCGAGAGAATGAACCATTATTGAACAAGAAAATGAATCATTATTGAGCGAGAGAATGAATCATTATTTTGCAAGGAACGTATCGGTCAGGATCACCGCACGATTGAAAGCCGTAGGCTGTCCCTTCTCTGTTACGAAACGATGTACAGCTCCCGGCAACACAATCTGCTCAGCATCATTGCCAAGCTTTACGAGACGCTCCGTAAACATCTTTCCCTGATCGAAAAGAATATCACGGCTCGCCGAGATAATCAGCACAGGAGGAAGTTGCTTCAACTGCGCATCAGTAGCATGGAAAGGTGAAGCCGAAGGATTCTCAGAAGCCTCGCCACCAGCATTCGACCCATTGAGATAAGCTTCATTGTATGCCTCCATCAGTCGCCCGTCGAGTCCGTAACCACGCGAATACTCTTTCCACGAAGCCGATGAATCTTTATACGCTTTCAACACCGGATAGATCAGAACAACCGACCTCAACCCTTTGCCCGACGTTTTACTGAACATAGGATCGATAGCGGCTGCCAAAGCAAGATTCGCGCCCGTACTGTCGCCACCCACGCTCACCAACTCAGGCGACGATCCCCACTCCTTACTCTTGGAAATGGCAAACTCGATCGCACCTAAACAGTCGTTGAGTCCTTCGGGGAAAGGATGTTCTGGCGCAAGAGCAAAATCCACCTCAAGCACAGCCACTTTTCCCCCTTCTGCAACAGCATCGCAGAAACGAGCACTGCTTCCAACTCCGCCGGATACCCATCCGCCGCCATGCAGATATACAAGCAGAGGCAACGTATTCTTCCCTTTATTCTTCGGTGTGTAAAGACGCATCTTCAAGCCGCGTGCCGAACCTTCTCCTACAATATCTTTATGGTCGACCTTCGCAGATAGGGAATAATCGCCGATGCTGTTGAGACGTATGGAGGCCAGCTCGCCCCCAACACCCTTCATGGCATGATATACGGCATCAGCCTCCCTATCCTGATAACCATCGGGAAGGTCATCTATGAAATCGTCGGCCTCGTTAAGCATGGCGGTAGCCTCCTTCTCGCTGGGATAGAGCAATTTCGGCAACCCGGCAAACGACGAAAGCGACAGCACAAGACCTATGGCCGTAACAATAATTTTTTTCATATCAAACGGTTAAAAATTTTCAACCCTCTTTCTCCATCAGCTCAAGCAAGCGGAACTCCGACTCATCGATTTCCGCGATGATATCTTCCATTCTCTTTCCAGCTGCCGTGATCTCCTCTACCGACATCTCTCCCGACGACATTCTCACCTCAAGCTCACCCTTCTCCTTTTCCAAGAGTTCAACCTTCTTTGTGAGTTCTTCCAGCTCTCGCTTCTCCTTGAAGCTGAGTTTAGGTTTACGCTCCTGGCGAGGTTTAGCCGATGCCGTCTCCGCCGACGGCGTAGAAGCCTTGGCCGCCTCAAGCGCGCGAAGCTCTTTCTGCTCCTCCTGCACGCAATGGCGATAGGTGGAGTAATCGCCTGGAAAATCCTTTATCTCGCCGTTTCCTTTGAAAACGAAGAGATGATCTACAATTCTATCGAGGAAGAAACGGTCGTGGCTCACCACAATCACGCAACCCTTGAAATTGGCAAGATAATCTTCAAGCACCGAAAGTGTAAGGATATCCAGATCGTTGGTGGGCTCGTCGAGTATCAGGAAGTTGGGACTTTTCATCAACACCGTAGCCAGATAGAGACGCCTGCGCTCCCCGCCACTGAGTTTGAAGATATATTTCTGCTGCGTTTCGGGAGTGAAAAGGAATCGCGAAAGAAACTGCGAGGCAGTCACTTTCGTCTTATCATCAATTCTCACCTCTTCGGCAATCTCACGCACAGCATCGATCACCTTCTTCTTCTCATCGAAGCCGGTCATTCCCTCCTGGCTGTAATAGCCCCATTTTACGGTCTGGCCTATATCAAACCGTCCGGAATCGGGCTCCAACTCACCCAAAAGCAACTTGATAAAGGTAGACTTGCCGGCTCCGTTGGCACCGACAATACCTACTTTTTCATAGCGTGCGAAGGTATAACTCCAATCATCAAGAATCTTGAGATCGCCAAAAGCTTTCGACACATTGTGAGCCTCGAAAATCTTCGAGCCGATATAGCTTGAGCCATTGCCAAGGTTCAGCTCACGCGACGAGAGATTCACCTTACTCTTCGCTTCGAGTTGATGGAAATTATCGATGCGATACTTCGCTTTCGATCCGCGTGCCTGCGGTTGACGCCGCATCCAGTCGAGCTCCGTGCGAAGTAAATTCTTCACCTTGGCCAGCTCTGAATTCATAGCGTCGTAACGCTCCTGACGTTTTTCGAGATAGTAATCGTAATTGCCATCGTAGGCATACACCGCTTCACGGTCGATTTCGATAATCTTGTTGCACACCTTGTCAAGGAAGTAGCGGTCATGCGTCACCATCAGCAAGGTGATGCGTTGGCGCGAGAGATAATTTTCGAGCCACTCCACCATCTCGATGTCGAGGTGGTTGGTGGGCTCGTCGAGAATCAACAAATCGGGCTCCGAGAGAAGCACCTTCGCGAGAGCCACACGTTTAATCTGCCCTCCCGACATTGTGCCCATTTTCTGATCGAGGTCAGTGATGCGGAATTGCGTGAGCAATTGCTTGGCCCGATCGGCGCATGTGAAATCGTCGCTCCGAAGAGGTTGGGGTGTAGCATACTCCAAGGCCGTCATCTCCGGATCGAAAGGTGGCAACTGCGGCAGATACCCTACCCGCAAGTCGTTGCGAAACACCACATTGCCACTGTCATAGTCTTCCTGACCGGCAATAATATTCAGGAAGGTAGTCTTCCCCGCACCATTGGCCGCAATCAAGCCGATCTTGTCGCCCTGATAAATGCCGATAGTGACATCGCCGAAGAGCACCCTGTCGCCAAACGATTTTGTCAGTTTTTCAATCTGAAGATAACTTACCATCTTGCTTCTTTACTTCCTGGAGCTTGAAATTAATCACTCGTTTACAAAAGCCACAGCCTCGATCTCCACAAGAGCCTGTTTCGGGAGCTCCTTCACGGCAAAAGCAGCGCGTGCGGGATACACGGGGTTGAAATAGCTTGCATACACCTCGTTCATCGCGCCGAAAAGCGACATATCGGCCAGCAAGACTGTAGTCTTCACCACATTATCGAGTGTGGCGCCAGCCTCCGCGAGGATAGCTCTGATATTTTCAATGCTTTTGGCGGTCTGCGCCTTGATATCGTCGGGCATCGCGCCAGTTTCGGCATCGATAGGAAGCTGACCAGAAACATAAATATAGTTGCCGGCCTTCACAGCCTGGCTATAGGGCCCGATAGCACCGGGAGCCGCCTTTGAATTCAATTCTGTCTTATTCATAATGAGCAACAATTATGGGATGATGAACAATTATGGAAAATAAAAAAAGGAGTGGCAAAACGTTACCACTCCCTGGAGCCGCGACCGGGGCTCGAACCCGGGACCTTTTCGTTACGAATGAAATGCTC
>CAZGJH010000126.1:0-5092 GCA_964525735.1 uncultured Sangeribacter sp.
CCTCCGATCGGTTCATCGTGAGATGAACAAGCACACAAGGTGCATCCTATGCCAAGGGCATAGAGAAATCGGTTCGTTCTCATAAGTGTTAAAGTGTTTTGAATTAATTGTTTATGTTATTGTTGTATATTCTTTTGTTCTGTTGGGTTCGTAGTTTGATTCGCTGGTATATCCATTACAGAATTTATAGTACATCCGTTATACTGCGATGACCGTTACAGACCGTTTTACACGGTTGCCGCCCAACTCAATGACCGTTATAGAAAGATCACCGGGTTGTAATTATCCTTCAAATCCTTCTCCTCCACACTCTTGCGGAGCAGTTCCCTCAGACGCTGGGCGTTCTGGCTGTCGCCGGCACGCTCCAGGTATTTCGCCGCCCGATCGTAATCGCCGCGTGAAATCGCCGAGTTGGCCGCGTTCATGTTGGCCGTCTCATCCTGAGGATACATCCTCACAGCCGTCTCGAAGATCTCATAGTATTCTTCCGACCCAGGCTCGCAGGCGTTGGCCGCTACGAAGAATTCCTCCAAGCTCAACTTCTGGGGAGCCGTATGCACTAAATTCTTGATTTCCTCCGGATTAGTGAACGAACGAATCACGTATTCAATCCGATAATCGGAGTGGCGCAAACCGGGATACACCTCCTTCAGAAGATAGGCATACTGCACAGGATACGTCTTCTTGATCTTCAGGTCTTTGGCGTCGGGCTCCATGTCGGAATCCACAATCGCAAGGATCGCATCCTTATTCTCTATCGTAGCGCTTTCAAGCCATCGGCGAAGGCCGCCCCAGTCTTCGGGATCGTAAGAGGTTGCCATGATCGATGCGGGGAAGTTGTAAAAGGATCTTACATAGTCGCTTAGGGTGTTGGTTCGGCCCTTCGCCAGTCGGGTGTTGTTGGCGTAACTGCCTTCGGGTGAGGCGTATCCTTTCAGCGTGACGCTCGAAACGGTGCAGTCGGGATCGTTCTTCACGGTGTCGATGCTGGCGATTATCTTGGCGAGCTCCACGGTGTTGCGTCGGTAGTCGGGGTAGATCTCAATCTTATTTACAGGGAAATCCACGTAGGCTTGTCCTTCGAGATGCCGTGTCTTCACCGCCTCGGCCTTGGGCTGTATGTAATAGTCGGCGAAGTTTTTCTTCTGTTCTTCAGGCGGTTCGATATCGAGAAGCGCCACCGGTATCACGTCGTGTATCTCGGGGCAGGCTTTGCAGCCGGTCACAGATTCGCGGAAGTTGATCGTCGCTCCGGCCATCCATTGCTCGTAAGGCACCTTCACATGATAGCGGTAGGGATCCGATTTGCCGGCTCTCAGAAGTGTTGCCGGGCGTTTGGACTCGCTCTCGCGCTGACGGATGAGCCAGCGGCTGCGTCCGGCCACCACCACCGACGGCAGATCGAGCGTGCGACTCGAATCAAACGACACGACCTCCGGGACGATGGTCAGTTCGCTGATCGACTTCACCTCTACATCTTTCGGCACGACGGTGAAATCTATCGTCAAGTCGGCGTCCGTGCGCTCTATCTCCAGGTCGGTCACGGAGATGCGCGCTACGTCGTGCGCTCTCGCCAAGCCCGTGCCAAGCAATAGAAGCAATATGGCTATTCTGATGTATTTCATTATACTATTAGGTTTTACATTTAGTATGCTGGGAAGTTTATTGGTAGTTTCGTGAGAGAGGCGTCAAGCTGTCAGAACACGTATACGAAATTCAGCGCAGCTTTCGTGAGGCCCACATAATTGTGGGGATGATCGGTTTCGACCTTCTTGCCGCAGTCGGCGCAACGGAATCTATCGTAGCGCGTATACGACCAGCCTACGCCGATTTCGGCTTCCATGCTCCAGTGTTTGGTAAGGATCCAGGTGTAGCCGTATGCTACGCCCGCGCCGCCAAACCAGCCTTCGAAGCGTGAGTCTTTCAATCGTGAAAAGTCAGTGCCTAAGAAACTGAAATTCATATCGATGTTTCCCACGTTGTATTGCCCTCCGAAGAGGTGAAGGCCGAAGAAATGGCCTGTGTATCGCTCGCAGAGCCAGTATCTCAGCTCCGGTTGCACAATCCAATGGCGCCATCTGTGGCCATCGACTGTCCAGCCGTTGAAGTTTCCACTTATATCTACACTCCACTTCTTGTGTAGAGGCAGTTCCAACCCCAAATCTGGGCTCAGGGTTGCATCGCTCAGGACGTTAGTCTTCAGCGCTACCTGTGCGGATACAGTGGGCACTACCGACAGGAGTAAAACGACCATAAAATGGAGTTTCATGATTAGTGAATTTGTTTGCTTTTGGGTTCATAAAACTCTTCGATGCCCGCCGCTCTTCGGCAGGCGTCTTAAATTCTTCTCGCCGCAAAATTAGACACTGAATCTGACGTGACCTATAAAAAATCCGCAAAGTCTATCAAAAAATCACCACTTGCAACATTTCTCCTACACAACGCAACATATGTTGCATGGCAAAATCCTAAAAAATACGAATTTATCGCATGGCATGCCGATTTTTTCTTACAAAAACCTTGCGCGGCCCAAAACTAAAATCATCCAAAAATCATTAATATTATCAAAAAACATTATCTCAAATGAAGAAAACGATTCTTTTCTCAGCAGCTGGCCTGACGCTCTCCGTAGCTTTCGCCCTTTCCGCCTGCTCAAGCCATTCCGACGGCTCCGACGTCACTATCAAAGTGCCGGCGGGATTTTCCGACTCTACCCTCGTGGTAAGCCACGTCACGATCGACAATATCTTCACCGCGAAGCAGCAGGAAGATCTCCACATCGTCTACGATACGCTCGCGGTGGTAGACGGCATCGCGACTCTGAAGCTCGACCCTGCCGGAGCCGCCCGCTACAATATCTCTTCGCCCGTAGTCACCATGAGCGAACCCGATTTCTACGCCTCTCCCTCCGACCGCCTCGAAATCGTGATCAACAGTTTCGAGCCGCTCGATTACAACGTGACGGGTTCCCCGCTCATGGAAGATATAATGGCCCTGAACGCCATCATCGACCCCATTCAGCAGGAATACGTCGAGAAAATCAATTCAGGCGTGGAGATGTCGCCAGAGGAGGGGCAGGCTTACATGGATCGCTACGACGCTGCCGTGAAGCAATTCGTGGCCGATCATCCCGACAGCCACGCCGTCCCCTTCGCCATCACGATGCTGAGCGGCGACGATTTCAAGATTCTTTACGACAATATGACGCCCGCCGCCAAATCTTCGATTCTCATGCCGTATGCCGAGCTCTACAACCGCGACGCCGAGGAGATGCAGGAGCAGCGCGCGGCCGAGGAGGAGCGTAAGGCGGAGGTGGCTTCCGGTAAGATCACGGCTCCCAATTTCACGCTCCCCGACCTCAGCGGCAAGAAAGTCAGTCTTTCCGACTTCCGTGGCAAGTGGGTCGTGCTCGACTTCTGGGGGAGCTGGTGCGGCTGGTGTGTCAAAGGATTCCCGGCCCTCAAGGAGGCCTACAAGAAGTATGGCGACAAGATTGTCGTGATCGGAATCGGGTGCAACGAACCGGAGGAGGACTGGCGCGGCGGTGTGGAGCGTCATCAGCTCCCCTGGATCAACGTCTACAACGGCAACGACCAGGAGCTCTATCATGCCTACGACATCACGGGCTTCCCCACGAAGGCCATCATCAACCCGGAGGGTAAGCTCGTCGACCTTACCACAGGCGAGGATCCCACTTTCTTCGACCGCCTCGCTGCTTTCGTCGATTAATACACTTTGCCTCGCCGCTTTAGTCGATTAATACGCTTTCAGAATGCGTTCTTTCAGTTCGTTGCAATCCTTGCGCGGAATTTTCGCGCTCTTCATCTTCATACATCACCTGGATCTCTTCCCTGCGGGAGGAGATTCAGGTGTCGGCTTTTTCATAATCCTGAGCGGCTTCGTGCTCTCAGCCGGCTATCGCGACCGGATTGCCCAGGGGCTTATCTCGCGCCGCGATTTCATGCGCCGACGCGTCAGGCGTCTCTTCTCGTGCCACATCATCGGTTTCATACTCGCCCTGTTGCTGATGTCGCCCTTCTACGGCTGGAAGACCCCTCTCGTCTGGCTCGCCAACATCCTCATGCTCCAAAGCTGGATCCCCTCGCCCACTTTCTATTTCTCGTGCGACTCCCCCTCGTGGTGTCTCTCCGACCTCCTCTTCTGCTACCTCCTCTTCCCCTTCATCATCCTCGCGCTCACCCGCCTGACTGTCTACGCCTCCACGCGCCACGTCCCGGCTGAGCTTCCTGAGGAGCAATCGGAAGAATTCGATCGAGTAATGTCTCGCTACAGGGAGCGCATGGCTGATAGGGAAGATCGAAGGCATAAATTGAGAACAAACCTATCACCTTTTGGAGTCAGGAAGTGGAGGCTACAAGGGCATTTAGGAGGTGAAGGCATAGGATCAAAATATTTACAGGGCAAAAGTATGATTTGGTGGACGGTATTGGCCATACCGGTCATTATTTACTTCTTTGTAATCCAATTCATACCGGAATCTCTTTGGACACCGCTGATCTACATCAACCCAGCTTTCCGGCTCGTCGATTTCCTGCTCGGGATAATGCTCTTTTACTTCTTCACCTCATCTCGTAGCAGCCAAACCAATGGTAGCCAAACCTCGTGCAGCCAATCCGACGGCAGCCAAGCCGATGGCAGCCGTTCAAATTTTGCATTCAAGTCGCTGATAGAGACACTTGTAATCGGCTTCTACGTAGGATGCATCCTATGCTACCCCGAAGTATCGCAACGCTACGGATTGGCCTCCTACTGGTGGATCCCCTCCGCTATCCTGATCTACACCTTCGCGAGCCACGACCGCAACGGCGGTCTCTGGAGCCGGCTCCTCTCCACGAAAGTCCTCGTCTGGTTTGGCAACCTCAGCTTCGCCTTCTATATGGTACACTACCCCATCATCGAAGCCTTCCGCCGCCTGGGCCTCTTCACCACCCCCACCACCGACGCCCCCCTCGACGCCTCCTCCCTCTCGATAATCCTCCTAATCTTCGTCATCACCCTCCTCCTCTCGGCCCTCGTCTACTACAAACTCGAACCCAAACTCGCCTCCCTCCTCCCCCTCAAAACCCATTAA
>CAZGJH010000126.1:5192-7539 GCA_964525735.1 uncultured Sangeribacter sp.
GTGCGAAGAATATACACACCAGACGGAAGCCTGCTCCCCTCGTCGAGCGTGCGAGCTACCCGATAACCTGAAAGGCTGTATACCCCACTTGCGGCGGACGTTTCGGCCGCTGTAGTATCAACACTACTCGGATAGTCAATAAACACTTTTCTAACGGCCTCTTCAGCATTCACTTTCCCCGCACCCCACTGTGTCCCCGATCGACTTCCAGCCGTAGCGATGAGAATATCGCGGATCTGCACAGGCGTGAGCTCGGGGTTCGCTTCAAGCATAAGCGCCACTACCCCTGCCACGAAGGGACAAGACATCGACGTGCCCTGGTACATTCCGAAGTAATGCTCCTCATCGCCTAAGAGAGCCGAGGCGCAGAGGTATGACTGCGATGCGTAGCCTGCGTCGACATATGGTGTGCTGTAGCTCGATAGCAGATAAGTGCCAGGCGCGCAAAGGTGTGGGAGCGAGCGTCCATCGTTCAACGTGCCATAGGAGGAATAATAGGAGACCTCTTCAGGGTTAACACGGGAATATGAACGGACACCATTGTCGAGGTTGATCCATTCCTGGCGCGTATCGTAAGCGCCTACGCAGATCGTATTCTCGCCGCACGCCATGCTGCTGATCGACCCGTCGGGATTCGGATCGGAGAAGCCCGAGAGGCCGCAAGGCGCGAATGCCCCCTCTCCTGTGACCCACATATCGATACGTTCGGCAACGCTCGTCACCACTTCGATGCCAAGATAGTAATTCTGGTTGTAAGCAGGGCTGACACCGAGATCGGTATCGAGAATGAGAGCGTTATAGCGGCCGTTAACTTCCGACAATGAGGCCGTGAGGGTCAAGCTTCCCGAACAATACGTGGAGAATGTATCGTCTTGACCGACAATCGTTTCCGCTCCTTCTACTGCGCTACGCCTGGCGATGATATGGCCCGTAGTTTTGTCGACGAGTATTATGCTTGCCGTAAAGGGGGTGTCGTCGGCTCCCCAGATCTCGGCAAAATCGCTCCTGTTATCTTTGAACACAATGCGCAACGGTGTGTCGGGATCGACGGTAAAGCCTCCGGCATGCAGGTTGCTTTCCGCGTCATTACCCGCTGAAATGCAGACGGGACACTCTTCAGCGATTTCGTTGATAGCCACGGCAAAACTGTCGGTGCCGTCGTGCGGACCCTCCTGACTACCAATCGATAAGTTGATCACGATGGGCTGCCCTTGCTCATTGGCAAAGTCTACCATTCGGCGCATACCCATCAGGATATTCGCGTTGCAAAGCATCCCTGCGCTTACGGCAATGTCGGCTTCGGGAGCCACACCATAGAACGGCAACTGCGTTCGAGAAGCGTTTGCTATATTGGTGCGTCCCTTGCCGTTATAGCTTCCAGCGGCAATACCGACCACGTGGGTTGCATGTGTCATAGTGACGTCATCGGTGGGAGCGTCGGAGACGTCTTCGATAAAGATGGTGGATGTGGTGGGGTCGGGGTAGCTGGCGAAATACTTCACGCGTGAGGCGGAGAGATCGTCGTTGAAGAAATTGATGTGGGCGGGGTCGAAGCCGATGTCGAAGGCGGCTACTATCACACCGGAGCCCTTGAAGGCATAAGATTCCTCGTCGCCATAAGCCAGATAAAACTCACTTTGCACCTCATCGACATGCCCCGATTTACGCGCCAGATTCATCATAGGATGCGCCTCCTCGCCAAACGACAAGGATTGAATTTTGGGACTTTCGGCAAGCGTCTCGACCCGGTCGATCGGCATTGCTACGACCGACACCGATTTAGAAATGTACTCGACGCTGTATCCTTCGCTGCGCAGGGAATCAAGCAACGCCTCCGACGCCGTCTGCACGATTACCGGAATCGTGGGAGCCTCCCCTCGGTTGGCACCCTGCTCTCGGTTAGCGCCCTGCCCCATTAAGTCAGAGCACACGCGAGCCGGTGTTTGCCCATAAGCCAGGGTCTGCCCATAAGCCGGTGTTTGCTTATAAGCCGGTGTTTGCTTGTAACGAGCAAGCAATCTACGGCCTGCGGGATTGATTTTTTCAGCTGGCATTGCTGTGGCAGCCACGGTGCCAAGAAGCACCGACAAAGCGATAATATAGTGTTTAAGCATTTGGAGTCTCCTTCAATGGTTTCAGTAATCTCAAAAATACTTGATCAATCTTCGATTACCACCGCAAAATTAATAAAAATTTCATTACCACTCAATTTCCACGTGCATTGATATAATTTCCAGGTGTCTTGATGTAGATTTATTTACTGGCAGTAAATAAAATCCACCAAATTTATTTATTATCAATAAATAACCAAGCCTGTTCCTACCTCCATCTTCACCTTGAACCAAGC
>CAZGJH010000127.1:0-7482 GCA_964525735.1 uncultured Sangeribacter sp.
ACCGTGCGCCTGAAAGACACCACTGTGGCCGTCAGCACCGACCTCGACGGCAAATTCACCATCGATGCTCCTCAGGGCGCCACACTCATGGTCTCTTACGTAGGCTACAAACCTGCCGAGGTGAAAATCTCCGGCAGCAGCCTCACAATCCATATGGTGCCCACCGACAATCAGCTCAACGAAGTGGTAGTGATCGGCTACGGCACAGTGAAGAAGAAAGACCTCACAGGCGCCGTGGCATCAGTGAAAGGTGATGATCTCGCCGCTAAGAAGACCACCACACTCTCCAACGCCCTGCAGGGTTCCGTATCGGGTCTGATGGTGCGTCGCGACAACAACGCCCCGGGTGCTTCGGCTGGTTCGATGCACGTGCGCGGTGTCACCACCATCGGCGACTCAAGCCCGCTCATCATCGTCGACGGTGTGCAGTGTGACAATATCGACTACGTCAACGCCAACGACGTGGAGAGCATCTCTGTGCTCAAGGATGCCGCCGCAGCCTCCATCTACGGTTCGAAAGCTGCCGCAGGTGTGATTCTCGTCACCACCAAGCGCGGCGGTGAGTCGTCGCTCAGTCTCAGCTACACGGGTGAGTTCGGTTGGGAGCTCCCCACTTCGCAGCCCACGATGGTAGGCGTGACACGCTACCTCGAGATGAACAACGAGCTCCTCTACAACGACAACCCCGCTGCCGGCTACTTCCAGCTCTACACAGCCGACCAGGTGAAAAACTGGGTGCGCTACAATGCCACAGATCCCGACCGTTATCCCATCACCGACTGGAAAGGGATGATGATGAAAGATTCCGCTCCGCGAATGACCCACACCATCTCCCTCTCGGGTGGCAACAAAGCCGTGAAATCGCAGGCCTCATTCTCCTACGATGATGTCGACGGCCTGTATGAGGGACGCGATTTCCATCGAATCATGTTCCGCACCAACAACGACTTCACCATCAACAAATATCTCTCGGCCAGCATTGACGTAAACATCCGCAACGCCAAGAACACCACCCCCAACTACAGCCCTTTCAGCGACATGCGCAAGATGCCGGCCGTCTATCCGGCCGTGTGGCAGAATGGTGGATACGCCGAGGGTAAATCGGGCGCCAACCCCTACGCGCTTCTTCGCGAAGGCGGTTCGAGCGTTTCTCACAGCACACAGATCGGCGGTAAGGCTTCGATCATCATCAAGCCCATCGATGGCCTCAGCATCAGCGGCATCGTGTCGCCCTTCATCAACTACACCAAGCAGAAAGCCTTCCGCAAAGCCGTAAACTACGTGCTTATGAGCGACCCCAACATCTTCGGTGGCTACATGGAAGGAAGCGGCTCCTCATGGGCCACAAACAAGCTCTCTGAAACCCGCAACGACAACTGGCACATCACCACGCAGGCGATCGCCAACTATATGAAATCTTTCGGCCGTAACGATATCACTCTCATGGCCGGCTACGAAAACTATGTGATGAGCAGCGAAAGCCTCACCGCCGCCCGCGACCAATATGAGCTCACCAAATATCCCTACCTCAACGTAGGCCCGGAAGATTATAAAGACAACAGCGGAACAGGCTCCCGCTACACCTCCAACTCCTTCTTCGGGCGCCTGCTCTATTCTTACGACGATAAATACCTCTTCCAGGCCAATGTGCGCCGCGACGGCTCCTCACGTTTCGCCAAGAAATACCGCTGGGGCACATTCCCCTCTTTCTCGGCCGGCTGGGTGATGTCGCAGGAGAAATTCATGGAGAATATCGCCTCCACACTCTCTTTCCTTAAAGTGCGCGCCTCCTGGGGCAAGCTCGGCAACGAACGTATCGGTAGCAGCTATTTCCCTTACATGTCGCTCATGACATTCGGCAACGCCTACTTCTATCAGAATGGTGAGGTGATTTCCGACAAGACCGCCGCTCTCCGACTCCTCGCCGTAGAGGATATCTCCTGGGAAACGACCACCTCTACCGATATCGGCCTCGACGCCTACTTCTTCAGCAACCGACTCAAATTCACAGCCGATTATTACTGGAAGAAGACCACCGATATGCTCCTCGCCATACAGATTCCCTGGTCGATGGGCTACAGCGACCCCAACACCAACGCCGGCAAGATGTCGACCCACGGATACGACCTCGAACTCAGCTGGAATGATCGCCTCGGCGATTTCCACTACGGCATCAGCGTCAACCTCTCCGACTTCATCTCGAAGATCGACTATCTCAACAACAGCGATATCATCAGCGGCGGCAAAGTGAAACGCGCCGGCGAGCTCTTCAACGCTTGGTATGGCTACATCTGCGACGGCATCTATCAGACTCAGGATGAGGTGAACAACTCCGCACGCCTCAACAACACCGTCACCGTGGGCGACCTCAAATATCGCGACATCAGCGGCCCCGACGGAGTGCCCGACGGCGTAATCTCTTCTGAATACGACCGTGTGCCTCTGGGCAACTCCCTTCCCCGCTTCCAATACGGCGGCACAGTCACTCTCGGTTGGAAAGGTATCGACATGTCGGTAGCCTTCCAGGGCATCGGCAAACAGAACGCCTATCTCGACCGCGCTATGGTAGAGCCTCTGCGCGACAATTACGGCAACATCCCTGCGATCATCGAAGGTAATTACTGGAGCGTTTTCAACACTGAGGCCGAGAATCTCGCTGCCCGTTATCCACGTCTCACCAACACCACCAAAGGCAACAACTACGCTGTGTCAGACTTCTGGATGTTCAACGGTCGTTACTTCCGTCTTAAAAACCTGACTTTGGGCTATACGCTCCCTGCCGAGCTCACCAAGAAAGCGGCTATCCAGAAAGCCCGCATCTATTTCAGCGCGAGCGACCTCTTCTCAATCGACAATTATCCCAAAGGTTGGGACCCCGAGATGGGTGTGAGCTCTTACCCTATCACCACTTCGCTCGTGGTGGGTATCAATCTTAAATTCTAATCTTTCTTTATCCTGACACTATGAACAAGAAACTATATGCAATAGTATCGGCCGCCTTGTTGCTCACCTCTTGCGAGAGCATGGACATGGAGCCTCTCTCGCAGGGCAACAGCTCATCGTGGTATTCCAACGAGCTTGAGCTCCAGATGGCCACCAACGAGTTCTACATTCTCGGCTATTGGAATTCTCCCCTCGAAGGCTCCGAGCAGTGGACCGACAATTTCACCTATCGCCAGCAAAACCGCAACCCTGGCAGCAACGGCACCGTGCTCGACGGCACGATGAACGGCCAGCAGTGGGAGGTGTATGCCCTATGGCAGCAAGACTATAAGCTCATAGCCCGCGCCAACACCCTTTTGGCCAACTATCATAAGGCCGAAGGCACGATGACCACCGAGAAGCTCAATGCCTTCGCCGGCGAGGCCTACTTCTGCCGCGCCTGCAAATATGCCGAGCTCATCTGCTACTACGGCGACGTGCCCTATATGGAAGGCACAGAGACCATCACAGAAGCCGAGCAGAAAGGTCGCCGCAACCGCGATGAGGTGAAGCAGCTCGCCTATGCCGATTTCGACAAGGCTATCGAATATCTCCCCATAAGCTACGGCACATCGGCCCAGCATGCCACACGCGGCGCAGCTCTCGCCATGAAGGCCCGTTTCGCCCTCTACAACGGTGATTTCGACCTCGCTGCCGATGCCGCCAAAAGATGTATCGATCTCGGCGTCTACTCGCTTGAGCCCGACTATGGGCGCCTCTTCCTCCAGAGCACCCGTGAGAATCCCGAGAAAGTGTTCGTGATTCCCCGCTCGCTGGCCAACGACGTGATTCTCGACCAATGGTATGTCAACAACGGTCTGCCCCGTAACGCCGGTGGCTACGGCTCCGACAATCCCTCGTGGGATCTCTTCGCCGCCTATCTCTGCACCGACGGCCTCCCCATCGACGAATCGCCCCTCTTCGACCCCCGCAACCCCTTCGCCAACCGCGACCCGCGTTGTGCTGCCACCATCGTCGAGTTCGGCACCGAGCACTGCGGCTTCGAATATAACCCGCGCCCCGACGTTCTCAAGGTGATGAACTACACCACCGGTCAGCTTCAGGACAACAACGACAATCGCGCCGTCAACCAATATGCCTCCTACAACGGCCTGATCTGGAAGAAGGGTATCGACATATCCTGGACAGAGAACGGCAAGAAAGTGGATCGCGACTACATCATGATGCGCTACGCCGATGTGCTCCTGATGTATGCCGAGGCAATGATCGAACTCGGCCAGATCGACGATAGCGTGGTGAATGCCATCAACACCGTGCGCGCCCGTGCCTACGGTGTGGCTGTCGGCGCCACCGACGCTTATCCCGCAGTGGCGAAAGGCTCGCAGACGGAGATGCGTAAGGCAGTGCGCATAGAGCGCCGCATGGAGCTCGCCAACGAGGGTCTCCGCTATATGGACCTTATCCGCTGGAAACTCGCTTCGAAAGCTCTCAATGGCTACAACTACATCAACCTCCAGCCAACAGAGCTCCTCAACGACGTTGTGCTGAAAGATCTCTGGTTCTGGGGCATGACTCCTCAGATCGACGAGGATGGTCTGGCCGACTTCTCAGCTCTCTACAATGCCGGCTTGGCGGCTTACGGCGCGAAGCGCGTCTTCCCCGACCGCCAATACCTCTGGCCTATCCCCACCCACGACATCGAGCTTTGTCCAAACCTCACCAATAACCCCGGTTACTAATTCCCTCACACCATGAATTATAAATCATTATATAGCAAAATCGCCCGCCTGACAGCCATCGCGCTGTTGGCCGGCGTGGCTACAGCCTGCGGCGACGAAGCTATCGACAACAGCTACTCGCGAAGCAACGCTGTGATACAGCTCGAGACTTCTGCCGATTACGTCGTGCTCGACGAAAACAATCCCGACGCTGTGGCCCTGACCGTGAAATGGGATCCCGCCCATCCCTACGGCAACGAATACATCACCACCTACGAGTATCAGGTGGAGGTGGCCGGTAGCAAAGCGTCGGCTTGCAAGGAGTATGAAGACGACGGCGTCTTCACTCGCCAATACACCAACGCCGAGCTGCAGGCTCTGCTTATCGACCATTTCGGATGCCTCACCAGCTCGCTGGCCACTCTCAATTTCTCTGTCACGGCATCTTTCGAGGGGCCGCGCGTGGTGATTCCCGACATCGCCACAGCCTCTGTGAAGGTGAAGACCTACGGAGCCAAGCAGTATATGGCCGACCAGCTCTTTATGAGCGGCTCCGCCGTGGGCGACGACATAGAGCTCTTCACTACCTCGGGCATCTACACTTGGACAGGCATGCTACAAGGCGGAAAAATCAATTTCCCGGTGATTTACGGCGATGAAAACAATGCCATCTCCCCGGCTTCGGCCGACGTGGCTATCACCGACGACGATATGCCCGCTGTGATGGTCGACGCCGCCAAGGCTAACTATTGGGTAGTGCCGCAGGCCGACAACTACCGGATCACCATCAACATGACAAATCAGACAGTCAAGATTGTGCCTGCCGGAAGTGTTGTCGAAATCGATCATCTCTTCATGTCGGGAGCCGCAACCGGCGGCGCGGATATCGAGATCATGCCCGCACTCGAAGCCGACGGCCTCTATGCTTGGCGTGGCGAGCTCAAGGCCGGCAAGCTCATGATGCCGATAGAGTTCAATGGTGAGACAGCCGTGACGATCGTGCCCAAGAATAAGTCGAGCCACGACATCAACGATGGTCAGGCCCACGAGTTCGATCAGGTGGCAGGTGGCAATCAGAGCGCCTACTGGGAGATTCCCGCCGACGGCACCTACCGCATCGTGGTCAATACCGACGACCATACCGTGATCATCTATTCTCCGGCCACCGATCTGAAGAATACCGTTGTTTCCTACAACAATACCGTAGATCAGATCAATCCCTACTCTCAGGAGGTGACTGAGCTGTGGATGTGGGGCGGCTTCAACGCCTCGGCCCACGACGATGGTCTCAAAGCCGGTTTCCAGGCCAAGTACAAGCTCATCCAGTCGCTCGCCAACCCGAATGTGTTCGTCTATCACGGCGATCCTCTGCCTCGCAGCACGTCGACCGACGATTGGTCGAAGGCAACCGGTGTCGGTGCCCTCAACTTCCTTGTGTCGAGCATCGAGAACAATGTCTACGCCTTCGGCTCTACCGTAGATGCCAAGCGTAACTCGCATCGTGGTTATCTCCCAGTCACTCTCGGTCAGGAGATGACGCTCGTGCCAGGCCAGAGCGACAACCGCTACGCCTACTTCTGTGTGCCCGAAAACTGCACCTACGTCGTAGTGGATATCGAGAAGCTCACAGTTACATTTGCTAATAAATAAAAACCGGCCCCCCAATGTTTCGAAATAATATCACCATAAAATCAGTAAAAAACCATGCCCGCGTTATGCTGGCGGGCGTGGTGGCCGCCCTCATGCTCCCCGCCTGTAGCGACGACGATGCCGTCGCTTCCGAGGGCCATAATTGGGAAATCAGCGGCAACGAGATAGTAAACATAAAGCCCGAACGCTACAAAAACCTCAAGAATCCTCTGTCGGGTTGGGTGCTTTACACGGGTCTTGGCGATGGCCTCGACGACAATTTCTGGGAGATCTACGACAACTATCCCTCGTCGGAAGGCACTGTGAAGGTTTCTGATTACGCCTCCGTGCTCTTCATACGCGCCGCCTGGACCTACTTCAACCCCGAGGAGGGTGTCTACGTCTGGGATCAGCCGGCATCGGCGTCGGTCTACGCCCGCCGCTTCCATATGCTCGTCGACGGAGCCAAGGAGCGCGGCCTTAAACTCGCTTTCTCGCTGATTTGCGACAGCCAGGATAAGCACGACTTCTTCACTCCTCAATACGTGCGTGATGCAGGCGCAAAAGGCTTCGAGACGGTCACCGGATCGATGAAAGTGTGGTCGCCCTATTGCGACGATCCCATCTTCCAGGAGAAATACGCAGCTTTCCTGAAGGCTATGGCCGCAAAATACGATGATCCAGAAGTCACGATGTTCATCAGCGGTTTCGGACTCGGAAAGTGGGGCGAGAGCCACTCTGTGACTTACTCCACCGGCAATGCCGATCCTCGTGGCGACGTGATTGATTGGGTGAGCGATGCTTATCTCAGCGCTTTCAAGCGTGTGCCCTGCATTATCAACTATCATCGCTGCATAATGGATACGAAGACTTTCGGCGACGCCGACACGAATCAGGCACAGGAGTATATCGACAAGCTTGTGGCCAAAGGCTATTCGCTGCGCCATGACGCTTTCGGCATGAAGAGCTACTACACCACCTGGGAGCGCAATTATGCCGCTTCGATGCGCTATCAGCGTCCCATCATCGCCGAGGGTGGCTGGGTGGAGTCGTCACACGGCGGCTCTATCAAGGGCGACGGCTATGCCGATCATGGTGAGGTGCGCCGTGGCGAATTCTACGAGGCCAAAGGTGCCTATGCAAATATGATGGACTTCCGCTATTCGAGCGCGATGACCAGCGGCGAAACCTG
>CAZGJH010000128.1:0-7456 GCA_964525735.1 uncultured Sangeribacter sp.
TTGCGGAAGCGGTTTTTGGCTTGGGTTGTGATGTTGTGGAGGAAGGTTTTCCAGGCGGGGTCGTTGGTTTCCTCTTTGTTGAAGACTTCGAGGAGGGCGAGGATGTCGCGCTCTAACTCGATGGTTTCGAGGGCAATGGCGTGCGGGAGGATGGCGTTGAGGAGTCGCTGTGCGCGAGGACGCATCGACTTGCTGCGCATCATGATCTCGGCCATCTCGATTGTCATCTTAATCTCTTTGCGCGTCACGCGACCGGTGCGCTTCTTGGAGTATTTGATGGCCTCGGAGTAGAATTTGAGGGCGGCTTTGGCGTCGCCGGTAGAGGCGAGGAGTTGGCCGACGTTGCGGAGGGAGTCGACGAGTTTGTCGGTAGCAGCGACGACACCGGCGTTGACTTTGTCGTAGAGAGCACCGGCGTTCATCTGCTGCTTCACGAGGAGGTCGAGGGCCTTCTTGCGCGAGCGGAGTATGCGCGTTGAGAGCTCCATGGCGAGAATGTGGTAGCGTCCGAAGCGGTCTTCGTCGAGCTTTACGAGCTGGTCGAGCACTTTGAAGAGCACGTCGAGCTCCTTTTCGCTCTGTTTGTAGTTTTTGAGGATGAAGTGGATCTCGGAGAGGTCGAAGAGGAGTGCTACGAGGAGTGCGCGGAATTCAGTATTCTGATAATCAGGGAATTCGCGCATGGTTGTAAGGGCCGCCACGGTACGTTCCATGGCGTCCATGTAGCGTTCTTCTGCGAGGAGCTCGTTGGCGGCTTTGCGGCACGCGAGGGCCTCGGTGAGGATTCGGAGCTCTTGCGATTCTTTTTGGAAGCGCTCCGTCTGTAATGGGATTTCTATGTTTGGCATTTTTTATGAATGTATTTTTATTCTACGTGTGTGGTGCTTCTGTGGGCAGGTGCTTCTGAGGGCTGGTGCTACGGTGTGGAGGCGCGGGGGCGCGCCTCTTCCCAGTCAGCCCGGTGCTTCGGAGGGCTCCGCTACATGCCGAAGGCATGTCCCTACGATGCGGAGGGCGGTGCTACGGTATGGAGGCGCGGGGGCGCGCCTCATCCCAGTCAGCTCTTCCCAGTCAGCTTCTCAGACCTCCCCCCTACTGCGGTGGCCGAGGTAGCCGCCGTGGTGGCGCTTGGCGTATTCGTCGACGGTGAAGCCGATCTGCTCCATGGTGGAGACTACGAGGAGGTCGCCCATCACGGTCATGACGGTGGTAGAGGTGGTGGGGGTCAGGCCGAGGGGGCAGACTTCGGGAGCGCTGCCCGTGAAGAGGGGCACGTCGGCCATTTCGGCGAGGGGACTGTCGGGGTTGCCGGTGATGACGATCAGGGGCAGCTGCGGGTAGAGGTTGCGTGCCAGGTCGATGAGTTCCAGGATCTCGCGGGTCTTGCCCGAGTTGGAGAGGAGGAGGAGCACGTCGTTGGGCTGAAGGATGCCGAGGTCGCCGTGCTGAGCCTCCGAGGGGTGGAGGAACACGGCGGGAGTGCCTGTAGAACAGAAGGTTGTGGCGATGTTCATGCCGATCTGTCCGGCCTTGCCCATGCCGGATGTGACGAGCTTGCCGCCTCGACGGTTGACGTTCTCGACGATGATCTCCACGGCCTTGCGGTAGTTGTCGGTGAGAGGAATGGAGGCCACGGCTTCGGATTCAGCTGCGAGAATCTCTTTCAGTCGTTTATTGAAATTATCTTGCATTGTGAATTGTGGATTACTGATTATGAATTGGTTACGGTGAGGTCGCGGCCCTCGTATTCAGTGAGCATGCGGCGCCAATCTTCGGGTATGGGGTGGGCCGTCGCCGTTGCGGGGTCGAAGCTCACCATCACCGTTTCGCACACGGATTTGATCTCGCCCGTGCGGCGGTCGCGGATCATCTGGAGGAGGCGGAAGCTCTTCTCGTGCATACCGACGCAAGCCGTGAGCACCTCGATTTCGTTTTCGAAATAGATGGGGGCCACGTAGGCGCAGTTGACGTTGGCGATCACCGTGTCGACGTGGTGCCAGTCCATTTTTTTGCCGCGCACGGCCTCGAAATAGTATGCCTTGCCGGTGTCGTAGTATGAGAAATAGACGGTGTTGTTGACGTGGCCGAGCACGTCAACATCGTTGAAGCGGATCTGCAGCGGTGTGGCGCAGCGGAAGATCGATATGTCGGGTAGATTCTTGGGATCCATATATTTATAGCTTGCTTTAGCTGGTGAAGCGGATGTCTTCGAGCACATCGCGGCCGACGCGGGCGTTGATTGCGGCGCGGAGACGGGAGCGGTTCATCGAGAGCTCGTGGCGGAGGGCGGCGTTGCGGACGCCTACGGTCATGAGGCCGTCTCTGACTGTGGGGCGCATGCACTGGGCGGCGAGGTCGCGGCCAACGACGATGCTCCAGGCGTCGACGGCCTTTCGCTCGTCGAGGCGATCTTGCATGCAATTCTCCTGGAAAGCCATTCGGAGGACATCGCCGATGCTCTGAGTGTTTATTCTTTCCATGCGGCTTCTGAATTGGGCACCTCTGAGCACTCTGAGAGATTGGGGATGACGGAGAATTGGCCGTTGGAGACGTTGATGAGGGCGCGGGGTCCGGAGACGCCGGCGATGATGTCGTCGAGGTGCTTGCGGTTGGTGTCGGTGATGAAGATCTGGCCGAAGACCGGGGAGGTGGTGACCTCCTGCATGATCTTCTCCACGCGCTGGGCGTCGAGCTTGTCGAAGATATCGTCGAGGAGGAGCAGAGGGGTCGTGCCGCCGGCCTCGCGGAGGTATTCGAAGATTGCGAGGCGAAGGGCGATGGTGAACGTCTTCACCTGGCCCTGGCTTCCGAGGCGTCGGAGGCTGTAGCCGTCGAGCCCCGTTTCGAGGTCGTCGCGGTGAATGCCGCCGGAGGTGTAACCGAGCACGGCGTCCTTTTCGCGGCGTTCGTCGAGCACGGCCTTCATCCCCACGCCGTCGAGTTGACTGCGGTAGGCGATCGAAGTCTTCTCACGGTCGCCCGAGAGGCGCGCATAGTATTCGGCAATCTTCGGCGCGAGGAGCTCGACCCACTCCTTTCGGCGGGTGTAGATCTCTTCGGCCGCCTCGATCATGCCGCTTTCGACGCTCTCGAAGAGGAGCGGGTCGCGCATGCCCGAGCGGAGCATCTTGTTGCGGGTCTCGAGCGCGCGCGCGTATCGTATAAGATTGGCGAGGTAGTCGGGGTGGGCCTGCGAGATCACCATGTCCATCAGTTTGCGGCGCTCCTCGCCCGGGCCAGTGATGATGAGCGAATCGCCCGGGGTGACCGTCACGATGGGGTAACGGCCGATGTGCTCCGATATGCGGCGGTATTCCTTTCCGTTGCGTTTCAGGCTTTTACCCTTACCGCGTGAGAAACCGCAGGCGATGGCGTCGTCGGAGCCGGCCTCGCTGGAGAAGGTGCCCTTCACGAGCATGAGCTCCTGGCCGTGGCGCACGAGGGCGTTGTCGGGGAGGGGGTTCATCGGGCGTGCCATACTGATGAAGTGTATGGCTTCCAGGAGATTACTCTTCCCCATGCCGTTCATCCCCAGGAGGCAATTGACTCCCGGGGAGAACTCGAGGCAGGCCTCGGCTATATTTTTGAAATTGAGTATGTCGATATTTTTGAGAATCATTCGAATTGCTGAGGGTTGGCCGCATCACTCGTCGTCCTTGACACCGTAGGCGAGGTCGCCGGCGTCGCCGAGACCAGGCACGATGTAGCTGTGGGCGTTGATTTCGGGGTCGATTGCGGCTGTCCAGATTGTGGTGATGCCCGAGGGGAGCACCTTGCTGAGGTATTCCATCGCCTCGCGCGAAGCGATTACGGAAGCGATATGGAGGCGCGCGGGTGTGCCCTTCTTGAGGAGGGCGCGGTAGCCGAGCTCCATGGAGCTGCCCGTAGCGAGCATCGGATCGATGAGAATCAGCGTTTTACCGTCGATGCGGGGAGCCGCCATGTATTCTACGAGCACATCAAACTGGTCGCCCTTCTCCTTATAGCGGCGGTAGGCGCTGACGAAAGCGTTTTCGGCCTTGTCGAAGAAGTTGAGGAATCCCTGGTGGAAGGGGATTCCGGCTCGTAGGATTGTGGCGAGCACGATTTGGTCGCTGATCTCGTGACACATCGCGAACCCGAGGGGGGTCTGGACGCTCTCCTGCGAATAGTTGAGCCGCTTGGAGATTTCGTAAGCCATGATCTCGCCGATACGGTTGAGGTTGGCGCGGAAACGCATGGGGTCGTTCTGAATGGCTACGTCGCGGAGCTCGCGCATGTAGCGGCTGATCAGAGACGGGGTTGTGGCGAAGTTGATAATTTCGATATCGTTCATAGTTTTAGATGTGAGAAATCGGCGGGGGGCACCGAGGGGGGATTATTATTTGCAAATATAACCAATAAAAATGAGATAGCGGTAATTTTTGCGGAAAAAAATTTGGGGGACGATGGCTGAAGCCATCGCACGGGACCAAGACGCACGGGAGGACACGGGGCTGGGACACGGGAGGCGCGAGGGCGCGCCTCATCCCAGTCAGCAGGGCGCGCCTCTTCCCAGTCAGCTGAGGGCGGCGAGGCGGTCTTTTTCGAGCTGGGCACGGAGGGCTTCGATTGAGTTGAAGCGGACTTCGTCGCGGAGGCGCGAGGTGAAGTCGAGGCCGATCTGGGAGCCGTAGAGGTCGCCTTTCCAGTTGATTACGTGGGCTTCGATGGTGCGCTGCTCGCCACGGCGGACGGTGGGGCGCCGGCCGATGTTCACCATCGCGGGGTGCTTCGAGCCGTCGCTCAGGATAGCGGTGGCGGCATACACGCCGTCGGCCGGGATGGCGAGCGTCGGGTCGGGGTTGATGTTAGCCGTCGGGAAACCGATTGTGCGGCCGAGGCGGTTGCCGTCGACGACGGTGCCCGTGAGTCGGTAAGGGCGGCCGAGCATCTCTGCGGCGCGCTTCACATCCCCCTCCCCTACCGCCTTGCGGATGGCCGACGAACTGACGGCCGCCACGAATGGGGCCTCGATGATGTCGATGCCGAGCGATTGGCCGAGGCGGCGGTAGTCGGCAATCGAGAGATTGACGCCGTCGGAGCCGAAGGTGTTGTCGTAGCCTACGACGATTGCGGCCACGTTGTAGTCGCGTTTGAGGCGGCGCATCCAGTCGAGGGCTGTCGTGGCGCGCATTGTTTCGTCGAATGGGAGCACGACCGGGGTGACACCCGCGTCTTTGAGGAGCCGGGCCTTGCGTTCGATGGTCGTGATGGCCTTCGGGGCGCGTTCAGGGGCAATCAGGTCGAGCGGGTGACGGTCGAAGGTTACGGCGATCGGCGTGAGGTGTCGCTCGTCGGATACGTCGCGGAGCTTCGCGATGACGGCCTCGTGGCCGCGATGCACGCCGTCGAAAGTGCCGATAGCGGCGGCCGCGGGATGATGTTCGGCCGCGGGATGCTTTTCGGCAGCGGGTTGGGTTTGGGGAGCCGGGGTCATTTCACGCCCTCGTTAGCGAGGCGAGCGCAGACGTTGAGCATCGAGTCGTCGCCGGAGTTATCGATTTGTATGGCGTTTAGGCCGATAGAGCGTGCGCTCTCGCAGTTCTTGGCTGAGTCGTCGAGCATGAGGGTCTCAGAGGGTACGAGGTGGTAGCGGTCGACGACGTGCTGGAATATTTCGGGGTCGGGTTTGCACATTTTCTCCTGGAAGGAGGTTACTACGCCGTCGAAATAGTCGTTGATCGAGAGGCCCTCCTGGCGGAAGGCGAGGTCAATCCAGTGGTTGAACATCAGCGGGTTGGTGTTGGAGAGGACGTAGAGTTTGAAGCCCTTTTCGCGGAGCTGGCGGATAGCCTGGAGGCGTTCGATGGGTATGGCCACGAGGAATTTCTCGAAGGCGTCGCGTATTTCCGTGCAGGTGGTGTTGGGGCGGCAGCGCGGGAGGATTTTGTCGTAGAAATCGGCAGTGGTGGTGAGGCCCTTTTCGAGGAGGAGGAAGGGGCCTTTTTGTTCGTATTCGCCGAGAAGATCGGGAGCGTCGGCGATGCCGAGGGCCTCGAGGGCGTTGGCGGCGTTTTGGCGTTTGAGGTCGATAACGACCCCGCCGAGGTCGAAAATTATATTCTTCATCTTGGTTTGAAATTTATTTTGAGTGCAAAATTAAAAAAATTTTGTCATTTTAGAGACAAGTTATTATCTTTGTGCTTTGGAAAAAGCGGGGTGCCCGAGGCGGCGGGCGCCATTAGGCGCCGCACTGGACCGAAACTCCGACGCGGGACGATGGCTGAAGCCATCGCACGGGACCAGGACACTGGGGGGCAGGGGATTCGGGATGCTTCGGGGGGGACGCGGTGGACGCGAAGAATCGCGTCCCTACTGGGAGCGAATGCCCCTACATTATATAACGCTATTGGGAAGGATTTAATTAGGAAACTATATTAACTAAATATAAGAAACTATATTAACTAAATATAAAGAGATGATTATGGAGAAGAAAAGAGCTGTGGGTATTCTCACATCGGGTGGCGACGCGCCGGGTATGAACGCCGCAATACGCGCCGTGACACGCGCCGCTATCTACGCGGGTTTCAAGGTGTTTGGCATCAAACGCGGCTACCGCGGCCTGATCACTGACGAAATCGAGGAATTCTCGACTCAGAACGTATCAAATATCATACAGCGCGGCGGCACTATCCTCAAGACTGCGCGCTGCAAGGAGTTTCAGACTCCGGAGGGAAGGCAGTGCGCCTACGACGTGCTTCAGCGTCATGGCATCGACTGCCTCGTGGTGATCGGTGGCGACGGCTCGCTGACGGGTGCGCGTATCTTCGCGAATGAGTTCGGGTTTCAGGTGGTGGGTCTGCCAGGGACTATCGACAACGACCTCTACGGCACTGACTCGACAATCGGCTATGACACGGCCTTGAACACGATCATGGACTGCGTGGACAAGATCCGCGACACGGCTACGTCGCACGAGCGCCTCTTCTTTATAGAGGTGATGGGTCGCGACGCGGGCTTCCTCGCGCTGAACGGTGCGATCGCATCGGGTGCTGAGGCGGCTATCATCCCGGAGATCTCGACGCAGGTGGATCAGCTTGATGAGCTGATTGCCAATGGCTTCCGTAAGTCGAAGAACTCTTCGATCGTGCTTGTGGCGGAGTCGCCGTCGACGGGCGGGGCTATGGGGCTCGCTGATCGCGTTAAGAAGGAGTATCCGGATTATGACGTGCGTGTGACGATTCTCGGTCACTTGCAGCGCGGCGGTTCGCCTACGGCGTTCGACCGTATTCTGGCATCGCGCATGGGAGCGGCGGCCGTGGATGCGCTGCTCGATGATCAGCGCAATGTGATGATCGGCGTGAAGAATGATGAGATCGTGTATGTGCCGTTTACGAAGGCTATCAAGAATGATAAGCCGATTAATCAGGAGCTGATGTCTACGCTCAGGAGGCTTTCGATTTGACGCTCGCTGCGCGCCTAAAGGCGCTACACG
>CAZGJH010000129.1:0-7447 GCA_964525735.1 uncultured Sangeribacter sp.
CGCCAGGATAACAGAAGAATACTTTACCTCAACAAACAAAGTAAGGCACCTCAAGCCGAAGCTGGGTGCCTTAACTCATAAAATTTTGTCTGTATACCCCAGTAATTAGCTTTCTTTAACCAAGCGCATCACATCCTCGACCGTAAGATCAAAGATCTCGGCAATCTCGTCAGCTGATTGGCCGCGCGAAAACATCTTACGGATTCTTTTCTTTTGCTCACGCACTGTACCAATATCAATACCCTCCTCACGTCCTTCTTCTCGTCCTACCTCACGACCCTCCTCGAATCTTCGTTCAGCCTTTTCGTCGGCGAAATCGATACTGGCTTTCATATCAAGCAACCGCTGCAACGAATCACTATAACTTACCGTCTCCTCCTGTGTCAGACGGTTGCTTTTGGCAACTTCGAATATTTCCGAAAAATTACCATCCCTATATGCTACTGATGTACTGGTCATCTTGTCAATGTTTTTAATTAAGAACAATATACGAGCTAATTCTGTTTCACACTCCTCCCATTTCTTCGGAATATCCTTCAGGGAGCAAAACATGATATGCACTTTATTCGTAAGAATCTCCTTGCTGTCACGATCAACCAGCATCACATCCCTTACCATCTTTGGAGCCATATTTTGGAAGTGGAAATCGATAATCGCGATCGCAAAGACCGGATCCAAAGTATACTCCCAACCCTCTTTTCCCTGGTCAGCCACCATCTTAGCCGCATAGTACGTTATCCTTTCCTCAAAGGGAGGGGCATAGGCATTCTGCATCTCAAGGATAAAATGATGGTCAGCATCCTTATCGGAATTTTCACCTTTGGTCTGCTCCTTCGGATAATAAGGAGAGCCATTTCGTTTGATCGGCACCGTGCAGTATACGTCATACACAATTCTCTTACCACCCTGGGATTCAGGCAACTTCTCTTTGTCATGATAAACCACATCGGTCACAGTCAACTGACCCTCGAAAAGGGCGTTAAGCAACCTTATCAACACTGGCTTGTTCTTAACGCTACCGAAAGCACGTTTGAAGCCGAAGTCCGTTTGCAGGTTAATATATTCGGTTGTTATTTCCTTTTTCTCTTTATTCTCTTCCATAACTCCGTGACGTTGATGATGCTTGCAAATTTAATCATTAAATTCGAGATTTCCAACACCTCGATAAAAATCAAAGATTTTTTCATCCACTTATGGTCTATTTGAGGCGTCTCCTTCGGCTGTTAGGTCAAGTATGTCGGTGCAGTAGGCAAGGACGCTGGGGCGATGCGTCACCATCAGGATCGTCTGCGTGCCAGCCGTTTTTGTCGCTCGCTCTGTCAGGCGCTGCATCAGTAGCGTCTCGGTAGCCTCGTCAAGCGACGCGCTGATCTCGTCGAGAAGCAACACCGCCCCGGGGCGCAACAGCCCCCGAGCTATCGCTATCCGCTGAGCCTGTCCCTCGCTTAGCCCGTCGCCATGCTCCCCGCAGGGCGTCTCAAGCCCGTAGGGCAAGTCAAATACGAAGTCGGCCGCCGCCGCATGTAGCGCCTCGCGCATCTCTTCCTCTGTCGCGTCGGCCTTTCCGATCTGCAAGTTGCGCCTGATGGTCCCGCTCAGCAAACTGTTCCCTTGCGGCACATACACGATCCCCTGCCTCCCCGGCCCCTCGATCTCCCCCGCCTGGGGCCGAAGCAGTCCGAGTATCAGCCGTAGCAGAGTGCTCTTCCCTGCCCCCGTCTCCCCTACGATCGCCGTCCGGCTCCCCGCCGCAAACGTGTGGCTGAAATGGTCGAGCACTTTCCGCCCCTGCTGCGGATACGCAAAGCTCACGTCGCGAAAGGTTATCCCCCGCGTCGCTCTCTCCTCCGTGGTCCCCTCTGTCGGAAGCGCCTCTATCTCTGCAAGTCGCGTAAACGCGGTGTGCGATTGTATCAGCCCTGGCATCAGCCGTGCAAGCTCCGCCAACGGTCGCTGTATCTGCCCAGCAAGCTGCAAGTAGGCCGTCATCATCCCGAAGGTGATGCTCCCGCTCCTCAGCCCCGCTATTCCCCACAGAAACGCCGCCAAGTACCCCGTCTGAAAACCCGCTATCACCCCAGTGCGCGACATCACCGTCAGCTTCGACCGCCTCCCTATCACGGCGTAGCGGTTCCGTAGCAACGCCCCGATCCCATCCATCGTGCGCCGTGTGTAGTTGCACGTCAATAGCAGGATCCGATGCTGCAAACTCTCCTGCATCCTCTCCTGAAGCCGGCTCTCGATCCCGCGTATCCGCCGAGTCAGCAGTTTCGTCCTCCGGAAAAACAGCCGCCCTAACAGTATGAATACGGGCACGATAACTGCTAACACCACAGCCAACAACCAGCTGAAGTAGCACAGAAACACAAACGCCCCGACAAACTGCACCAGCGCGATGCTTACCATCGGCAACGTCCGGCACAGACACTCGGCCGCTACCCTGCTGTCTTCTGTCAAGCGAGTCAACGCGTCGCCTGAATGAAACGTCTCTCGCCCGTTCCACTCCGCGTTCAGCATCCGCCCGAACAGCCGCTCCTGTATCCGGCTCTGCATCCCCGCCTCGGAGAGGTCGGTCGCCCGGTTCCCGATCGTCGAGCACGCCAACTCTATCACGATCGCACCTATCAGTCCGGCTACACAGAGCCCCAAGCTCCCCTCGGCTGTCCCTGTCGCTATGTCTACGGCCCGCTTGCTCAGGGCTACGAACCCCAACCCTATCAGCACGCGCATTATCCCGGCCGTCGCGCTCACGGCTATACGCCAGCGAAAGCCGCGTGTCATGTTAAAGATGTATCTCAGCATTTCTTTATCTCCCCTATCACAGTTTTTGTTCCATTTATTACTGTAACGCTGTAATAGCGCAAAACTGTATACGGATCTATCCGAAGCTTCCTCCAGAGATGCGCCGTGTGCTCCCCCAACGAATACAGCTTCCCCGCAAAATATCCCCCTGGTCGCTCCCCTTTCCGCTCTCGCCACTTCCCGAAATTCCCCTCTTCGATGATAAACGAGAGCGCACGCTCTCCCCTCCGCGAGTATTTCGGAGAATATAATAAACATTCTGTTTCGGGTAGCCCCAAGTGCTCCACGAGTATCGGCGCGAAGCTCTTCCACCCCTGCAGCACGCCATATTCTTTGAGCCGCCTCGCAAGCGCCCTCTCATCGATCTTCCCCCGGTGATGATGCAGCAGCATGGCCCAGTCGCACAGCTGACGTAACCCCACACCCCCGCTGAGAAAATGATGGTAGAGATGCACGAACACAAACGTCACGTCAAACAGCGCGCTATCCTCCGCCGCCATCTCCCCCCGCAGCGGCAATTTCGCCGCTACCCTGTGCAACTCGATCCTTACGCCGTTTGAAAAGCACCCGTAATGCTTGTCGTCCTCCGAAAAGTGCTCGTCGCCTCGCCACCCGAACGCTTTCGTCGCCCGGTAAGCGCGCACGAAATCATCCTCCCCTACGTAGATGTCGATGTCGCCGCATTGCCGCAGCGTCGGGTCGGGATACAGCCGCGCATACGCCTGTCCTTTGAGAAGCACGGGCTTCATCCCCTCCCCACGCAGCCGCGCGAAAGCATCGGCCACAGTCGCATCCACAAGCGCATGCGTTCGCCGGTTACGCTCTATCACCCCAAGCGCCTTCAACACCCACTCCCGCCCGGGGCGCCCCTCCCCCTCCATCGTCAACGCCGACGTGAGCACCAACGGCCCCACAGTCTGCTGCAGCGCAAGCCTCCCGATCCCATCCCAATCGGCCACAACAGCAAATGGCAGACTCTCAACGGGAGTCTGCCATAATGCTGATCTTAGCAGCGACAAGGTTTGCATTACTGTCTCTATCTTCGTCGTCATCTTTTCTTCGTTATGGTTGATGCGCACATCTCGGCCGCCTCGCGATCGGGCCTACACTCCAGATGCCATACGGGCACGTCGGCCGTCAGCCCGCTCTCGGTGGCGTGCAACCCGTCGGCTATCCGCCGCTCCCAACGCTTCCCACTGATGCTCGGTCGCAACGCCGCAAACGCCTCCACACCCCGCAAACGCCGTATCCTGTTATACGGCGCCTGGCTCAACAGCACGATCCCCCGAAGCGGATAACGCTCGTTGCGATAGCAAGCCGTCTTCCCGCTCCACGGCGAACCGTACACCCAGGCCTCTCCATCTTCGCCGATGCGCACTACGGGATTGTCGTCGTTCACCAGCCCGACGTCCGCGATCCACTCTCCCCATAAGCGGGCGTGGGTGCTCTTGCCGGTGCCGCTCGGCGCGATGAACAGATACCCCTCCCCGGCGTGGCTCACGGCCGCCGCATGAAAGAGTGCTGTCCCCTGGTCGGCCGTGGCAAGGGCGTAAATCACCATCAAGGCGTTGTCGATGGCCTGCTTCTTATGCTCGCCTGCCGTCAACAACTCCCCCTCTCGGTAATCGCCGGAGCACGTCAGGATACCGGTAAGCTCCCCGCGCCACAGAAATTCGAATACGGCACGGCCATCTGCCCTCCTGCCGCATACGATTGTCTGCGAGTCTTCGGGTTGCTCCTGTCGAAGCTCTTCGGTATACTCGAGCCGTCCCACGGCACTCAGTTCGCCGATCCGCAGCGTGAACGCCAACGGCCTGCTCCCCCTCGCCTCGCCGATCGCAAACGGCTCGCTCGCCGCCGTCTCGCCGATCGCAAACTGCTCGTAGTTGCTCAGCAAGCCCCACACCTCACCGTCGTCGCTCCTCAAAGCGAAAGCATGACCCGCTACGGCATACCAGTGCATATGCCCGCTCAAAGAGCTGCCTGCTGTCTTACGGTTCAAGGCGTTGCCGGATGCAGCGCATTCCATTGCGATGTAAACATCAGTTTCGCCTCACCATCCTCCTTGCAAGCCGTCAACTTAAACCAGTAACGCTTCCCCGGCTCGATCTCGGTGTTGAAATTCGGTATCGTAATCTGATATTTTTCAACATCATCATACACTCCATAGCCGGATTCCACCCCATCGTAGAGGGTTATGATAAACTTATCCCCCTTAAACTTCTCACCCGAGTTAGGTTTGGCTCCAATTCTGGGAGGCACAATAGCATACAGCTCATAAGTTTGACCATTCCGAAGAGAGTCTGGTTGTGATTTTTCGTTAATCTTATGAGTTACTTTATCGGTTACGAAAATCGCCCTATTGCCATGATCGTCATATTTTTTGAAATTCTCCTTCAAATAATAGCCATCTGTATCATTCCCATATACACTAAAATAACTAAATCCAGAGATAAAAGCTGAATCCTGTGGCAACGGATAATGGAACGTCAAATCAGTGGGTTTAGTGAATAAATCACCACCGGTCTGGTTGGTGAGCGTAACTCTAAACATCGCCGACATATGCTTGAAGTGAACTTTAGGCACCTTCCCCTTCTCCTCCACCTTCACGACATCATACATCTTGGTCATCATATGCATATGCTTTAGCGTATGGTAATCGCTTACGGGATTGGAGTATATCTTTTGATCATATAGCGTGCTTATAGCCTCATATGACATCACATTCCCTACCTCCTGATCGATCACGTTAGATATATCTGTTGGATTCGCCCCACCGAGCACTACAAGCACAACGTCACCTGGATCCAAGAGTGAGAAGAAATTATCATACTCTGCACGTGTTTCGTCACTAAGTTTATCTGGATATAAAAAAGGAGCCTCGTCCCCATCGATCTTTTCTTCATCAACATACAGAATCGGTCCTGCATTCTTTGTATGGTAATCACGGAATTTGGTGATATTTAAAATGCTGATAAACTCTTCACTTGTCCACTTAAAGACCTCTCTCGACTCATCCTGATACCCATACTCGATAATAGCACGCGTATCGCTGCCGCCAGGCAAGCAAGCAGTCACCACCACATCACGACGTGTCGTCGGCTCATCTTTCGGCGAGTCCGGTTGTTCAGGTGTTTCCGACTGGCAGGCCCACAAGCCCATCAGCGCCATCGGAATCAAACTCAATATCGGTTTTATTTTCATTTTGCGCAGTTGTTTGAAAGTTAAAAAGTCCCCTAAGTCAGGGCCTTACCCCCACACTCCTCCATTCCCCCAGTCATAACTGCTCTGGAGAAGCGGTTGCTCAAGGTTAAGGTTGACGATTTCCGTCTCCGGTTTCACATAAGGCTTTTTGGTGCTCTTTTCCATTTTATCTGTTTTATCTGTCAGTTTTAAAGTCCCCGGCGAGCCCCCTCAAAGAAGAAGCCACCCCAGGCCATTAGTTTCAAACTGCAAAGTTAATACTTTGAACCGACTAAACCCCCATCCCCCACGCGACAAAAACGCCCCACCCCGCGACAAAAAGCCCCGCCCCACAACAATTAACGTTTTTTAATCCCCACACAAAATATTTTTCAATCCTTGCCCACCACATCTGCCCTCCCGGCAGACTATTACCTTATTTTACAAACAATGCCGTGATTATTTCTTTTTTCTCCATGATGGAACAAATTCTTCCATTCTTCGAATCACTTTTCTTACTGTGGCTTCATCATCCGAAGAAAGTCTATAACCATGCGGTCTACTCTCCTTTTCTTCAGCTTCTCGAACAAAAGCCTCAGCTATTTCACCTGTCAAGATTGGTACTTGTTTAATTGGTATTGCCATACATAAAATATTTTAGTTTACAAAATTACAAAATTTTATAGAACGACACAAGTGTCAAACCCAAAAACATCACGCGAAATGTCAGACCAACCTTTTTCTCACTTTTTATAGGACGATTAACAAATTTATTTTTCAATTTGGCCAGTTATAATTTTTCCAAAAAACTTGCATAATTAATGCAAATGTTGTACTTTTGCAGTACAAATTCATAATATTTATGGCACAATCAACTATTTCCATACGAGTAGACCAAGGTCTGAAACAAAAATTTGATTCCTTGTGTGAGGCTTTCGGTCTGAGTGCTACGGCTGCATTCAATATATTCATGAAAGCCGTAGTCAGAGAAAAAAAAATACCATTTGAAATCAAGGCTGACAGTTCAGAGCTAATAAAAGGTAATGCTATGGCAGCCTTTGAAGCATTGCGTAAGTCAGCGGCAGAGAACAATCTTGTAGATATGAATCTCGCAGATATCAATGCAGAAATAAAGGCCTCAAGAGATGAAAGAAAAGAAAAAAATTTATGCAGTAATTGATACAAATGTCCTCGTATCTTCCCTTCTCTCATCAAATGAGTTTTCTAATACTGCAATAATCATTAAATGTATATTTAATGAGGTTATAACGCCTTTATACAATAACGCGATTATCGAAGAATACAGAGAAGTGTTGTCTCGTCAAAAATTCAAATTTCCCCCGCTGCTGATAGAAAATCTAATTTCCGGCCTCACTGCGTTTGGTATAGATACAATTTGCTCCAATATTACAATTGATGAAATTTTTCCAGATACAGATGATATTGTATTCTATGAAGTTGC
>CAZGJH010000130.1:0-3990 GCA_964525735.1 uncultured Sangeribacter sp.
GACAAGCTCGGTTTCCAGGAGGGCGACATGATCGAGAGCAAGATGGTGACGAAGTCGATCGAGAATGCGCAGAAGCGCGTAGAGGAGAACAACTTCGGTATCCGTAAGCGCCTCGTGGAATACGACGACGTCATGAACGCCCAGCGTAAGGGCGTATACGGTCGCCGCCAGAACGCCCTGAAGGGTGAGCGCATCGGCACCGACATCGCCAACATGATCTTCGAGACCGCCCAGGAGCTCGCTTGCCGTCGCTACGAGGGTGGCTACAAGGAGTTTGACGAGGAGGTGCGCAAGGCCTTCGCCGTAGAGCTTCCCTTCACTGAGGAGGAATACGCCAAGCTCGATCCCAACGAAATGACCGATCGCCTGGCCGAGACAGCCATGCAGACCTACAACCGCAACAAGCAGAAGATGGCCGAGGGCGCGATGCCTTACATCAAGGAGTTTGTAGAGGAGCGCGGCGCAACCGGCTTGGTAGGTGTGCCTGTCACGGATGGTCGCCGCATGTACAACATCCGCTGCGACATCAAGGAGGCTTACGACAACGGTTGCAAGGCCCTTACGAAGGCGTGGGAGAAGACAGTGCTTCTCTCCAGCATCGACAAGGCTTGGCAGGAGCAGCTCCGCGAGATGGACGAGTTGCGCAAGTCGGTTCAGAACGCCAGCTACGAGCAGAAAGATCCGCTCGTGATCTATAAGCTTGAGGCTTATGAACTCTGGAAGAAGATGCTCTGGGAGATGAACTCGAAGGCTGTGGCCACGCTTATGAGAGGTAAGCTCGCCGTGCCCGACTACAATGAGGCCAAGGCTTTGGAGGCCGCTCAGCGCGAGGCTCAGGAGAACCAGCGCAAGATGCGCGAGCAGCAGGAGATTCGCCGTGAGTATACCACCTCCACGACCTCTTATCCGAATCCCTATGCCAACTACAGCACGACCCGCGACAGTTACCCGGGGGAGACGGCACAGCGTCAGGCAGCACAGAATGTGAATCGCCAGCCGGCTCCGAAGCAGCCCATGAAGGCGGCTCCGAAAGTAGGGCGCAATGATCCTTGTCCTTGCGGCAGCGGCAAGAAGTATAAGAATTGCCATGGCCGCGACAATGCGTAAATTTTGACAACATCGCTATAGAGAAAGCACCCGGGAAATGGCTTCCCGGGTGCTTTTTTTGCGTGTGAGAAAACTAAAATGGCTGTTTTGGTGTTGGAATGATAAACCTCTAACAAAACAAAGCTATGAAAACACAAGTTAAAACCCTCGCAATGGAGACCCCTGGTCTGCTCTCTACGAAAGCCACATATTGGCTTGCCGGAGCGATGACCATCGCATGCTCGCTGCTCTTGCTCTCTCTTTGATCACCTCTTTGCTTCGGCATGATCTTTGCTTCTGTAGGCTCCGCTACATGCCAAAGGCATGTCCCTACATTGACAATTTAATTCCATTAAGATGACTAAACTTCTGACAGCTTTCCTACTCGCTCTGCCACTCTTCGCTTCGGCCCAGGAGAGCGGTGTTTATCTGCGCGATTCGCTTCCACAGGCGTGGCAGATGACCCCCGAGACTAAACAGATCTCGCCCACCGATGATAATTGGTGGCACACTTTCCGTGACCCTATGCTCGACCGTCTTATCTCGAAGGCGGTAAATAACAATTTCAACGTGGCCATGGCCGTGAAGCGTATCGACATGGCCAAGAAGAGCATCTATCAGGCCTATGCGGGTTATTATCCTACAATCAATCTGAATGCGGGGTGGGGAAAGTCGAAAGATAGCGGTCGGGTAGATCGTCCTTACGGCTCCACGATCCCGTCGTCGTCGTTTTCTCTCGGGGCCGACATGAGCTGGGAGATCGACGTGTTCGGTCGCGTCAATGCCAATGCCAAGGTGAAGAAAGCGGCCTACAATGCTTCGCGCGTTGACTACGACGCCGTGATGGTGAGTCTCTGCGCGAAGGTGGCCACGGCCTACATGCAGCTCCGTGTGGCCCAGAAGCAGCTTACCGTAAACCAGGCGCACATCGCATCGCAGCAGAAGGTGGTGAATATCACGCAGGCCCGTTTCGAGGCTGAATTGGCCGACATGCTCGACGTGACACAGGCCAAGACCGTGCTCTATAACACGCAATCGACCCTCCCTGGCATACAATCGAAAATCCGCACTCTCATCAATACGATCTGCATCCTCGTGGGTGAATACCCCGGTGAGTTGGCTCAGGATCTGGCCGATCAGAGCACGCTTCCGGGCTATCAGATGTGTATCGATACAGGTGTACCGTCAGATCTTCTGCGTCGCCGTCCCGATATCATGGAGGCCGAGTTGGAAGTGGCCGAATACGCGGCCCAGGCCGGCGTGGCGCGTAAGGATTTCCTCCCCACGCTCAGTCTTACGGGCACAATCGGCACTCAGGCACACTCGGCCGGCGATCTCTTCGGCAAGAATTCCTTCACATGGAGCGTGGCTCCGCAGCTGAGCTGGACACTCTTCGACGGCATGGCCCGCGATTACCGTGCGGCCGAGGCTCGCATTCAGGTGGAGGCTGCAATCGACAATTACAATCTCACGGTGATGAACGCCGTGGAGGAGGTAGACAATGCCCTGCACAATTACGATGCCACACTCCAGAGTATCGAGCTTCAGGAGAAGGTGGTGGAGCAGAGTGAGAAATCGCTTCGTCTCGCTATCAATCTCTACAAGACGGGTCTTACGGCCTTCTCGAATGTGGTCGACGGCCAGATGAGCTGGCTCAACTCGCAGAATCAGCTCGTGGAGCTCGAGGGCGAGGCCCTCACGGGGCTTATCTCAATCTATCAGGCTCTCGGCGGCGGCTGGGAGAGTCAGAAATTCAGAATCGAAAATCATTAAACATATACCAATGAAAACATATATCCTTCCACTATTGGCAGTTATCACACTTTTCAGCTCATGCCATCATCGCGAAAAGACTGTAGAAGACACCGAGCCGCGCGCTATTGAAGTGGCCGAGGTGACTACAGATTCCGTAATCCTACATAAGAGTTATCCAGGCTATCTCTCTTCGGGCTCCACGGCCAATGTGGTGTCGCTCGTAGAGGGGCGCATCATCTATAAGGAATATGCCGGCGGTTCGATCGTGGAGAAGGGGCAGATACTTTTCAAGGTAGACCCTTCGCTCTATGAGGATGCCGTGCAGCAGGCCGAGGCTTCGCTCGCTTCGGCGATAAGTCAGAGCGAATATGCCAAGAGCCGTTGCGAGGCTGTGAAGAAGGCTTTCGAGGCAGAGGCAGTGTCGAAGATGGAGGTGCTTTCGGCCGAGAGCAACCTGCGTCAGGCTGAGGCCAACGTGAAAGATTGCCGCGCCGCCCTGCATACGGCCCAGACGCAGTTGGGCTATTGCACCATCAAGGCCCCGATGGCCGGCATTATCGACGACTCCAACTATGGCGTAGGCGATTACATCAGCGGGTCGAAGGCTTCGCCGTTGCTTCTCTCTACTATCTACGACAATACGAAGCTTACGGCAGAGTTTGAGATCGAGGATGCGCAGTATGAGAAGATGGTAGGGCGCACGATGGGTGTCAACGATCCTATCTATCGCGAGATACCCTTGCAATTCCGTGTAGATCTGCTGCATAAGTATACCGCGAGCCTTACTTACGAGGCACCGGCCGTCAACCGCTCTACGGGTACTATCAAGCTGAAGGGTTCGGTTATAAATCAAGATTTTGAGCTAAAAGATGGCATGTATGTCACGATAGATCTTCCTTACGGGGCCGATCCGCATGCCATGCTGATACGCGACGCTTCGATAGGGAGCGACCAGCTCGGCAAATATGTATATGTAGTCAACGATTCGAACAAGGTGGTGTATACGCCGATCAAGGTGGGTGAGACGTTCCAGGATTCGCTCCGTGTGGTAGAGAGTGGCCTGCGCCCCGGCGACCGCTATGTGACTAAGGCGCTGCTTTCAGTGCGCAATGGAGAGACCGTGAAGCCTGTGCTCACGAAGTGATTTCG
>CAZGJH010000130.1:4090-7413 GCA_964525735.1 uncultured Sangeribacter sp.
TAAAACCGAAGCCGATGTTTTCAAAGTTTTTTATCGACCGCCCAATATTCGCCACTGTCATAGCCATCCTGATGGTGTTTGCCGGTGTGATGTGCTTGGAGACGCTCCCCATAGCACAGTATCCCGATATTACGCCACCCACAGTGATGGTGAGCGCCTCCTATCCTGGAGCTGACGCCGCCACAGTGGCACGCGCCGTAGGTGTTCCCATCGAGGAGCAGGTGAACGGCGTAGACGGCATGCTCTACATGAGCTCCACTTCCGGCAGCGACGGCAGCTATGGCCTGACCATCACTTTCGAGAATGGCACTGATGTGGATGAGGCTGCCGTGGAGGTGCAAAACCGTATTTCCGAGGCCAACGCCACGCTCCCCACCTCCGTGAAGGAGCAGGGTGTAAGCGTGAGCAAGCAGAGCAGCGACAATGTGCTCTTCATAGCCTTGCAGACCAGCGACCCGAAGCGTTACAGCGCGCTGTATCTCACGAATTATGCCCAGCTGAACTTGGTAGACCCTCTGACGCGTGTCGACGGTGTAGGCGGCGTGGGAGCTTTCGGCGCGGGCGAATACAGCATGCGCATCTGGCTCGAACCGGAGGCGATGCGCATACGCCATCTCACTCCGGCCGACGTAAGCGCGGCCATCCAGGCACAGAATCTTGAGGTGTCGGCCGGTGCGGTCGGCGCGCCCCCTAATAACGACGGGAGCCAGTTCCAGTTTACCGTCACCAGCCCTGGACAGCTCTCCTCGGTAGAGGAATTCAGCAACATCATCATCCGCGCCGACGGCACAGGCGTGATGCGCCTCAAGGATGTGGCCAAGATCGAGCTCGGCAGTTCGAGCTATAGCACTGTGTCGAAACTCAATGGCGAGGAGACGGCTCTGATCGGTATCGAGCAGTTGCCTGGAGCCAACGCCCTCGACGTAGTGAACGGCTGTCTCAAGGAGCTCGACCGCCTGGCGCAGTATTTCCCCGACGGTATCCACTACACAATCGTGCAGAACTCAACGACTTACGTGAAGGAGTCGATCAGCAACCTCTTCACTACGTTCATACTCACGTCGCTCATCGTGATGGTGGTGATTCTGATCTTCCTTCAGAACTGGAGAGCCGTGATCATACCGATGATTACGATTCCCGTCTCGCTTATCGCCACGTTGGCGGTGATGAAGGTGGTGGGCTTCTCGCTCAATACGCTGACACTCTTCGGCTTGGTGCTCGCCATCGCGATTGTGGTGGATGATGCCATCGTGGTGGTGGAAGACTGTTCGCGAATCGTAGACAAGGGTTTGATGAATCGCCGGCAGGCGGCCGAGAAGGCCATGCGCGAGCTGCAAGGCCCGATTGTGGGCGAGGTGCTCGTGTTGCTCTCGGTGTTTATCCCCACGGCTTTCGTGAGCGGTATCACAGGCGAGCTTTACAAACAGTTTGCGCTCACGATCGCTATCTCCACGGCCTTCTCAGGCTTCAATGCGTTGACGCTCACTCCGGCTCTCTGCGCGCTCTTCCTCGTGCCGCGCAAGCCGTCGAAATTCTTCATCTACGTATGGTTTAATAAGTTCTGGGCCAAGTGTGTGGCGCTTTACGAGAAGATTATCAGCGTGATGCTGAAGCGTCCGCTCGTTTCGATGGGCGTGTTTATCGTGCTTGCCGGTGTGGCCATCTGGGGCTTCGTGAAGTGGCCAACGAGCTACATCCCCTCGGAGGATATGGGCTACTTCGTGACTTCGATCGAGCTTCCCACGGGAGCCTCCAACGAGCGCACGAGTAAGGTGGTAGACGGTTTGGCCGCCGAGATAAAGAAGAATCCTTACGTTCAGGATGTCATGGCCATGTCGGGCTTCTCGATGATGGGAGGTGGCGCGGCGTCGAATATGGGCACGATCATGGTGGTGCTCAAGCCGTGGAAAGAGCGTGGCAAGAAGGGTGGCATCAACAATGTGATGGCGGCCGTAGATGAGATGTCGGCCAAATTCCAGGAGGCCGTGATCTTCTCGCTCAATCCGCCGGCCATCCCAGGTTTGGGTATTTCGTCGGGCTTGACGATGGAGCTGCTCGATATCAACAACCTCGGCGCGGCCGAGATAGAGAACGCGCTGAAGCAGGTGCAGATGCGCGCCGAGAAAGATCCGCGCATAGCGTCGGTTACGTCGCTCTATCAGGGACTCGTGCCGCAATATACGGTGAAGATCGACCGCGACCGTGTGCTCCTTCAGGGCATCAGCCTGAGCCAGGTCTACGATGTGCTCTCCTCGTATATGGGCGGAGGGTTTGTAAACGATTTCGTAGATTTCGGGCGTACCTTCCAGGTGACTATGCAGGGCGATGCGGCTTCGCGGCGCACGGCCAACGATATCGTGAAGCTTTCGGTGCCCAACTCGAAGGGCCAGATGGTGCCGTTCAGCGCCTTCTCAACGATCGAGCCCACGATGGGCGAGTCGAGCGTATCGCGATATAATATGTATCCTTCGGCTTCCCTGACGGCCACTCCGGCCAAGGGTGTGAGCTCGTCGGAGGGTATTTTGGCGATGGAGGAGATTGTTAAGGATGCCGTCGGTAAGAATTTCTCTTACGCTTGGTCGGGCATCGCTTATCAGGAAACTCAGGCCGGCACTACGATCAGCTTCGTGTTTATGTTTGCTATCATCATGACTATCTTGGTGTTGGCAGCGCAGTATGAGAGCTGGACCGACCCGATCGCGGTGGTGCTCAGTATGCCGACAGCAATTTTGGGTACTGTTTTGGGCTGCATATTCATGGGGCAGAGCATAAGTATCTACACGCAGATCGGTTTGATTCTGCTGTTGGGTATGTCGGCGAAGAACGCGATTCTGATCGTGGAGTATGCGATGGACTTCCGCAAGAGCGGACAGGATATCCGTAAGAGCGCTCATGATGCGGGTGTGATTCGCTTCCGACCGATCATGATGACGGCCTTGGCGTTTGTGTTTGGTGTGATGCCGATGATGTTTTCGACGGGTGCGGGTGCCAATAGCCGCATCGAGTTGGGCACGGCGGTAGTGTTCGGTATGGCGATGAACGGCCTGATTGGTACGCTGTTTGTGCCGACGTTCTGGGAGGTGATGCAGACCATCAACGAGCGATGGCTGTCGAAGATCTTGCCACCGCCGAAGCAGATCATCGCTCCGAAAGGGGCGGCTACGGCGGGTGCTGCTACGGCCTCGGGTGCAGGTGCTTCTGCGGACTCGGCTAATTCTGCTAATTCTGGCGCCAATTCAATCTGATTAATCCGAAGAAATCATAAAATCGATGCAACCGAAGCTTCTGTTTTGAAACTTCGGTTGCATCGATTTTATAGGTGG
>CAZGJH010000131.1:0-1577 GCA_964525735.1 uncultured Sangeribacter sp.
TTGCTGTAGGCCCATGTCTGATGCAGCACACGCTGAGCCTTTGCGGGGCCGTTTTTCTTGACGAAAGCGTTGAGTTCGGGAAGCCATGCGCTGTAAGACTCATACACGCCCGAGAGCGGACTCGCCTGCTGCATCGAAATGAAATCCCAAGGCTCATCAGCAAGGGCTTCGAGCAGTGAAGCGTCGCGACGCTCCGTCTTGCGGCCGTCGGCCCCGATCTTGCGATAGGCGTAAGAGTGTTTGTCGTCGCGGGCATTATTCACGTGGCGCTCCAGGGAGCAGCCGCCTATAAACATGTTGCCGATAATGGCCGTGTCGCCGTCGGCAAGGGCCAATTCGTGAAGATTTTGCTCAACGGCGTCTTGCGAGAAGCTGTTGCCGATAGCCAGGATGCGCACGGTGCGTGCCATGCCTGCGCATGCTGCCAGCGACAAAAGCAGATATAATGATAGCAGTCTTTTCATTGTCAAAGGAATCGTTTGTTTGCTACGCTTGAAACATTATTTGCTACGCTTGAAGCATTGTTTGCTACGCTTGTTTTGGTAGTAATCGTGCATGATATACCAGGCCTTCTTGCGCTGTCCGCGATCGGACACGAGGCCCTTGCGGTTCCAGCCCTCCTGATTCACGGTGTGCATACGGAAGGGTGAGCGGAAATCGAAAAGCACCCAGGGCGACACACCCGCGAGGTTGGGGATATTCTCAAACATGGCGAGATTGTCGCGGTAAAGACGCGCCTGATAATCCTCGCTCCATGAGCTGGCCACATCGTCGCTCCCCTCCTGGCCGTAGAGGGCCTCTCCACCAAATTCAGAAACTATAAGGGGCTTGTCGGGGTTGACCACCCACACTGCATCGGCCGGAGCCACAGGCCAGTCGTGATACCAGCCGAGATATTTGTTTACGGCCACTACGTCGAGGTTTTCGGTGAAAGGATCGTCCATGGCGAAGACTCCGCGTCCACGATCAAACTCAAGCAGGTCGAAAGCCGCCACGTAGAGCCGCGTAGTGTCGATCGAACGACCCGTGGCAAGCAGCGACTTAAGGAAATCGTCGCGCTCTGCCGAGGGTTTCGTTTCGTTGGCCACACCCCAGAAACCTACGGCGCAACGGTTTTTGTCGCGGCCGATCATCTCTGTGAGCATATTCTGGGCCTTCGCGCGTGTCTCAGCGTTGGCGAAATCGATACCCTGCCACACGGGAATCTCCTGCCAGAGCATTATGCCCATCTCCTCGGCCATGCGCACAGTGTGCTCATTCTGCGGATAATGAGCCAGACGAATCATATTGACTCCCAGATCTTTCGCCTCACTGAGCAGCATGGCGGCATCGGCTTTTGAACAGGCACGACCCATGCGCTGAGGTATCTCCTCATGAAACGACACGCAACGCATAAACTGCGGCTCGCCGTTTACGAGAATCTTGGTGCCCTCTACTTCGATATTTCTGAAACCGATCCGCTCGTCGACCTTGTCGGCACCTCCGCTCACAGTGATATCGTAGAGCACCGGCGCATCGGGGGCCCAGCGTTTGAGGTTTTTCGCTACAATCGAACCCTTCACCTTCCCTTCGGCATC
>CAZGJH010000131.1:1677-3245 GCA_964525735.1 uncultured Sangeribacter sp.
TCTGTGGAGCGGCGGTTGTTTACCTCAACTGCGAGGAAGTTGTCACCCTTCTTGAGATAGTCGTTCACATCGAATTCAAACGGGGTGAAACTCCCCTCATGGCTTCCGAGCAGCTTACCGTTGAGATATACGTTGCAACGATAGCTCACGCCGCCGAAATAGAGTATTTCCCTCTCGCCGGGTTGAGGATCGGCATCGAAATGGCGTCCATACCAAACTGTGCCTTCGTAATACTTCAGTTCCGGGGTCTGCGAATTCCAGTCGCCCGGCACTTCGAGGCGCAGTCCGCCGTCGAAAGAGTATTCGTAGAAAGTTGTCTTGTCGCCATCGGCCACGCGTGCATCGTCAAACACCTTTTTGCCTGTGCCCTGGTCATATTGGTCTACCATCACATTCCAGCGGCCGTTGAGAGAATCGGCTGCGCGGCCATATGCGTTGGTGATCGCGGCCATCATGGCCGAGGCAGAAGCCACGAGTAGAAGGGAGCATATTATTCGTTTCATATCTTTCATGTTTGAGAAGAGATTCTGTTATTTTGAGGAGACTCTGTTATTTTGAGGAGAATCAGGTTATTTCGAGGAGCAATCTTTCAGAAAATTCACTACCCAACGCCAGGCATCCCAACCTTGCTCGCTATAGGCATAATGGGCTGTATTCTCAGCCACTTGGAGCGTCTTTGGAGCATCGATTACGTTATACACAGAGTAAGTGGTTGTGGGAGGGCAAACCATATCGTTGTAGCCGAACGTATAGTAGCCGGGCACCGATATTTCGCGTGCGAAACTCGATACGTCGTAATAAGAGAGCGTATTGATAATCTCAGGAGTATGGAAACGCTTATCCTTGAGTGTGTGGGGCCAACCGCCGGCCCGTCCGGCCGTGTAGCCCGCCATATCGCTCATGGCAGGATAATAGGATACGAGAGCATCCACGCGCTTGTCGATACCGGCCACGATAATCGAAAGGCCACCCCCCTGACTGCCGCCGAATGTGGCGAGGCAACCGTTGAATTGCGGCAGCTGCTCGATAAAGTCGATGGCTCGCACGCAGCCCGTTATGACGCGCTTGTAGTAGTAGCGGTCGCGGTCGTCGAAATTAAACGAATGGTAGCCTTTGAGCGCGCCGTTGTAGAGACTGGTGTATACCTCCGCAGGGAGATTTACCGGCATGCCGTGGATGCCGATCTCCAAAATCATCACACCCTGCTCCGTGTGACCGATATCGCCGTTGTAGCCGCGCACACCGGCACCGGGGAGCTTCAGTATTGCCGGAAATTTACCGTCTCCCACGGGCACGGTGAGTATGCCATACATTCGCGAGGCCCACCCGCTGTTGGCCCACGAAACCTGGTAGACATTGACCTTTGGAGTGCATTTTTCAGGCACGAGCGTCATCATAGGTTCGAGATCCCATTTGCGGGCATCGGCGATAGCCTTATCCCAGAACTCATGGAAATCGGCAGGTTGAACAGTCACAGGCGTCAGCTGCTCGGGTGAGAAGCCCACCGTAGCCATCCCCTCGTAGTCGCGGCCTCCTTGCTTCACGGTGACTTTGCAACGCATGAAGCC
>CAZGJH010000131.1:3345-6173 GCA_964525735.1 uncultured Sangeribacter sp.
GTTATTTGAGGAAGGTGTGTAGAAAATGTTATTGATTCGAATTTGATTTTACCGTGTAGCGGTACATTACAAAATCGTTGGGGCTATCGAGCGTGACCGGGATTGCGCCGTCGCGACCCGCGATGACGCTCTGGTCGCGGCCATTCCCCAGCACACGGGTCAGGCTCACTTCGCTACCCTCGTGGAGCCAGGTAGCCACGCTGCTTTGGGGCCTATCGTTGAGTTCGCGATAGAGAAGCAGATAGCCCTCGCCATCACCGGTGATCGATTGGAAGCCGGTCCACGAGCGTCCGTCGGGTTCATCGCCAACGGGAAGAATAACCCCGCTGTGGAAGTCGTGCTGCACGGCGCGATAAGCATCGACGAGCGGCTTGATCGAGAATGCCTCCTCGGGGAGGTTGGAGGCTTCCATCCAGGCGAGCGGTTGCCCAGCCATTGTAGTGGCGAAAAGGTAGCCGAAATCGTAGGAGGAAGGAGCGAAACTGTCGCCGGCGTATTTGTCAGGATTGCGCCACTTGTTGAGAAACTCTATCTGCAATTTCTCTGCTGGCATATAGCGCGCGAGCATCCATAGATTGCGCAGTGTTTGATAGGGATAATAGTTGCCCCAATCGGTGTAACGGTTCTCAAGGAATACGTTGCCATACTCGTTGAAGAAGTGATAGCCGCCGCGACGGCTTGCCGTGGCATCGAGATTGAACATCACGCTGTTGCCGGTGTCGACGAGCACCCTGTCGAAGAGTCGGCGCAGATTCTCCTCACCTCTCTTCGAGGCCACCGTGAGGCCATCGATCTTGAACATACGTATGCCGTATTCCCGCCAGAGACCCACGATTGTAGCGGCATCCTTCTCCCAATCGGCGAAATCATTCTGCACGCTGGGATTAAACCAGAGCCCTATCTCTATGCCGAGCTGGCGGCCACGCTCAACGATGGGCGTGAGGCCACGGGGATACTTCACGGGGTCGGGAGTCCAATAGTCGGCCTTGGCGTAGATATCCTTGAAAGAGCCTCCGGCAGTGGCTGAATTAGGGCTCTTTCCGGCCTGCCAGCCGTCGTCGATCTGAAAGAGCGAGACGCCTAAGCGCGAAGCCCTCTCAAGTTCGGCGAGACAGAACGCCTCGTTCACTTTCGCATCCTGAGAGCGGTCGCCCCAAGTGTTCATCATCACCATCTCGTCGCGCGCGGGGTCGAGAATGCGGCATTGCTTCTGATAGCCGCGCAACGCCTTGAGGGCTTCGAGCTCACCACCGCCGTGGCTGCACAGCACCGTGCTGTAGGTGGAGGTCCAACGGTCGGGAGTCACGTCGGCATCGCCGACACCGATACCGGCGACCATAAACGAGCCGAAGTCGCTGATAAAATCGCCCCCTCCATAAGCCAACTGCACGCCTGAGCAGGGAGCCTCCTTGAGGAACAGGAAACCATGGCCGGTATCGCCATCGGTCACTGAGAGTATGTTGCCCCGATGATTGGTCTTGCGATAGGAGATGAAATCGCGGCTGTCGACGAGGTTGTTGTTCCAATCAGTGATATCGCGAAACTCCACGGCGCGTCCGTGCCAATGATTCCCTTTCAGACCGAGGCGGTCGAGCACGGCAGTGACTGGCTTCACCTTCATATCGGCGGCATGCTCTATGTTGCTGCGGTCGGCCGCGCTCTCCTCCTTCTCGGCCGTTCCACTGAGCGAGCCGCGCAGACGGGTGTCGATGGCTATGGCCGGCACGCCGTCGTAGAGGCGATAGCTGCGCTCCACTTCGAGATCGCCCAAGCGATAACGGATAGTGGCCACCGTGCGCTCAGGGCGTATGCCGTCGGCCGGGAGGGTCGCCACGGTCATGGTGCCATCAGAAGGCTCGGCGCGATTTACGGTGAAATCGGCTCGTGTGGCATCGGAATAGAGTGTATTGCCCGACGCCTTGTCGGTGACGCTGCAAGTGATGAGATGGCCATTATTCCAGAGATAGACCCGCTCTATGAGGCTGTTGCCCATGCGTAGCGTATCGCCCGAAAGTATGGAGTAGCAATCCCCTGCCAAGGCATAGCCGGCAGTGGCAAGGGATAGCGATGTGATGATGTGCCTCAGATTCATGGTGTAGAAACTTCAGAGAGTGGTGTTATTACGAAATCGGTTATTTCAACATCCGGGGAGTGTCGAGCAACTGATTGGGGAGATTGAATTGCTGATTATCGGGCAGCTCCTCCCCGGGCCGACCCGCACCAGCCTGCATCATGGCGGTAAGCTCGGGGAGATAACTGCGATATATTTCACGTGGCGAAACATCGTGCTTCTTGCAGAGCGAGGCGGCCATACCGACCACCTCACCCATCATGCCGGTGGTGCGCATCACTCTCACAGTGCCGAGAGCCACATGGGTGACGCTGATATTGCGGCCGGCCATGAAGAGATTGTCGATATTGCGAGAGTAAAGACAGCGATAAGGCACGGCATAAGGATGAATGAACACATGGTTGGTGGCAGCCTTGAACTCGCCACCGGGGAATCGGCTGGAGTTCTCGGGATCAGGGAAATGGAGGTCGAGGCTCCAAGTGGTGGTGAAGGAGGCATCCTCGTGATATACATTCTTGTCGATATCGTCTTGCTTGAGGATATAGTCGCCGAGCAGACGGCGCGATTCGCGCTTGCCTGAGATGTAGCCCACCCATTCGAGGGAGCGATTGCGATAGGGAGCGTTGTCGGCAAGGTGATTCTTGAGGAAACTCCAGTTGGAGAAGATTACCAGCAGACCATAGTCGCGTACGGTTTCGGCCTCGGCGATCTGGTCGCGGTTCATACCCGTCTCCCACTTCCACTCGCCCATCGTGAC
>CAZGJH010000131.1:6273-7401 GCA_964525735.1 uncultured Sangeribacter sp.
CTGACAGCGGCACACATGCCGGCTATGCCTCCACCCACCACTACAAGATCGTAGTGGGCCGATTCGGGCTCAGCCTTGTCGAGGCCGAGAGCCGCACGACGCATGGCCATGAGGGCGTCGCCGCCGTCGGGCAAATCAAGGCTGGCGTCGGTGGTGAGCACGATGGCGTCGCATCGGCCATTGAAGCCGCTCAGATCGTGAAGAGCGAGAGGCTGCTTGCCTGGTTTGAGCGCGACGCTACCAGCCTGCTGCCATTGCCAGCAGTTGCCTTTCGTGCCCACCGACTTCGGGAGAGTCTTGCCTCCGACCTTGACACAGAAGCGTCCGGGGCCCTCGGCATCGCTCCAGGGAGACGTCCAGTTGAACGTGCGCACAAAGACGGTATAGGTGCCCTTTTCGGGTATATCCACAGAGGTGACGGCATCGGCCACAGGGCTCCCCATGCCATGAGCCATGAGATAGGGAGAACCCATGAGATCCATAAACTGCTGGTCGACGACCCATCCGCCTTTGTCGGCAAACGATTCGGCCTCAACCCAGACCTCGGCGGCTGATGCCCACATCCAAACCGTGAGCATCATCGCCAAAGCCGCACAATATCGTCTGATCATAATCATTTCACGTTGACGGTGGTGAGTTTTACCCAGCCTTCGGGAGTGATGTCGGCCTTGGCCGAAATCTGAAGACCGATCTCGTTGTCGCGGGTAGTATCTACCAGACCTACAGCCCAGACATACTCGCCGGCCTTTACGCCACCCATATTGAAATGGGTTTCATAAGTGGAGGGGCGACCCTTGATCCAGGTGTTGAGGCAGGGCTCCTCATCTACGTAGACCTTGACGGGCTTGAGAGTTGCCTTATCGAGCAGCGCGAAGGCCACTTTGTATTTCTGGTTCCACTGAGGGATATTGGTGGGGCAATATCCCCAGCCGAGGTTGCTCCAACGATGGGTGACGGTGACATTTGATGAGCCGCCGGGAGCCACGGGGAGGGAGATCTTGTCGGGATAAAGACGATAGCCACCTTCGGCTATGAATTCTTTCACCAAATCGAAAGCATCGTTAAACCAACGCCAGGTTTCGCCGCTGGTCATCGCGCTCGAATAGCGGAAGTCCATCATATTTGCAT
>CAZGJH010000132.1:0-1771 GCA_964525735.1 uncultured Sangeribacter sp.
GCTTCCTGAGCTTCTTCCTCAAGAGCCCGATGCACGACTACACCAAGGGTGAGGTGCCCGTCAACCACCTCTTCCAGCAGTATGTAATGCTCAAGAACGCTATCCGCGAGATGGGCGGCTACGAGGCCGACGAAGAGATCGATTGATAATCCTGCATATGCGTATCGATATACTGACCGTACTTCCGGAAATGTTCGAATCCCCGTTGGGGTGTTCCATCATCAAGAGAGCCTGCGACAAGGGGCTCGCTGAGATTGTCGTGCATAATCTTCGCGATTACACCACCGACCGCCACCGTAAGGTAGATGATTATCCTTTCGGGGGAGAGGCCGGAATGGTGATGAAGATTCAGCCCGTGGAGGCGTGCATCAACGCTCTCAAGGCCGAACGCGAATATGACGACGTGATCTTCACTTCGCCCGACGGAGAGACTTTCAATCAGAAGATAGCCAACAATCTCTCGATGGCCGAAAATCTCATCATTCTTTGCGGACACTACAAGGGGGTAGACTATCGCATACGCGAACATCTTGTGACACGCGAGATATCTATCGGCGACTATGTGCTCACCGGGGGGGAACTTCCCGCCCTGGTGATGACCGACGCCATCGTTCGGCTCATCCCCGGAGCTATCGGCGACGAGCAGTCGGCTCTCTCCGATTCTTTCCAGGATGATCTGTTGGCTCCTCCTATCTATACTCGGCCGGCCGAATACAATGGCTGGCGGGTGCCCGACATTCTTCTGTCGGGCCATGAAGCGAAGATAGCCGAGTGGCGGCATGAGCAGAGCCTCGAACGCACGCGTCGTCTGCGTCCCGATCTCCTGAAATAAAATTCGGAAATAGACAGTAAGTAAAAATCGGTGGATTCTCACATGGAATCCACCGATTTTCTCATTAAATGAATTTTGGTTTGGGGGTAAATATAAATATAGGGGTATTTTCGAGTAATCATCGTTAAGCAATGGCCCGCGATAAATAAAAGGACTGGGGCCTCGGGTGCCGGGATCTAAAACTTTCCGGCTCCTGAATATCAGCGATAGTCAGAATCAGGGATATATTGTAATTAACGGTAATAGGGGAGAGGTGTCGAGCGTGAGGGGAGATTAGCGATAATCCTTCAGAAGGCTCTGAAGACGCTTGCGTGCGAAGAAGATGCGGCTCTTCACTGTGCCGAGGGGGAGATCCATCTTTTCAGCGATCTCGCTGTATTTGTAACCTGCGATGTACATTGAGAAAGGCACACGGTAATCATCGGAAAATTCCTGGATAGCTGCGGAGATTTCTTTGGCGGCGAAACTACCCTCGGGCGATGAAAGACCCGACTCCTGCGACAAGTTGAGGTGGTAAAGATCCTCGGTGGTGTCGATCACTGTCGCGCTTCTCACCTGACGGCGATAGTTGTTGATGAAGATGTTGCGCATGATCGTGAATACCCAGCCCTTAAAGTTGACATTGTCAACATACTTCGACTCGTTGTCAAGTACTTTAAGCGTAGTGTCCTGAACGAGATCCTGAGCTGTCTCTCTACTTGTCGTTAACTGATAAGCAAAGTTTAAGAGGTTGCCCTGCAACCCTAATAATCTCTGTTTAAATGATCCTGAATCTGCCATCGTTGTAAAAGTTTAAAGTGGTGTTCGAGCGGAAAACAAAACCCTTGGGAATCGCCGTCCGCCATCGGTTTAAATTGTTTTTATGATGATATAACAACGAGGTTTGAAAAAATATCACGGGAGAAGTGTTAAAAAGTCGTGTTAAAATGTTAAAATGAA
>CAZGJH010000132.1:1871-3136 GCA_964525735.1 uncultured Sangeribacter sp.
TTAATTTTGCGATTAAATGGTATATAATCACTAATTTTGTGGTTTGAGAGCCAGAAGCGCGTGTTTCACCACACGCGATGAAGGTATATTTTAACCTATAATCTCTCTAAAAGTGGGCAGGAATATCAAAAAGGCTAATTTCTGGGTGAGGCGCAAAGCGCATCTCCCGATTATCGTGATCGGGTCGCTTATGGTGTTGTTGTTGTTTTTCAACGACGATACTTCTATTGAGCTCAATATGGAGTATGAACGCCAGATCAATGAGCTGGAGCAGCAGATCGCGGAGTGTCGCGATTCTGCGGCCTACTATCGGCAGCAGCGCGAAGGTATCATTCGCGGCACCGGTAGCCTCGAGCATCTGGCGCGCGAGAAATTTCATATGCAGCGTCCCCATGAAGATGTCTTTATCCTGAAATACGAATAATTACGCTTATTAATAATGTCAGCAGATACAAATAGGCAAAAAACGGAGTTTCTGGCGCGTGTGCGCCGTCTGGAATGGGTAGCGTCGGCCGGCCTCGCGCTTGTGTGCGTGGCTCTGATCGTGCCATTCTTCAATCCCTCCGACCTGGGTCTGGTAGGCGCCTTCAAGTGGGTCTACTCCGCCGGGGCCTTGATATTCGTCGTGGCGCGCATCATAGCCGCCGGGGCTTCACATGAGTCGGTGCGTATGCGCCGCTTGCGCCGCATGGAGTGCTGGGCAGGCATCGCCTTCGTGGTGGCGGCCCTCTTCTGGTTTTATTCGGAGTCTCACCTCGGCCCCTACGCCGGCGTGCTCGCCGTGTTGCGCCAGACCATCCTCTTCACTCTCGTGGGAGCCTGCATCCAGATCATCGCTTCCTGGATGATTGTCTCCCAATCTAAAAAGGAGGCATGATGGATAAAATGCGTCTGCTCACAATAGATCAGGGCAACTCTTCGGCAAAAGCCGTAGTGTGGCAAGGGGGTCAGCCTGTCAGCCACAGCCGCATCTTCGATATGTCGGTAGAGTCGCTCGTGCCGCTCCTTGAGAGCGGCGATGTAGAAGGTTGCGCCTATTGCAGCGTAGGGCATAAGGATGCCAAACTCTTGGAGTCGCTCCGCCGTATGCTCGAAGGGCCCCTTTTGGTGCTCACCTCCTCCACTCCTCTTCCGATAGGGGTGAAATATGGCACACGCTCCACACTCGGCAACGACCGTGTGGCGGCCGCAGCCGGAGCCGCGAGTCTCTTCCCTGGAGAGCCGCTCTTGGTGGTAGACGCCGGCACAGCCGTGACGCTCGACAT
>CAZGJH010000132.1:3236-7297 GCA_964525735.1 uncultured Sangeribacter sp.
GTGTCGATCTTCGGCTACAACGCCTCCCACGGCTATCTTTGAGCTTCTCGGTAAAAATTGAATTATAAAACAACAATATACAAAAGAAAAATCAGGATTTTTTCAACGGATATGAAAAGGATACAGCTACTCCTCTTGATGGTAGCCGCGACGTTGGCCGGCCTCCGCGCCCAGAACACCACGACGCCATACTCTATGTATGGCTACGGCATAATCAGCGACCGCGCCACTTCTATGCAGCGACAGATGGGCTCCGTAGGCTACGCCATGAACTCGGGCCGACAGATCAACGTGATGAACCCGGCTTCGTATGCGGCCATCGACTCGCTCACATTCCTCTTCGACATGGGAGCCGACGTAACTGTGCTCTGGCAGAAGGAGGGAACGGTCAAGGAGCGCACCACCGGCGGCGGCCTCGACTACATCACGATGCAATTCCCGCTCTCCAAATTCATGGGCGCTTCAATCGGTCTGCTCCCTTACTCCTCCGTGGGCTATGCCTTCGGCAACGAGATCAAGTTCGGTGCCCTCGAAAATCAGGGTTCGGGCGGCATCAACCAGGCATATTTCGGCTTGGCCGGTAAATACAAGGGCTTCTCTATCGGTGCCAACATCGCCTATAGCTTCGGCAACATCATCAACGACGTTTACACCAACCCGCAGACCGGCGGCCAGACCCTCGTGGAGCATACGATGCAGATTCGCGACTGGGATCTGACCATCGGCGCACAGTATACGGCCAACCTCTCGCGCACCGACCGTCTCACCGTAGGCGCGACTTTCTCGCCGAAGAAGTCGCTTCATGGCAAGACGTGGGTCGTGGCTCAGGAGCTTTCGGTATCCACAGCCAATCCCGACACGATGGCCTACAGCAAGATGAACGGAAAATATTATACTCCGATGTCGATCGGAGCCGGCGTGGCATATCGCCATGAGCGCACATGCCGATGGATGCTTGAGGCCGACGTAACCTTTCAGAATTGGAAGGATGCCGAATATTCGCCCCTCTATGAGACAGCCAATCCGGAGAATATGGTGTTCCGTGGCATGAAATTCAACAATCGCACGCGCTATGCCGTGGGCGGCGAGTACGTCCCCAAGATCCGTGGCAACTATTTCCAGCGCATGGTGTATCGCCTCGGCGCATATTATGCCAACGACTATCTCAATATCAACGGCAACGGCGTGAGGGAATATGGCGTCACAGGCGGTTTCGGTTTCAACACACCCGAGGGCAAGACGATGATCAACCTCGGCATAGAGTGGAAACACCGCGCGGCCCATCCCATGTCGCTCATCACCGAAAATTATCTCAACATCACGCTCGGTATCAACTTCAACGAGCTCTGGTTCTGGCAGCGCAAGATCAAGTAAGCTGAGATCAAGTAAGCAAAGAGTAATAAAAGATGAGAAAAACCGGTTTGGCAATGATGATGGCTGTGGCGGCCGCGCTCGTGGCGGGGAGCTGCACGGAAGAGACGAAGATTGATGTCTCCCGTAAGCTGCGCCCCGACAAGATGCCCTCTATGGTCACCCACAACGTCAACACTCTCATTTCCGACTCCGGCGTCACCCAATACAAGATCGTGGCCCCCGTATGGTATGTCTACGATGAGGTCGACACCCCCTACTGGCACTTTCCCGAAGGGCTCTACCTCCAGAAATTCGACCCCTCCTTCAAGGTCATAGCCACTGTGGCGGCCGACTCGGCTCGCTTCTTCCGCGTCATGAAGCTCTGGAAGCTCGAAGGAAACGTAGAGATGACCAAGGCCCCAAAAGATCTGTTTCTCTCTCCACGCGTATTCTGGGACCAGCGTCGCCAGCGACTCTATTCCGACACCTTCATCCACATCGAAAACGCTACTCATGTGCTCGAAGGCACCGGATTTGAAAGCAACGAGCGTTTGACGCAATACCGTATACTTCATCCCACGGGGATCTTCCCGGTGAACCGTGACAACCTCCGACCGGACCAATGACATTAGCAACAGCCATACTCGTCACCATCATAGCCCTGATCCTCTCGGCCCTCTTCTCCGGTTCGGAGATAGCCTTCGTGCAGTCGAGCAAGGTCAGGATGGAGATCGACGCCGCCCGAGGCGGTGTGATCGACCGTATCATACGCGGCTTCTCGCGCCATGAGGATATGTTCATATCCACGCTCCTTGTGGGCAATAATGTGGTGCTCGTAATCTACGGTATCTCCATATCGATCATCATCAATCCCATCCTGGAGCGATGGATGCCCTCCGAAGCCCTTGTGCTTATCTGCAACACTCTGATTTCTACCGGGGTAGTGCTCTTCGTGGGTGAGTTTATGCCCAAGACGGCCTTCCGCATCAATCCCAACCTGATGCTGCGCCTCTTCGCCCTCCCTCTTTACCTTGTGTATCTCGTGCTCTATCCCGTGGCTCTGCTCGTGTCGGGCATCTCGCGCGGCCTTATGAAGCTTTTCGGCCTCAAGAATGAGAATGAGGTGTCTGACCGGCTCACAATCGACGAGCTCGACGATTACCTTCAGAAGCAGCTTCACGACACCGACAACCGCGAAGAGGTGGAAAACGAAGTGAAAATCTTCCGCAACGCCATCGATTTCAAAGACACTGAGATGGGAGAGTGCATGATTCCGCGCAACGAGATAGTGGCCGTAGGTATCGATGCCGTAAATCGCGACGACCTTATCAAGAAATTTATCGCGACGGGTCTGTCGAAGATAGTAGTATATAAGGAGGATATCGACGATGTGCTCGGTTATATTCATATCTCCGAGCTTTTCAATGTAGATGAAGATTGGAAGACACGGCTCAAGCCTGTGATCTTCACACCCGAGACGATGCTCGCCAATAAGATGATGCGTCGTATGCTCTCCGAGAAGCGTTCTATGGCGATTGTGGTAGATGAATTCGGTGGCACAGCCGGATTGGCCACGCTCGAAGACCTTGTGGAGGAGATTTTCGGCGAGATCGAAGATGAACATGACCGCAAACGCCTTTTGGCGCGCGAGGTGGCACCCGGCGAGTATGAATTCTCCGGGCGTGCCGAGATAGAGCGCATCAACGAAGAGTTCGGTCTCGACCTTAAAGAATCGGACGATTACAACACCTTAGGAGGCTACATACTCGACAATCTTGAGGTTTTGCCCACACAGGGAGATGAGTTCGAAATCGAAGATTTGCGGTTTAACGTGCTCAGAATGTCGGCCACGCGCATAGAATTGGTGAGAGTGTCGAAAAAAAATTAGAAGAATATTTACATTTTTCACGGAAAAAGCTTTGAAGATTGAAACAAAATGCTTACCTTTGCACGTGAGATTAGTAATCAACTTTAGAAACCTATTGAACAACATTTGATGAGTAGCAAGCCTACATTTAGAACTTCGGTACTCGGGATGCAGTCCAATCTTCTTTCGTTCGCGATGAAGTTAACGTTGAACAAGGATGAGGCTCATGATTTGGTGCAGGATACTACCTTGAAAGCTCTCAACAATGAAGAAAAATTTGTCGAGAATACCAATTTCAAGGGGTGGATGCTCACGATAATGCGCAATATCTTTATCAATAATTACCGGAAGAGCGCAAGAGAGAATACGATGGTCGATAGTACGGAAGACCTCTACCACCTGAACCTGAAGCAGGATTCAGGAATAGAGACTCCCGACGGAGCGTACTCCATTGGTGAAATCTCGAACATAATCGCCGGGTTCCCCGCCGATTATCGAGATCCCTTCAATCTCCATGTGGCTGGCTACAAGTATGAGGAAATCTCTGAGAAGCTCAATATGCCTCTCGGGACTGTAAAAAGCAGAATCTTCTTCACACGCAAACGCCTGCGCGAGATTCTCAAGGACTATCGTTGATTCATCCCCCCTTTTCAAAAAGGAATTTACCCTCGGACTCACCCTCCGAGGGTTTTTTGTGCCCTGCCAAAGCCCTGTATTAACGTAATGCAACAGAATTTAACATTTATTGATTACACTAATGTTCAGAATATTGCGAGCCTAAAAATAGAAAAACATGTTCTACAACATAAAAATATTTGCAAACGGCGGAAAACGGTTGTAA
>CAZGJH010000133.1:0-7175 GCA_964525735.1 uncultured Sangeribacter sp.
GCATCATGACGCGGTAGAGCTTACCGAAGCTGTTGAAGTTGGAGATATACATACCGCCATAGTAGCCCTGGAGAGCAGAGAGCACCTGATTCTGAGTCAGGCCGGCCTGCTTGATCTTAGCAACGTCGAGCTCGACCATATACTGCGGGAAGGTCGGGTTGAAGTTGGAGTAGGCCATCTGGATGTTGGGGTTGGCATTCAGAGCGGCGATAAACTGCTGATAGATCTCGAAGAATTTGTTGAGGTCGCCACCGGTACGGTCTTGAAGTTTGATCTCGAAACCGTTGGTCACAGAGTAACCTGTAATCATAGGAGGCTGGAAGAACATGATTCGGCCGTCGCGAATCATACCCGTCTTCATGAAGAGCTGGCTCAGGATCGCGCTTGCACTCTCGCTCGTCTCGTTACGCTCATCCCACGGTTTGAGCTTGATGATGAACGAGCCGTAGGTGTTGCCCTGGCCACCCACGAAGCTGTAGCCCGTGATGGCGGTGCGGCTCTGCACGGCGGGGATAGAACCGATGATGCTGTCGACCTCATTCATGATAGCCTGAGTGCGCTCCTGAGAAGTAGCGGGAGGCATAGTCACGGCACCCATGATTGTACCGGTATCCTCGGTAGGAACGAGGGCGGTAGGAGTGATGGCCATAAGCCATACCAGGATTCCGATTGAGCCTCCTACGAATACGAAGCTGATCAGTTTGTGGTTGGCAAACCATTTCACGCCCTTCTGGTAGACACCGAGAAGCTTATCGAAAGATTTGTTGAACGCATCGATAAACGCCTGCTGGAACACGCCGATGAGGGCGAGCACAGCCACGATGATAGCAATCACACTCAGAGCGACATTCTCGAAGGTGTACCATCCGAGCACGAGGAACACGATAGCCGCAAGGAGGAAGATCACGGTGATGATAGGGGGGAAGTGGAAGCGCTTCTTGTAAGACTCAGCCATAGTCTTGGCAGCCTCGCTGTAGGCTTCGCCCATACGCTCCTTGAGGGGCTTCTCTTCGTGACCTTTCAGGAAGAGGGCACAGAGGGCAGGGGAGAGGGTCAAGGCGTTGATTGCCGAGAGGAAGATGGCCATGGCCATGGTGAGACCGAACTGACGGTAGAAGATACCCGATGTGCCACCGAGGAACGACACGGGGATGAACACGAGCATCATGACGAGGGTGATGGAGATAAGAGCTCCGGCGATCTCGTTCATGGCGTCGATAGAGGCTTTGCGCGGCGACTTATAGCCTTGGTCGAGCTTGGCATGCACCGCCTCAACCACCACAATGGCGTCGTCGACCACAATCGCGATGGCCAAGACAAGAGCGGAGAGTGTCAGCAAGTTGAGCGTGAAGCCGAAGATGTAGAGGAGGAAGAAGGTACCGATAAGGGCCACGGGGATGGCGATCATCGGGATGAGGGTAGAGCGGAAGTCCTGGAGGAAGATGAACACTACGAGGAACACCAGGATAAAGGCCTCGATGAGGGTCTTGACAACCTCATGTATTGAAGCGAAGAGGAAGTCGTTGACCGACATGGTGACGTTGAGCACCATACCGGCGGGGAGGTCTTTGCGAGCGCGGTCGAGAAGATGCTCGATGTTCTCGATAACGGCGGTTGCGTTCGAACCGGCCGACTGGAACACGATAGCAGAAGAGCCGATGTGACCGTCGTTGAGGTTGGAGAAGCCGTAAGTGAGTCGGCCGAGTTCAACGTCGGCAACGTCCTTGAGCTTAAGGAGTTTGCCGTCGGAATCGGCGCGGAGGATGATATCCTCGAACTCGCTTGCCTCCGAGAGACGTCCCTTGTAGCGGAGGACATACTGGAAGCTCTGATTACCCTGCTCGCCAAACTGACCGGGAGCGGCCTCGATGTTCTGCTCGGCGAGAGCGGCGGTGATATCGGAAGGCATGAGCTTGTACTGAGCCATTACGTCGGGCTTGAGCCAGATACGCATAGAGTAATCGGCACCGAAGGCCATAGCGTCGCCGACACCGGCCACACGTTTGATTTCGGGGATAATGTTGATAGCCATGTAGTTGTCGATAAACTGCGTGGTATACTTATCCTCGGGGTCGTACATACCGATTACCATAAGCATAGACGACTGGCGTTTCTGTGTGATCACACCTACCTGGTTGACCTCGCTGGGGAGGAAGGCAGTGGCTTTTGCCACACGGTTCTGCACGTCGACGGCCGCCATGTCGGGGTCCATACCCTGTTTGAAGTGTACCTCTATAGAGGCGCTACCGTTGTTGGTGGCAGAAGAAACCATGTAGTCCATGTTCTCGGCGCCGTTGATCTGCTCCTCGAGAGGTGCGATCACAGAGTTGAGCACTGTCTGTGCGTTTGCGCCCGTGTAGGTGGTGGAAACACGTACAGTAGGAGGCGCGATGTCAGGATACTGCTCAATAGGCAGGCTGACCAGACCGAGCAAACCGAAAATCACGATAAACACCGAGATTACGGTAGAGAGCACCGGCCTGTTGATAAAATTATCAAGTTTCATTAGTGTCAGTTAAATGATGACTTATCTTCTTATTCTTGAGCCGGAGCTTGAGCCGGGGCCTCAGCGGGGGCTTGTGCGGGAGCAGATTGATTTACGGGAGTGATCACGAGGCCATCCTTGGCTACGATGCCCACGCCTTCGGTCACGATAACGTCGCCAGGTTTCAGACCAGAGGTCACGATATAGTTCTTGCCGTCGTTTTCGGCCGAAACCGTAATCGGGGTTGCGTGCAATTTTGCAGAATCGCCCACAACGTAGGCAAACTTCATGTCTTGAATCTCAAACGTAGCGCTCTGCGGAATCTGGATAGCTTCGTTGTGGATGTTGGGGAAGAGCACCTGGCCCGTGTTGCCGCTTCGGAGCATACCATCGGGGTTGGGGAAGTCGGCCTTTGTCTGCGCGCTACCGGTAGAGGAATCGATCACACCTGAAATAGACACCACCTTACCCTTGTAAGGATAGATGGAGCCGTCGGCGAGGCGGAGAGAAACCTCCGGGAAAGCAGCCACGGCATCTTTGAGCTTGCGCTTGCCACCCTCGGTGAATTCGAGGAGGTCTTTCTCATTGATAGAGAATACGGCCTGCATCACAGTGTTGTCGGAGAGCATGGTGAGGAGAGTAGATGGAGAAACGAGCGTACCCTCCTTGTAGGGGATCGCGCCCACGAAACCGGCCACGGGAGCAGTGACGGTAGAATAAGAGAGGTTTTTCTGAGCCGAGGTAAGGGCAGCCTTGGCCTGCTCGAGCTGAGCCTTGGCAGCGTTCAGGGCGTCGGCTGAAGTTTGATAAGCAGAAGCGCTGATGATGTTCTTGTCGAGAAGAATCTTATTGTTGTTGGCGTTTGTCTGGGCGGTGTTTACGTTAGCCTGAGCCACAGCCACAGCGGCCTTAGCCTGATCTACGGCAGCCTGAAGCTGCACCTGATCGATAGTGAAGAGCACCTGGCCTTTATTGACGTACTGACCGTCTTCAACATGCACTTTAGTAAGGAAACCGGAAATCTGGGGACGAATCTCGACGTCGTTGACACCCTCGAGCGTGCAAGGGAAACCAGTCTCCAATTCAGTGTTCGAGGTAGAGATAGTCATAACGGCCAATTGAGGGGCTCCCATCTGAGCCTGGCCGCCTTCGCCGCCTTTACCCTTGCAGGAGGGTAGGAGAAGGCCACCTGTAGCCAGCAGAAGTGCCAGCGTGCTGATTTGCTTGTTGTTCATAAAAAACTATTATAGAGAATATTAAGTTCTTAGTCCTGTAGATTAGGGGCTACTCGTCGGAGCCTCGTGTCTAAATGTGGAATCGGCGCGAACATAGGCTCGGCCCTATTTATGCTAACATGCAAAGTTAATAAAAAAATTTGGCAATAAGTGTTTAAGCGCACGAAATCGGACTTTTAGACCAAAAAATGACTGATTTTGGAAAACTTGTTGGTTGTTTTCAGTTTTCTAAGCCGATTTTTTGTGGGGCGCTTGGAGGTGGTTTTCATAGTTGAGCCAATCTTAATGCCAGGGGTTTCGGGGGGCAGCTTACGGGAGTAGCTGCCTGGGGGTAAAAGAGAAAGGGTCTGAGAAGTCGAAGATACTTCTCAGACCCTCGTATCATTACTTGTTGAATGGAGGCGGAGTGTCGTCGTCGCCCTCTTCAAACCCCTTTTTCGGAGCGGGGTTCTTTACAGGTTCTTTGTCTTTGTCATCTTTTTCGTCGTCCGGTTGGGGGAGCTGCGGTTGAGAGTTGCGGGCTGCCTCCTCCTTGCGGTTGATCTCCATGATCTCGTCGGTGCGGCTCTTCCATTGGCGCGGACCGAGAATGTTCTGTACGTCGTCGTGGAAGATCACCTCCTTCTCAACAAGGAGATCGCGAATCTGATTGTGCTCCTTGGCATACTTGCGGAGAATGTCCTTGGCACGCTCATACTGCTCGTTGATGATACGCTTCACCTCCTCGTCGATGATTTTGGCCGTTTCTTCAGAATATGGTTTGGTGAAACCGTAATCCTGACCGCTTGAATCATTGTAGTTGATATTGGGAAGCTTGTCGCTCATGCCGTAGACGAGCACGAGAGAGCGTGCAATCTTGGTACACTTCTCAAGGTCGTCGCTCGCGCCGGTGCCAACCTGGCCGGTGAAGAGGTCTTCGGCAGCGCGTCCGCCAAGCATTCCGCACATAGTGTCGAGCAGAGCCTGAGTGGGGATGATCTGGCGAGCTTCGGGTGCATACCAGGCGGCTCCGAGAGCACGGCCACGAGGCACGATGGTAACCTTTACAAGAGGATTGCCATACTGCGTCATCCAGGAGATTGTGGCGTGGCCAGCCTCGTGAGTAGCGATCGAGAATTTCTCCTCGTCGGTAATGATGCGGGAGCGTTTCTCCAGGCCGCCCACGATACGGTCGATAGCCGCCATGAAGTCGTTCCAATCGACAGATTTCTTATTGTTACGCGCTGCGATAAGGGCAGCCTCGTTGCAGACGTTGGCGATTTCCGCGCCGGAGAAGCCCTGGGTCTGTCGGGCGAGCTGTTCGATATCAAGTTTGCTGTTCACTTTCAGGTTGCGCAGATGCACGTTGAAGATCTCCATACGGTCGGTGAGCTCGGGGAGGTCGACGTAGATCTGGCGGTCGAAACGGCCGGGACGGAGGAGGGCCTTGTCGAGCATGTCGGCACGGTTGGTAGCAGCAAGAATGATCACGCCATTGTTGGAGCCGAAGCCGTCCATTTCGGTAAGCATCTGGTTGAGGGTGTTCTCACGTTCGTCGTTCGAGCCCATGTTGGGGTTCTTGCCACGGGCGCGACCCACGGCGTCGATCTCGTCGATGAAGACGATACAGGGGGCTTTCTCTTTGGCTTGTTTGAAGAGGTCGCGCACACGAGCTGCGCCCACACCTACGAACATCTCAACGAAGTCGGAACCAGACATAGAGAGGAAGGGGACGTTTGCCTCGCCGGCTACCGCCTTGGCAAGCAGCGTCTTACCTGTACCCGGAGGGCCTACGAGGAGGGCGCCTTTCGGAATCTTCGCGCCGAGTTCGGTGTAACGCTGAGGGTGTTTGAGGAATTCCACGATCTCCTCGATTTCGACTTTAGCTTCGGCAAGGCCGGCTACATCCTTGAATGTCACCGTATTGCCATTATCCTTATCGAATACCACGGCCTTGGATTTGCCCACGTTGAAGATGCCGCCCCCGCCTGAGCCTCCGCTCATGCGCTTCGACATGTAGACCATGAAGACCACGAGCAGCAGGATAGGGCCGAAATACCAGAAGAGCTTCATCAGGTCGGAGCCTTTTTCGTAGGTTACGGCTATTTGAGAGTGGCCTTCTGAGGCGAGAGTGGCGTTCCAGCTGTCGATTTTCTCCTGGATTTTATCGGAAGAGGGGATGATAGTCTTGATTTTCTTATTGCCGTCGAAAGCGTCGTTAGATTCGAAATTGTGTTTCTTGGCAGCTTCGTCGGTGACAAAGCCTTCGGCGACACCATTTTCAGAGAAAACGACGATTTTCGAGATGTCGCCTGCGAGGGCGGCTTTCTCGAATTCTGTCCAGTTTACCTCCTTTGTTTGGGAGGCGTCTTGAAACCAAAACAACGCGAAAAGAGAAATCAGGATAACCCCATACATCCAATACATGTTGAAGAGTGGCTTCTTGTTGGGGCCTCCGTTTTTTTGAGGACGTGGTATATTGAACATGTCTATTAGAGCTTAGCTATTATGGAATTTGTTAATCTAAATCAGGTATTGTTTCGATCGGGGCATCGTTCCAGAGGGTTTCGAGGCTGTAAAATTCTCTGAATTCGGGTAGGAAAACATGCACCATTAGATGACCGTAATCGATGATAATCCATTGGGAGTTGCGGTAGCCGTCGTAATTGATTGGTTTGACACCGCAATTTTCCAGTAAAGACTCACGAATTGAATCGGCGATGGCCGAGACCTGGGAGGTGCTGTTGCCTTGGCAGATCACGAGCTGCGAAGCAGGGGCCGATTCGAAAGCCGCAAGATCGATAACTGAGATTTTCTTCCCTTTTTTATCTTGGATGGCTTCAATTATCTGTGGTTTTAGTTCTTTTTGTATTTTTTGCATTTAATCATCATTTTGGTTAGACGTCATTTTTATTCTTCTACACCTTTATAAAAAGATGTGGCTTTGTCGCTGACGGGCCAGAGCCTCAAAGAAGGCCCCGATGTAACTTATTGTAATTAATCTTGTTACGAAGTAGGATACTTAATCTTGAATGAAGACTTCAGCAACCTCCAATGCAGCGGAGAAAAGCGTCTTGAAATAATAACAAATCATAAGCCAAAATTATCATGCCGAAAGTTAAACTTTTTTATAAATCCTAATTTTAAACTACTTGTGCACATGGGTGGGGATGGGTTTGGGTGAAACAAAAAAGGGTTGCCGAGAGCAATTGATGCTCGTCGACAACCCTTGCGCTCTATTTACAGAGCTATCACTCTTGTAAAGGAGTGTTTCTATATATAAAAAGGAGTTTTCTATATATAAATAGGTGGCGCCTTCGCCTCCCTCGATCTTACGGGAACCCTGATAGTTATGAGCTCGCACGTGTGAGTTGGCTTAATTTCCTGGCTCTCATGGGGTTATGAGCGGGAGCATATTGCGACTGCTTGGGTAGGCATCATAGGAGGAAGCACTCAACTCTTAATGCCGTTTTCGA
>CAZGJH010000134.1:0-7072 GCA_964525735.1 uncultured Sangeribacter sp.
GGGAGATCCAAGGCTGGATGATCCTTATCCTCGGCTGGGTATTCGTGCCCTTCTACACCCGCTCGATGGTGATCACCATGCCGGAGTTCCTCGAGCGTCGCTACAACGGCACTTCGCGCACCATCCTCTCCGTGATCTCTCTTATCAGCTATGTGCTTACTAAAGTGGCCGTTACGGTCTACGCCGGCGGTCTCGTATTCCAGCAGGTATTCGGCATCGACACCCTCTGGGGCATCGATTTCTTCTGGATCGCAGCTATCGGTCTCGTGGTCATCACCGCTCTTTACACCATCATCGGCGGTATGAAATCCGTGCTCTATACCTCTATCCTCCAGACTCCTATCCTTCTTCTCGGCTCGCTCATCATCCTCGTGCTCGGTCTCAAGGAGCTCGGCGGCTGGGACAACATGATGGAGATCTGCTCGGCTGTGAAAGTAAACGAAGCCGGCGACACCATGGTCAACCTTATCCGCTCTAACGACGACGTCCAGTATCCTTGGCTCGGCGCCCTCATCGGCTCGGCCGTAATCGGTTTCTGGTATTGGTGTACCGACCAGTTTATCGTTCAGCGCGTCCTCTCAGGTAAGAATGAGAAGGAGAGCCGCCGTGGTACTATCTTCGGCGCCTACCTCAAGCTTCTCCCCGTGTTCCTCTTCCTCATCCCGGGCATGATCGCTTTCGCTCTCCATCAGCAGCTCGGCGACTTCCTGCCGCTCACACCCGAAGGCAACCCCAACTCCGACGCGGCATTCCCCACGCTCGTGGCTAAACTGCTTCCCGCCGGCATCAAGGGTCTGATTGTCTGCGGTATCCTCGCAGCCCTCATGTCGTCGCTCGCTTCTCTCTTCAACTCTTCGGCAGCCCTCTTCACCATCGACTTCTACCAGCGTTTCAAACCCAACACGCCTCCCAAGAAACTCGTCAACATCGGCCAGGCCGCTACGGTTGTGATCGTTGTGCTCGGCATCCTCTGGATCCCTGTGATGCGTTCTGTGGGCGATGTGCTCTATCTCTATCTGCAAGATGTGCAATCGGTGCTCGCGCCGGGCATCGCGGCGGCCTTCCTCGTGGGTATCGTCTGGAAGCGTGCCACGGCCCAGGGCGGCATGTGGGGCCTTATCGCCGGCCTTCTCATTGGCTGCACCCGTCTGAGCGCCAAGATCTGGTATAGCAACCAGGAGATCGGCGGCACGGATCCCTCATGGTTCCAGTATGTATTCTACGATTCCAACTGGCTCTATTTCTGCGGCGCTATGCTCCTCTTCTGTATCGCCGTTGTGTTTGTAGTGTCGCTCTTCACTCCGGCTCCCGATGAGAAGAAGATCCAGGGTCTCGTGTTCGGCACATCTACACCCGAGCAGCGCTTGGCCACTCGCCAGAGCTGGAACGGCTGGGATATTCTCAACAGTATCATCATCCTGGGCATCACCGTTGCCTTCTACATCTATTTCTGGTAATTAGATTCCCGTAAATATCTATCATGACTACCCCCGGACTCTATTATTCCGACCAAAGCAAAATCTATGTCGGCGTCGATTGCATAATCTTCGCCGTCATAGATGGCAAGCTCTGCGTGCTGCTCATAAAGCGCAGTTTCGAGCCTGAGATGGGGAAATGGTCGCTGATAGGCGGATTTGTATCTAAAACCGAGAGCGTCGATGTCGCGGCTCGCCGCGTGTTGCGCGATCTCACCGGCCTCGATAAGGTATACATCCAGCAGCTCGGCGCTTTCGGCGAAATTCATCGCGACCCGGGAGCCAGAGTAGTGTCGGTGGCCTACTTCGCCCTGCTCAACATCGCCGATGTCGACAGCGAGGTAGTGCGCCAGCACAATGCCTGCTGGGTGCCCGTCGACTCCATCCCTCCACTCGGATTCGACCATGAAGAGATGATCCAACGCGCCCTCGGCGTGATCAGAAAGAAGATTATCTCCGATTCGCTCGCCTTCAATCTCCTCCCCGAACTCTTCACACTCACTCAGTTGCAGACGCTCGTGGAGACCGTCACCGGTCAGGAGCTCGATAAACGCAACTTCCGCAAGAGCATTGCCGAAGCAGCTTGTATCGAGCCCACTGATCTCATCGACAAGTCTACCTCAAAACGCGGCGCACGGCTCTATCGCCATTGTGTGCGCTGAATTTAAAAATCACGTATCATGCTTGAACATCTCAAAGAAGAGGTTTGCAAAGCCAACCTCGAACTCGTGGCCCATGGCCTCGTAATATTCACCTGGGGCAACGTCTCCGGCATCGACCGCGAGAAAGGGCTCGTGGTGATCAAACCCTCCGGCGTAAGCTACGATAACATGAAGCCCGAGGATATGGTGGTGGTCGACCTTGCCACAGGCCAGGTGGTCGACGGCACTCTGAAGCCCTCTTCCGACACTCCCACCCATCTCGCCCTCTATCGCGCTTTCCCCGAAATCGGAGGCGTGGTGCACACCCACTCCACTTATGCCACAGCCTGGGCTCAGGCCGGTGTGCCTCTCCCCAATATCGGCACCACCCACGCCGACTATTTCCACGAGGCCATTCCCGCCACACGCGCCATGACCGAGGCCGAAGTGAAGGGTGAATATGAGCTCGAAACCGGAAACGTCATCATCGAGACTTTCCGCAACATGAACCCCATGCACACCCCCGGCGTGCTCGTCACCAACCATGGCCCCTTCACCTGGGGCAAAGATCCGCACGATGCCGTGCATAATGCCGTGGTGCTCGAGCAGATCGCCAAGATGGCCTCCATCTCCTTCGCCGTTAATCCGGCCCTCACAATGAATCCTCTCCTCGTCGAGAAGCACTTCAACCGCAAGCACGGCCCTAACGCCTACTATGGCCAGGGCAAATAAGAAGTGCACAGTATAAATATTTAATGTTTAACCTTTAAATTGTAAACAACAATGTACGAAAACTATGAAATCTGGTGGGTCACCGGCGCCCAGCTCCTCTACGGAGGCGATGCCGTTGTCAAAGTCGACGCTCACTCTCGCGAAATGGTCGAGGGTCTCAATAAATCTGGCAATCTCCCTGTAAAGGTTGTCTACAAAGGCACAGCCAACTCCTCTAAGGAGGTAAGCGACATCATGCTCGCAGCCAACAACGATCCGAAGTGCGCAGGCGTGATCACTTGGATGCACACTTTCTCTCCCGCAAAGATGTGGATCCGCGGCCTTCAGCAGCTCAACAAGCCTCTGCTCCACTTCCACACCCAGTATAACGCCGAGATACCCTGGAACGACATGGATATGGACTTCATGAACCTCAACCAGAGCGCCCACGGCGATCGTGAGTTCGGCCATATCTGCACCCGTATGCGTATCCGCCGCAAAGTGGTCGTTGGCCACTGGACTGATCCCGAGGCTCAGAAGAAGATCGCCGTTTGGGAGCGCGTATGCGTCGGCTGGGCTGATTCGCAAGACTGCCTCATTCTCCGCTTCGGCGACCAGATGAACAACGTGGCCGTGACCGACGGCGACAAGGTGGAGGCCGAACAGCGTCTCGGTTATCACGTAGACTACTGCCCCGTGAGCGAGCTCATGGAATATCACAAGAAAATCAAAGAGGAGGATATCAAGGCTCTCGTAGAGACCTACTTCAACGAGTATGTCGTGGCCGACGATCTCAAGAACCCCGAATCTGAGGGCTTCAAGAAGATCTGGAACGCCGCTCACGCCGAGCTCACTCTCCGCGCTATCCTCACCGCCAAAGGCGCGAAGGGCTTCACTACCAACTTCGACGACCTCGGCACTGCTGACATTGACGACCCCCACTTCATCGGTTTCGACCAGATTCCTGGTCTCGCTTCGCAGCGTCTAATGGCCGAGGGCTATGGCTTCGGCGCAGAAGGCGACTGGAAGAGCGCCGCTCTCTATCGCACGGTTTGGGTGATGTCGGAAGGCAAAGGCTGCTCTTTCCTTGAAGATTACACTCTCAACTTCGACGGCGAGAACTCCTCTATCCTCCAGGCCCACATGCTTGAGGTGTGCCCCCTCATCGCTGAAGAGAAACCCCGCCTTGAGGTACACTACCTCGGCATCGGCATCCGCAAGAGCCTCACAGCTCGCCTCGTGTTCACATCGCGTCCCAATCCGGGCATCACGGCTACCGTCGTCGACCTCGGCAACCGTTTCCGTCTGATCGCCAACGATGTAAACTGCATCAAGTCGAAACCCCTTCCCAAGCTCCCCGTGGCTTCGGCTCTCTGGATCCCCATGCCCAACTTCGAGACTGGCGCGGCTGCATGGATCCTGGCAGGCGGCACCCACCACTCTTGCTTCTCTTACGAGCTCACTCCCGAATATTGGGAAGACTATGCAGAGATCGCAGGCATCGAGATGGCCCACATCAACGCCAAGACCACTATCCCCTCTTTCAAGGATATGCTCCGCTGGAACGAGGTTTACTACATGCTTAACAAATCTCTCTGCTGATTATGCCTGAAAAAGCAAAAGCCACAATCGAGGCGGGCAAGGCCATTCTCGGCATAGAGTTCGGCTCTACCCGCATCAAGGCCGTCCTCATCGACGAAAACAACAAGCCGATCGCTCAGGGCAGCCACGAGTGGGAAAATAAGTTTGTCAACGGGTTCTGGACCTACTCTCTCGAGGAGATCTGGTTTGGCGTTCAGGATTGCTATCGCGATCTGCGCGCCAACGTGCTCGATCAATACGGCTGCGAGATCAAGCAGCTCGGAGCTATTGGCATCAGCGCGATGATGCATGGCTACATGCCCTTCGACGCCAATGGCGATATGCTCGCTCCCTTCCGCACCTGGCGCAATACCAACACGGGCGAGGCTGCCGGAATCCTCTCCGAGCTCTTCAACTATAACATCCCTCTGCGTTGGAGCATCTCCCACCTCTATCAGGCTATCCTCGACGGCGAGGAGCATGTGCAGAAGGTGGCCTTCCTCACCACTCTCGCGGGCTACATCCACTGGCAGCTCACGGGCGAGAAGGTGATCGGCATCGGCGACGGCTCGGGCATGATTCCCGTAGATCCCACTACGAAGGATTACGACAAGACCATGGTTGAGAAATTCGACCATCTCATTGCCAACAAGGGCTTCAACTGGACTCTCGAGCAAATCCTGCCGAAGATTCTCGTGGCCGGTGAGAATGCCGGCTTCCTTACGCCCGATGGCGCTCATCGTCTCGACATCTCCGGCAATCTGGAGCCCGGTTGCCCCGTTTGTCCTCCCGAGGGCGACGCAGGCACTGGCATGGTGGCCACGAACGCTGTGAAGCAGCGCACGGGCAACGTGTCCGCCGGCACATCATCATTCTCGATGATTGTGCTCGAAGGCGAGCTCAGCAAGCCTTACGAGATGATCGATATGGTGACGACTCCCGACGGTTCGTTGGTGGCGATGGTACATTGTAACAACTGCACTTCCGACCTCAACGCCTGGGTAGGACTCTTCCGCGAATACACCGAGCTGATGGGTCAGCCCGTAGATATGAACGAAATCTTCGGACGCCTTTACAACAACGCTCTCAACGGCGACCCCGACTGCGGCGGATTGATGAGCTACAACTATTTCTCCGGCGAGCCTATCACAGGGCTTCAGGAGGGTCGTCCGCTCTTCGTGCGCAGCGTAGGCAACCGCTTCAACCTCGCCAACTTCATGCGTGCCAACCTTAACGCGGCCGTAGCTTGTCTTAAGCTCGGCAACGACATTCTCTTCAACGAGGAGAAGATCAAGGTTGACCGTATCACAGGTCATGGAGGTCTCTTCAAGACCAAGGGCGTGGGTCAGCGAGTGCTTGCGGCAGCCCTCAACTCGCCCATCTCCGTTATGGAGACAGCCGGCGAGGGTGGCGCGTGGGGCATGGCTCTCTTGGCCGGATACCTTGTCAATAACAAAGACAACCGCAACCTTGCCGACTACCTCGAGATGGAGGTCTTCGCCGGCAACACTGGCACGAGCATCGCTCCCACCGAAGAAGACGTAGCGGGCTTCAACGCCTACATCGAGCACTACAAAGCCTGCCTCCCCATCGAGCAAGCCGCCGTAGCCCACAAGAAATAATCCCCCGTTAATCTTTCAGATTACACTCCAAGTAGAATGGCTCAGAATCTCCCAATTCTGAGCCATTCATTTTATTATCAATCAATAACTTTCCGTCTCAACGTAGGAACATGCCTTCGGCATGTAGCGGAGCCCCCCGAGTCGTGGTTCCGTGTAGTAGCTTCAGCTACGCCCCCAGCGTCCGCCAAAAAATTTTTTACCATCCCGATGCAGTAATCCCCAAAATTCCGTATCTTTACTTTGGGAAAACCCACCTCCAGCATGCAAAACGCCCTCCAAATATCAAACGCCACTCTCATCGAAGAGTGCAAAAACGGCGACAAAGAGGCCCTCAACCTCTTCTATCTCCGTTTCGCCCCCCGCATGCTCAGCGTGATACGTCGCTACGTCGACGATGCCAAAGATGCCGAAGATATCCTCCACGACGGCTTCATCGTAGCCTTCACCCGACTCAACTCCCTGCGCGACGCCGAAAAAGCAGAATATTGGTTGGCCACAATCATGAAAAACCTCTCCCTGCGCTTCCTTCAATCGCAAGACGTGGCCCAGATGCTTCACGAGCTCCCCGAAATCGAAGACACCCCTCAAATCGATGACATCATCGACCTCTCCACACTCGAAACACTCATCAAGAAACTCCCCGCCGGCTATCAGAAAGTATTCCGTCTTGCCGTACTCGAAAACAAGTCGCACAAAGAGATTGCCAAACTACTCGGCATCGCCCCCAACTCCTCCTCGTCGCAGCTCTTCCACGCAAAACTGATGATGCGCAAACTCATCACCGACTACAAGAAGCAAACCGGCATCTGGTGTCTCCTTCTCCTCAGCCTCGGTACCCCCCTCCTCCTCCTACACCACACTCCCCCTCTCCCCTCCCCCCGCCTCGCCTCCTCGGCACAACTGACTGGGAAGAGGCGCGCCCTCGCGCCTCAGGACCCGCAGAGTCCTACACTGACTGGGAAGAGGCGCGCCCTCGCGCCTCAGAATCCGCAGAGCCCCACGCTGACTGGGAAGAGGCGCGCCCTCGCGCCTCAGGACCCGC
>CAZGJH010000135.1:0-6887 GCA_964525735.1 uncultured Sangeribacter sp.
TATACCCGAACTTATTTCGTATTTCTTACCCAAACTTAATCCGTTGCTTTCACAAGCGCGGCATGAATCTTTTGTATCTTTTTTACCTTTAGACTACCTGATGGTCTTGTTGCCCAACCGGCGAGGGCTCCTCTGAGCGGGGGGCGCCGTGTTGGTTGACATCGCAAAATTAGCACCTTTGGAGGGGCTTTGCAACTAATATGAGCCTATTATGACGCAAATATAGACAATATAAATTTGTAGATGCAACAAATCAGATAGTTACAAAATCTCAATATAAACTTGATATGACAGAAATATCACCCTTTATGAACGATTTTCTACCCCTCCGCTCGGCCTCCGACCCCCTCCAGGCCCCCCTCGGGTAGCTCCGACCCTCTCTTTCCGCCCCTCCGAGGGCCCTTCCGAGGGCTCTTCCGAGGGCCCGATTTTTCAGCCCACACCAGCCACGAGGCGGTCGAAGTTTTCACGGTCGGCGGCACGGTTTCGCATACGGTTGCGGTAGGCGTAGACGGTGTTTACGGAGTAGCCCAAGATCTGAGCGATGCGGTTGCTCTGCGTCACGCCGAGGCGCACGAAGGCATAGATGCGCAGCTCGGGTGTGAGCGGGGCATCCTCCGTGAGCGGCGGTATCTGCTGGTCGGGACGCAGCAGAAGATTGATCTGCTCCACGAAGTCGGGGAAGATGTCGAGCAGGGCCTTGTCGATAAGCTGATAGAATTCGTCGTTGTTTTCCGTAAATTTTCCGTTGTTGATCATCTTGAGGAGGTCGTCGCTCTGGCCCGAGCTGATCTTGCGCGTCACGAGCTTCGAGAGCTGCTCAAGACGCGAGGCGTAGTTGGAGCAAAGACCGATGAAGTTGCCCACGTAGGCCTCCAGCTTCTTTGAACTCGATTCGAGACTGCGTTGGCTGATGCGACGCTTGCGCATGTTGACGATGAGGAAGGCGAGGAAAGAAACAGCCATCACGAAGAGGAGCGTGATCACGGAAAGCACCACTATGATGTTGTTGCGCGACGACACCGTCTGCTCATGAAACGTGCGCCCGATCAGCGGGGCGATCGAGGCGATGGCGTTCGTGCGCGTGTGGATATGCCCCGAGTGGGCATCCTCCAGCACATAGTTCATATAGCGGAAAGCCGTCTCGAGATCCTCCTGCTCATACATCCAGTTGGCCAGGGTAGGGAGCGCCATGCCTTCGCGCACACACCCCTTGATGTCGCTTTCGGCCGCCTTGGCAAGGTAGACGGTGTAATTGGTGAAGTCGCCCTGGTCGCGGTAGGCCTGCGCGAGCTGGTAGGCGGCCATGCCGTAGAGGTTGCTCTCCTGGGGCACTTCCGAGAGCAACTGCTCGATCTTCATGTGAGCCTCCTTGCCCCGGCGTTCGTTGACGAGGCGTTCGGCGTAGATGAAGCGGTAGAAGAGGTCGGAAGAAGGTAGATGCTTGAGCAGGCTGTCGTCGCAGGCGTGATAGAGGCGGCGGTAGCGCTCCACATAGTCGTCGTGGCCCGTGAGCGACGCCATTAAATAGGAGTAGCAGAGACGCGACGACTTCCAGTAGTCGATTTTCTCCTGAGGTGAGAGCTTGAGGTGAGAAATCGAGTCGAGGATACTAAGCACACTTGGGAATATGCCGCCAGTAGCGAGGGCGTTGGCCAGCACGAGGTCGCCTCTCACGGTCGAGACCGTGTCGGGGAGCTGTCGGGCTATGGGGCGGCTCATTTTGGCGTAGATAATGGCCGAGTCGGCCTCCGTCTGCCGGAAAGCGTCGGCCAGGTTTAGGCAGGCGTTCCATTTGTCATAGGGGGTTGATGCGCGGTCGAGAAGAAGGCGTAGAGAGTCGATCTCGCGCTCCTTTTGTTGCTGATAAAGAGAGGCGTGACGAATAGTAGAGTTCAGACTTTCAATGGCCGCGTGAGGGGCCTGTGCTTTGTTGTGTCCCGAGGGGGCGCCACAAGCTGCGGCGAGCAGAATGGGAATCACAAGTATCAGTCCTTTAAGTATGTGTTTCATCTCAATTCGTTATGTCAGGTTTGTCGGAAGTGTCGCTCCGTGTTGGTAAATTGTGGACGCTATTTAGGTTAATCATGTAGGATTCTGCAAATTTAAGGAAAAATTATTAATTTTGCACTATAAAATCCAAGTAAATCGCGATGGATAATCAATATTCTTTATATAAGCTCTCCAACGGCTTGCGGCTCGTGTGCTGGCATACGACGGGCCTGGTGAGCTATATCGGCACTGTGGTGAATGCCGGCAGCCGCGACGAAGACGCTTCGCTCTACGGCCTGGCCCACTTCGTGGAACACACAATTTTCAAGGGCACCGACAAGCGCAAGAGCTATCAGATCTCAAGCCGCATGGAGGTGGTGGGAGGCGAACTCAACGCCTACACTTCCAAGGAGGAGACGATGGTATACACCACGGCTCCAGCCGGTTATGAAAAACGTGCGTTCGAGCTCCTTGCCGATCTTATCTCGTCGAGCCGATTCCCCACGGAGGAGATCGAGAAGGAGAAGGAGGTGGTGATCGAGGAGATTCACAGCTACCTCGACAGCCCTACGGATGCCGTTTACGATGAATTCGAGGAGAAGGCTTACGCCGGAAGCGGCGCGGCCCACAACATCTTGGGCTATCCCGACACAGTAAGGAAGCTCACCGGAGCCGACTGCCGTCGCTTTCTCGACCGATTCTATACCCCCGGCGAGATGGTGATCTATTGCTGCACCCCCGCGCGCCCCGAGGCTATGCTCCGCATGGCCGAGACCTACTTCTCGGTTCTGTCGTTTCCCGACCAGCCGCGCCTCCGCATCGCCCCGCCGGCGATGGAGACGTTTGACCTTCGCCACGACAAGGGTAATCATCAGGCAAATACGATCGTAGGCACGCGTGTGTTCGGGCGTCGCGACCCGCGCCGATTCGCTCTCTTCCTGCTCAACAACTATCTCGGGGGCCCGTGCATGAATTCGCGGCTCAACCGTGAATTGCGCGAGAAGCGTGGCTACGTCTATACCGTCGACAGCAACGTGAGTCTGCTCTCCGACACGGGTCTGATGATGGTGTATTTCGGATGCGACCCGGCTGTGGTGGAGAAATGCCGCCACATCATCGCCAATGAGATCGACCGTCTGGCCCAGGCGCCCCTCCCGGCCGCTACCTTCGCCAAGATACGCACGCAATATTGCGGCCAACTGCTCGTGAGCTCCGATCATCGCGAAAACCGTGCCATGTCGTTGGCCAAGAGCCTCTTGTATTACGGCGAGATACATGATATCTCCACTACAACCCGGCATATCATGGAGGTGACGGCCGAAGATCTCCGCGCCATGGCCGAGAGTCTCGCCTCCTCCCCCTGGGGCGCGCTGACGCTCGCTTGATGCGGCCCGCTGGATTTTGATTAAAAGGAATTTACGATGAAAATAGGAAATATAGATCTCGGGGAACGCCCCGTGATGCTCGCCCCGATGGAAGACGTCACCGATCCTTCGTTCCGTCTTATCTGCCGCGAGCAGGGGGCGAGCATGGTATACACAGAATTTGTCTCTTCGGAGGCTCTGGTGCGCAACATCGCCTCCACGGCCCGCAAGCTGAATATCGACGATCGCGAACGCCCCGTGGCCATACAGATCTACGGGCGCGACCCGGAGGCGATGGTGGAGGCCGCCAAGATGGTGGAGGATGCCGGCCCCGACCTTATCGACATCAATTTCGGCTGCCCCGTGAAGAAGGTGGCCGGGAAGGGTGCGGGCGCGGGTATGCTGCGCGACATCCCTAAGATGCTGGCGATCACGGAGGCTGTGGTGAAAGCCGTAAGTCTTCCCGTCACGGTAAAGACGCGCTTGGGGTGGGATTGTGAGAACAAGATCATCACCGATCTCGGGCCGCGCCTTCAGGATTGCGGCATCAAGGCGCTCACGGTGCATGGCCGCACGCGCTCGCAGATGTATACGGGTCAGGCCGATTGGAGCCTGATCGGCGAGCTCAAGGCCGACCCACGGATGGAGATTCCGGTGATCGGCAACGGCGACATCACCACCCCCGAGGCGGCGAAGGAGGCGTTTGAGAAGTATGGCGTCGACGGCATCATGATAGGGCGTGGGGCAATCGGCGCGACGTGGATCTTCCACGACGTGGTGAGCTATCTGCGCGATGGCCAGTGGGAGCCGCTTCCGGATGCCGAGAAGTTTGCGTTGCTGAGGCGTCAGATACGCGAGAGCATCGACCGTATCGACGAATACCGTGGCATCCTGCACATACGGCGTCATCTGGCGGCCACACCGCTGTTCAAGGGGTTGCCCGACTTCCGTCAGACCCGCATACGCTTGCTGCGGGCGGATACTTCTGCCGAACTTGAACAGATATTATGTGAAATAGAACAGAAATACTTCGGCTAATTGCCGTAATTTTGCGTTATAAAGGAAGAATAGACTATTTAAATATTTTCGTAACATACACCCTTTAAAGGATGAGAAATTTTTTACTTCTGATAACGGCAGTCTTATCGATGACTGCGCTCAAGGCCCAGACGGCGCAGCAGTTCACCGTCGAGGTAGGGCAGTTTGACAAGGTCAAGGTGACCGACAATGTGAACGTCGTATATCGTTGCGTGCCGGATTCAACGGGCTGGGTGCAGTATCGCGGCACAAAAGAATTTGCCAACGCGTTTGTGATCACCCCGAAGGAGGGCACACTGAAGATTCAGGTATCTACAGAAGATGTAGGCCATCCGGAGCTCCCGACGCTCTTTATCTATTCCGACTTCCTGACGTCGGTGGAGAATTCGTCGGCCGCCACGCTCACGGTGGAGAATCCGGCTCCTTGCGCCCAGTTCTCGGCCAAGGAGGTGGGCAACGGACGCATTGTGGTAGAGGGGCTCAAGGCCAACGTGGTGCGCGCCTCGATCTCTACGGGCAATGGCGTGGTGAATCTCTCGGGCTCCTGCAAGGATGCTATCTTCCAGATGGTGGGCACCGGCACTATCGCGGCCGATCGTCTTGAGGCCAACAATGTGCAATGCAAGATCTTAGGCGGTGGCAATATCGGCTGCTGGGCCTTGGAGAAGCTCACAGCGAAGGGTATCGGCTCCACAAAGATCTATTATAAGGGAGATCCCGTGATTAAGAAATCGGGAGGGGGCAAACTGTTCCCCCTCCCGGAAGATCGTCCGCTCGATGTGGTAGTTTCGGAGGATGAGTGAGTCGCAGGAGGCGCCGTTGAAACTCAAGACGGCGCGAACGCTCAAATGGAACACGATCGACCGCCTGGCATCGCAGGTGCTCTATGGTGTGGTCGGCGTCGTGCTCGCAAATGTGCTCCCACAAGAAGACTTTGGTCTTGTGGGGGCTCTTCTTGTTTTCCAGGCATTCGCTATCATCTTTGCCGACAGCGGCTTCGGGGCGGCCCTGCTTCAGAAGAAGAATCCCACGGAGGAGGATTATTCCACCGTATTCTGGTTTAACCTGATCGTGAGCGTGGCCATCTATTGGCTGCTTTGGCTCGGCGCGCCGCTCATTGCCGAGATTTTTCAAGACGACCGCCGATTGATTCCTCTTTCGAAGGTGATGTTTCTCACTTTCGTGCTCAACGCCTTGGCTATCGTGCAGACCAATCGCCTGATGAAGCGGATGGACGTGCGTATGCTCGCCATCTCCAACGTAGTGGCGCAGGTGGGCGGTGGAGGCCTCGGCATACTGCTCGCGCTGCTCGGTTACGGCGCGTGGGCGCTCGTGTGGCAATCGGTGGCGTTGGCGGGTATCAAGACCGCTATTCTGTGGATCACGGGGCATTGGCGACCGGTGTGCTGGCTGAAGTTGGCGTCGCTCAAGACGATGTGGCGCATCGGACTGAGCGTCTTCTCCTCGTCGATGCTCAACACACTCTTCCTCAACGTCTACTCCTTCGTGATAGGTCATTTCTACTCGCTCAGGGCGTTGGCCAACTATACCCAGGCCGACAAATGGAGCAAGATGGGCACGGCGTCGCTTTCGCAGGTGCTCACGGCGAGTTTTGTGCCCCTTTTGGCGGGTGTGCAGGATTCGCCCGACGATTTCCGTCGTTACATCACGAAGATCAACCGTTTTTCGGCGTTTGTGCTCTTTCCGGTCATGTTTGGGTTGGCCGCGACGGGCACGTCGCTCTTCCACACGCTTTTCGGCACGAAGTGGGACGCGGCGATCCTACTCTTCCAGATACTCGCCATACGCGGCATCTTTGTGGTGCTTGTTTCGCTCTACGGCAATTATCTCTTGGCGAAGGGCTACGGGAAGCGGCTCGTGACGATTGAGGTGGTGAAAGACCTTTCGATAGCCGTCGCGATTCTGGCCACAATCTGGGATGGCAGTGTCGACGTGCTTGTGTGGGGACAGCTTTGGGCGTCGCTCCTCACGTGGGGCGTTATGCTATGGCTTACGTCGCGTGCGTTGGGCTACGGCTTGCTGCGGATGCTCGGCGATCTGTGTCCTTTCTTGGTGCTTTCGCTGGTCATGACGGCTGGGGTGCTTCTGCTGCCAGCCGTGCTCGGGGGTGTGCCGGCTATCGTTTTGCTCCTGATTCAAGTGGCCGTCGGGGCAGGGATATACGTCGGAGGCTCGTGGCTCATCCGGCTGCCGGAGCTACGCGAAGCCGCCGGCTATCTCCTCGGCCGCTTCCGCAAATCATAAAAAATAATTATTCTGTAAATTGCTATTAATTAGGGCAGTAAAGTAAATCTGAAAAATTATTTCAAAAAAAGTTTGAGAAAAATTTGGTGGAATGAAAAAAACTACCTAACTTTGCACTCGCAAACGGGAACAAAGAGATCTCCAAAAGAAATCATAGAGTTCACGGAAGCGCAAAAATGGTGTCATAGCTCAGTTGGTAGAGCAAAGGACTGAAAATCCTTGTGTCCC
>CAZGJH010000136.1:0-6870 GCA_964525735.1 uncultured Sangeribacter sp.
ACTCACGCGCATCGAAGGTGATCGCGGTGAAGACAGGCGTGGGCGATTCGGCAGTGGCCGACGTAACGACTTCTAATTTCGCCGTGGCAGTGGCTCCCTCAAGCCTTACTGTAAGCGGTGTGGAAGGAGAGAATGTACTTGTAACTTCGATCGACGGACGCATCCTTTACAATGGCGTTGCACAGGGCGAAGTGACAGTAGCGGCGGCTCGCGGCGTCTACATCGTCAAGAGCGGCAGAACAGCAAAACGAGTATTAGTACCGTAAGCCTCAATCTGGCACTACGGGTAATTCATAAAAAAAAGCTGAACCTGAAGAGGTTCAGCTTTTTTTTATGAATTGTTTTTGCGATAGGTGGTGGGAGAGACTCCGGTGTGATGTTTGAAGTATTTGCCGAAGAAGCTTTGATTGGCGAAGTTGAGATTGACGGCGATCTCCTGGATGGTGAGGTCGGTGGTCTTCAGAAGCACTTTCGCTTCCATCACGACGTAGTTTTCAATCCAGTCGCCGGCGGTGCGTCCTGAGATCTCCTTGACTACCGATGAGAGATGTTTCGGCGTGATACATAGCTTTTCAGCGTAGGCGGTAACTTGTCGCTCTGTGCGGAAGTTTTCGCTCACGGCGATGATGAAGCGTGCCATGATTTCCTCTTTGCGTGTGCGCTGCGGCTTATCGTCGTCGGTATTCTTCAGGTTGATCTCCATCATCTGATAGAGAGCGGCCTGGAGCACACAGAGCACTTTCTGCTTTAGAAAGCGAGAACGTGGCCCACGCAACGTGAGGCGTAGAAATTCGTAGTATTGCAGAAGTTCGTTCACCTCCTCGTCGGTGAGATAGCTGACGGGTTCCGTGCGGTGGTGAATGAGCAGCGGCAGAATGTCGGTGAGTTTCGGGAGTATATCCTCCACGACGTGGTTTGAGCAGGCTACCGTGGAGCAAAGGAAATCGTCGGAATGGCTTGAAAGGAAGATGTAATTCTTCGGTTGGATCACGATTAGGGTGTTTTTCTTCACCTCGTATTCGCGTAGATCGATCCCGATACGTCCGGAACCTTGCTGGCAAAGCACAATCAGGAGTGCGTCGATGCGCAGAGGGAACACTTCCTCGTTGTCGAAACGCAGTTCGTGATCGAAAATGATTATGTCGTCGCCCAGTTTATCGCTGTTTACGCTACGGGCAATCTGATGTAGGGTATATGTTCCGGCGGGTTGGTTCATAGTTTCTTTCTTTTGAGAGCTCGCCCTACGAAACCGATATGGTTGATAGCCGTAGGGATGAATCCGTAGTGGTGCGACATGATCTTGAAACGTTCGCGCAGGGAGCTCCATTTGTTTTTGTCGGTGGTGCCGTCGGCGAGGTAGTTGATTGCCACAAGGTGTAGATTCTCGCATTTTTCGGGAGTGGTAGCGGAGATACATCTCACGGTCCAGTCGTAATCGGCCGAGAAACGATAAGTTGTGTCGTATTCGGGTGCGATTTCGCGGCGCACCATGAAAGCCTGGTGGCAGATGAGCATACCTTTGAGGAAGGATGCGCGTGTGAGAGTGTTGGGCGCAGACAGATGGCGCGGACCAATTACGTTGCGGTCGGCATCGACGATTACCGTATCGGCATAGATGATGTCGGGGTCGTGGAGAGTGGCCCGGGCGTAGAGTTTGAGCACGTCGGGGGCGTGGAAAGAGTCGCCGGCGTTGAGGAAGAGGACGTATTTGCCCCGGGCCATGTGGAGGCCCTTGTTCATAGCGTCGTAGAGCCCGTTGTCGGGCTCGCTGAGAATCCTGAGGCCAGCCGTGCCGTTTTTGTGAGCCACTTCGAGGGTATCGTCGGAGGAAGCTCCGTCGATGATGATATGCTCGAAGTCGGCAAACGATTGCTCGGCCACAGAGCGCATTGTAGGGAGCAGCTCGGCGGCGGCGTTGAAAGTGATTGTGATGATAGAGATCAGAGGGTTCGACATCGGCTGAAAAGTATTATATTGGTAATTGATGTTACAAAATTAGTAAAAAAGGTGAAAAAAAGCAATAGTATGTGTAAGAAGATGGGTAAAATGTGTGAGTAAGAGGATGGGGTGAGGATGTGTTCTAATTTAGACTGGTTACAAATTACGCGAAATAGGAGCGAAAGATTTGCCCATGTGGGAATGAAATTTTAAATTTGCGGTGAAAATAACAAGAAATATTTACCACATTAAAACTTTACAACTATGGCATACGTAATTGGCGATAACTGCATCGCATGCGGCACTTGCATGTCAGTTTGTCCTGTAGACGCTATCTCAGAGGGCGATATCTATCACATCGATCCGGATACTTGCATCAGCTGCGGCAGCTGCGCACAGGTTTGCCCCAATGACGCGATCACAGAGGGCTAATCGCACAACGGACAAAAAACATATCGGCTATCCATTGCGGGTAGCCGATTTTTTTTGCCTCATTTTTTTAATGATAGCTCTATTTTTAGTAATTTTGTGAATTGATTCAACATTTCAGTTGTTGAATTAATATACAGCCGCGATTAATCGTAGTTATGTCCAGTTGCGGATTATCGTAGTAGTGTCCGGCTGCGGATTATCATGGCTGTGTTCGGCTGCGAATTATCGTAGCTGTGTCTGGCTGCGAATTATCGTAGTTGTGTCCGGCTGCGGATTATCGCAGTTCAGTAGGGACGCGATTTTTCGCGTCCACCGAGCACCTGGTGCGCATATAATACGGTGCAGTTCATACGTGGACGCGATAAATCGCGTCCCTACAGATGATTGTACCCCGTAGCTATGTAATTAGTGTATCCACTGATATAAATCGTGGAGTCAAAAAAAATATATAAATTATGGAAAGAGTAAAAGTTAAAATTATAAACAAGAGCCATCATCCGCTGCCTGATTACGGCACGTTTGAAGCCGCCGGTATGGATGTAAGAGCCTTCCTTCCTGAAGGGCCTGTGACCCTCAAGCCTCTGCAGAGAGCCTTGATTCCTACAGGATTGTATATCCAGTTGCCTCAGGGCTACGAGTGCCAGATACGTCCGCGTTCGGGTCTCGCCCTGAATTACGGCATCACGATCGCCAATTCTCCTGGTACGGTTGACGCCGATTATCGTGGCGAAGTGGGCGTGATTCTCATCAATCTCGGCGAGAACGATTTCACCGTCAACGACGGCGAGCGCATCTGCCAGATGGTGATCAAACAATATGCTCACGTAGAATGGGAACCGGTGGAGCGTCTCGACCGCACGAAGCGTGAAAACGGGGCTTTTGGCCATACAGGTCTATCTTAATAACAAATTATAGAATATCAGATAGTTGAAAACGCGTTACCTCATACTCACCGCTTTGGCGCTCCTATCCATGGCCGCCGCTTTCGCTGCGCGCCCATCAGCCCAGCGTCAGAAAGCCAGATATTATTATCTCGAAGGGGCCCGTAGGCAGGCCGCCGGTGAAATGCCGGAGGCTTACGAGCTCTATAAGAAGGCTTATCTCACCGACCCCCTCTATGAGGAGGCCGCCTCGGCCTATGGCATGAACCGTCTGCTCGTTCAGACCGACTCAATGCAGACGAAGCAGGAGCTGAAGCGGTCGCTCGCAATGATGCGTCCTTACGTAGACGCTTATCCGGCCGATCTCTTTGAGGCGCGTTCATATGCCTATGTTGCGTCGCGGCTCGACACTGTGTCGGAGTCGATACGCGTATACGAGCGGCTCGACTCGCTGAAGCCTTCGGAGACGATGACGCTCATTCAGCTTGCCGACGCCTATATGATGGCCCATAAGGAGGATAAGGCTTTGGAGGCTTTGGAACGCTTCGAGACCACCGAGGGAAAGTCGCCCCAGCTGTCGCTCAAGAAGATGAGTTTCATGCTGGCGAAGGGCGACACGCTCGATGCCGTGAAGGAGGCCGACGCTCTGATAGCCACCAATCCGAAGGAGCCGGCATTTCTGATTCTGAAGGGCAATCTTTATGAGGTGATCGGCAACAACGATTCGGTGCTCGTATGCTACGAGCGTGCCGAGGCACTCAACCCCGACAACGGCTCGGCCAAGATCGCATTGGCCAATTATTATAAGACCGTAGGCGACAGTGTAGGCTACGACAAGAAGGTGTATGAGGCTCTTCTCTCCGAAGATTTCCAGATGGAGGAGAAGTTGGGGCTTCTCTCGGAGTATCTCCAGACGCTTCTCGACGACAGCAGCGACACGGCCCGCGGCGACCATCTCTTCGAAGTGCTCATGGAGCAGTATCCCCACGAAGCGCAGGTGCTTGACCTTGCGGCACGCTACAGCGGCGCGAAGGGGGAGTATGCCGAAGCTGAGCAGCAGATAGGATATGCCATCGACCAGGATCCGGCCAACCCGCAATATTGGATGCAACTGATTCGTTATCAGTTGGCCGACAACCGTCCCAAGGATGCGATGAAGACCTTTCACCGCGCCGGGGAACACATCGAGATAACAGACGCGATGCGGCTGATGTATGCTTCGGCAGCCAGTATGGCGAAAGACTTCGACGAGGCCGAGAAGATGTATGGCGAGTTGATCCATAATGTGGCCCCCGGTTTGCCTGTGGGTGATAAGTTGGCCGAAGATTCGCCGCTTCTCAACACTTTAGGGTATGAAGACGCCACACGATTGAGCTCGCTCTACAATATGTTGGGCGATATGTATTACAGCGCGGAGAAGCTCGACAAGGCTTATGAGGCGTATGACAATTCGCTGCTCTTCTATCCGATGAACCAGCTGACTCTCAATAATTATGCTTATTTCCTGGCTGAGAACGACGGCGACCTCGACCGCGCCTTGGAGATGAGTCGCAAGGCGATAGATCAGGATATGGAGAACGAGACATATCTCGACACATATGCCTGGATTCTATTCAAGAAGAAAGATTACAAGGAGGCGTTGGAGTATCAGCGCAAGGCTATCGAGGCGGCTGAGGCTCACGGCGAGCGCGACGGCGGAGAACTCTACGATCATCTCGGCGATATTCTTTTCATGAATCATCAGCCGGATGAAGCTCTGGAGAATTGGAAGAAGGCGTTGAAGTTGGATCCTGATAATGCGCTGATTAAAAAGAAAGTGCAGCATAAGACTTTCTTTTTCAAGTAAATGATGATGAAACGAATAAGAAATATAATTTGGCGTGTCGCTGCGCTGGTGATGGTGGCGGCGACATGCGGATGCTCGCATGTGAAGGCTCAGGAGCCACAGGGCGTGGAGCCGGGAGTGAGCTTCGACGGGGGCGGTTCGGCGGCTGAGGAGTCTGTCGGGGCTCTCAACGGGATGCTGACGCTGGAGCAGAAGCAGGCGGCAATCGACTCATTGGCTGTTGATTGGCAGCCCTGGACGAGTGTGGCTGTAAACGGCAAATTGAAGATGGCGGGGTTGCCACTCTCACCCTCGCTGAAGATGTATATGGAGCGCGACCGCTCTATCATGATCTCCGTGCGCGCTCCCTTCGTGGGAGAGGCCGGAAGAGTGGAGATTGTGAATGATACCCTATGGGCTGTCAATAAGTTGAACAAAGTGTATGTTGAGGAGCCGATCTCAAAGGCGTTGGCATATTACCCCGGTACGCTCTCCGACCTTCAGGATCTTCTGTTGGGGCGCATAGTAGTGCCCGGCGTGGGCTTGCTCGACCGCGACAAGGCTGAGGCCGTGGATATCTATGGGGAAAGCAACGGAGCCTGCACGATTGTGGCTTCAGAGAGCAATTCGATACCAGGGTTTCTGTACGGGTATGCCGTAGACCCGATGGAGGGTATGATACGGATGGCTGTGTTGCCGACGGTGGTCGACGCTTCGACGCAGATCACGATCGATTACATTTTCTTTGACAAGGGCTACGACATGACGTTGAAGTATCTTTCGCCGAAGAAGAATTATCAAGCTGACATACAATGGGATGAGCCTGCATGGGAAGCTGCTCCGTTTGAGCGTATCAAGCTCGGCGGGAAGTATAAGCGAGTGGATCTCGAGGGCTTCATGAAATCATTCAAATGACAAATTCTTTTAGAAATATCCTGCGCTCGGCTGCCGTGGCGTTGCTTTTGGGAACCGTTACCGTGGCTCCTACGCTGAGCTACGCTTTGGCCGCTCCGCAACAATCTGCTACAAAGAGTCAGCGCAATAAGAATAATAAGGGTAAAACGCCGGCTCCCAAGACAACGACTCCTGCAAAAGGCGCGACTACGACCCAAGCAAAAGGTAAAACCGCCACTAAGGGTAAGTCTGCTTCCGGTAAGAAGCAAGAGACTTCGGCCGATGTGAAGAAGAAGCAGGAGGCCACGCAGAAGGAGATCAAGCTCACCGAGGAGCAGATACGCGAGAATGAGCGTCAGGTGAGAACCGGACTCTCCGAATTGGGTAAATTAGGGGAAGATATCGACGTTTCAAAGAAGAAGATCGCCACGACGGCGAGCGAAATCGCTACACTCGATAAGAAGATTTCGGGTCTTGAGACGGGCATCACGACGAATGAGAAGGAGCTGACACGCCTGAAGGAGGAGTATCTTAAGGCCGTGAAGAAGATGCGGCTCGCCAAGCGTGGCAATTCAGCCATCGCTTTCATTTTCGCGTCGGAAAATTTCAACCAGGCGTTGCGCAGGATGCGCTATCTGAAGCAGTTTTCGGAATGGAAGGATAGACAATCGGATGTGATCGGAGCCAAGACCAAGGAACTGAAGAAGCAGCGCGAGGGTCTGGCTGTGGCTCGCGGTGAGCAGTCGAAGGCTCTTATCCGACAGAGGAGCGAACAGAATAACTTGGAGTTGCAGTATAACCGACAGGATGCAATTGTGGCCGATCTGAAGAAGAACGGCGCGGCGTTGCAGACGCATCTCACGAAGAAGCAGGCAGAGGCCAACCAGTTGAAGTCGCAGA
>CAZGJH010000137.1:0-6770 GCA_964525735.1 uncultured Sangeribacter sp.
TGGCGGCGAGGAGAGCTACGGCTTCCTGCCCGAGACATTCGTGCGCGACAAGGATGCCGTTTCTTCTATCACGCTGATGTGTGAGATCGCAGCTTGGGCTGCCGAGAAGAACATGACTCTCTACGATCTGCTTCTCGATATCTATGAGGAGTATGGCTTCTCTCGCGAGAAGGGTGTGAGCGTTGTGCGTCCGGGCAAGTCTGGCGCCGACGAGATCGTGGCCATGATGAAGAACTTCCGCGCCAATCCTCCCAAGAGCCTTGCAGGTTCGCCGGTAGTGACCATCAAAGACTATGCCGACCTCAACTGCAAGAATCTCAAGACAGGAGAGGTTGAGAAGATGAACTTCCCCACCACGAGCAACGTGCTCCAGTTCTTCACAGAGGCTGGCGACAAGGTTTCTGTTCGTCCTTCTGGCACAGAGCCTAAGATCAAGTTCTACGTAGAGGTTCGCGAGGATATGCCCTCGAAAGCCGACTATGAGGCCACAGTCGTTAAGGCTGAGGATAAGATCAAGAAAGTGCTCGCCGATCTCGGTGCTGAGTAATCTGACACTTTTTCGGAGCGAAATTTCGCTTCTGAAACCGAATATTTTCACAAAAACCGAGCTATAGCCGCAACTATAGTTCGGTTTTTCTGTTTTTAAAGATAAAAACGTTTATTAATACGTTTTCACGTTTAAAAACACGTTGTTTATCTCTAAGTAACCGCAAAAACGGCGACTATGCGTAAAGTCTTTATTGTTTTCCCTTTGCTCATTCTTATGCTGGCCGGGGCTTTCAACAGCCTGGCCCAGATTCCTATTAAATTCAATACATTCCCCATATCGCAGCCCGACTCTACCGACGTGGCACGCATGACGAAACGCCATTTCTGGCGCGCGGCGGCCGAAGTGGGAGGGTTCAACCTCAGCCTCTGGAGCTTCGACCGATTCGTGCAACACGGCGACTTCTCCTACATCTCTTTCAAGACCATCCGCGAAAATTTTCGTGTAGGCTTCAAATGGGACAACGACAAACTTGGCACCAACACCTTCCTTCACCCCTACAACGGCAGCCTCTATTACAACGCAGGGCGAGCCAACGGCTTCAATTTCTGGCAATCCGAGCTCTTCGCCATAGCCGGAAGCGGCATGTGGGAGATGTTTATGGAAAATGAATACCCCTCTACCAACGATATCATCGCCACCCCTATCGGCGGCGCGGCCTTGGGCGAAGTGATGTTCCGAGCCTCCGACGCTGTGCTCGACGACCGCACACGCGGCTGGGACCGCGCCGGCCGCGAGGTAGCCGCCTTCATCATCTCGCCGATGCGCGGCATCAACCGCCTCGTGACAGGCGACATGTGGCGCCACCGCTCCACGCGCGGCCGCCTCTTCGGCACGCCGAGTTTCGCCGTGCGCGTCAGTATGGGCTACCGTATGCTAATCTTCGACCGCACCCTCACCGACTATCATCAGGGCGCCACGGCGCAGATCGACATCGAATATGGCGACCGCTTCGAACTGAAATCGACAAAACCTTACGACTATTTCACCTTCAAGGGGCAGCTCCAGATCATGAAGACGCAGCCCTTCCTCTCGCAGATTGAGCTGAAAGGGCGTCTGCTGGCCCGCGAACTCTTCTCCAACTATCGCTCGCAGGGCAGCATCGGGCTCTATCAGCATTTCGATTTCTACGACTCCGACACCGTGGGCAACGTAAAGAAAGTGCCCTTCAAACTTGGCATCCCGGCCAGCGTGGGCGTGGGCTTCATGTATCGCGACGTGGAACGCCGCCACTGGGTGCTCGACATCTTCGCCCATGCCAACGGCATCCTGCTCGGCTCGATCCTCTCCGACCATTATCAGACCGATGAGCGCAACTACAACTGGGCCATGGGCTTCTCGCTCAAAGGTGGCTTCAACATCAACATAAAGCGCGGCAAAGCCTCCCTCTCGATGAGCCACAACTTCTACCGCCTCTTCACCTATCGCGGTTATCAGGCCGGCACCGACCTGCGCATAGCCAATTTCAGGCGGCTCAACGTGATGGGCGACCAATCAGTGGCCTCGCTCAATGTGACGGAACTGCGCGCCGACGCCAAGATCTGGCGACGCCTCTACGGCACTCTCCTCTTCACCAACTACGTGCGCAGCTCCCATTATCGCGACTTCCGCGATGTGCACTCCACTTCAGGCTCTATCTCGCTCATGCTCTCATATAAGTTATAGGTAATAGTGAATAATTAATAAGTTGTAAATTATAATTCTATCAATATGGCAAAAGTATCCTGGCGCCCGGGTACGCAAATTTACCCTCTTCCGGCCGTGCTCGTGACATGCGGCGACAATCCCTCCAACTGGAATATGCTCACAGTGGCTTGGGTGGGCACAATCTGTTCCGACCCTCCAATGTGCTATATCTCAGTGCGTAGAGAGCGATACTCTTATCCGATGATTGTGGCCAATCTCGAATTCACAATCAATCTCACCACAGCCGACATGGTGCGCGCCACCGACTGGGCAGGCGTGCGCTCTGGCCGCGACTACAACAAATGGAAAGAGACTGGCCTCAAGCCCATCAGAGGCGAAATGGTGAGATCACCGGCCATCGAGCAGTCGCCCCTCAGCATCGAATGTAGAGTGAAATCGGTGATGCATCTCGGCTCGCACGACATGTTTATCTCGGAGGTGGTAAACGTGCTTGCCGACGACCGCTACCTCGACGAGGAGACGGGGCGTTTCTGCCTGGAGAAAGCCAACCTCATAGCCTACTCCCACGGCCATTACTTCGCTCTCGGAGAGATGCTCGGCAAATTCGGCTTCTCGGTAGAAAAGAAGAAGTGAGCCGCAGCCCCCTGCTTCATACCACAACGCTCAAAAATCGGAATTTCGTTATTCCGATTTTTTTTTGTAATTTTGCAGTTGCGAAAGTCTACACCATCGCAACTGCAAAATCACATAAGCCGCTAATCTTTACGACATAGCGGCAATATTCATCACAAAAACGAAATAATGAAAGGATTCTTTAACCATAAAGGCACCAACGGCAAACCCGCCAACGATCCCAACAGCGATCTCGACGGCCTCGATCCCAAAGCGGCCAAAAGAATAGCTCGCAACCGCAAAGTGGTGAAGGCGCTCTGGATCACGTTTCTTAGCATCGGCGCCCTCATGGCTCTCTTCCTGCTGCTCATCTACAACGGCGTGATCGGCTATATGCCACCAATCGAGGAGCTCGAAGACCCGCACGATAAACTCGCTTCTGTAGTGATAGCCTCCGACGGCACCACCGAACTCGGCCGCTACTTCGCCGGAGCGGGCAACCGTGTCAACTCCGACTACAAGACCGTCTCCCCGGCCGTGATCGACGCTCTCATCGCCACCGAAGATGAGCGTTTCATGTCGCACTCCGGCATCGACTTCATAGCCCTCGGCCGCACAGCCGTTAAGACACTCATGATGGGCGATAAATCGGCCGGCGGTGGCTCTACCATCACGCAGCAGCTCGCAAAGCAGCTCTATTCGCAGCCCTCGAGCAATATGTTCAAGCGCGCAATGCAGAAGCCTATCGAATGGATGATCTCTATCAAGCTCGAACGTTTCTATACGAAGCAGGAGATCATCAACATGTATCTCAACCGATTCGACTTCCTCAACAACGCCGTGGGCATCAAGACGGCTGCTAACGTCTACTTCAACAAGGAACCGGCCGACCTGAAAGTGGAGGAGGCCGCGATGCTTGTGGGTATGCTCAAGAATCCCAGTTATTTCAACCCGCTTCGCCATGAAGAGCGCACCCGCGAACGCCGTAATGTGGTGCTCGACCAGATGGTGAAGGCCGACAAACTCACCGCAGCCGAGGCCGACTCGCTCAAGAAGCTGCCGCTCGGGCTCGACTATCACCGTGTAGACCATCGCGAGGGTGGCGCCCCCTATCTGCGCGAGGAGCTCCGTCATCTCATGACGGCCAAGAAACCCGTGCGCCCCGAACGCTCCGACTATAAGAGCAATCTCGCCTACATCCTGGCCATGGGGCAGTATAACACCGACTCCACCCAGTGGGAGGAGAATCCGATGTATGGCTGGATTCTGAAAAACCCGAAGCCCGACGGAACGTACTACAATATCTACACCGACGGCCTGCGCATCTACACCACAATCGACGTGCGTATGCAGCAATATGCCGAAGAGGCTGTAAACGAGCATCTTGGAGGCACTCTCCAACCCGCTTTCTTCAAGGAGAAACAGGGTCAGCCCACCGGCCCCTACACCACCAACTCCGACGAGCTCAGCCGTAACGGCGTGATGAACCTCATCAAGAACGCCATGAAGCAGACCGAACGCTGGCGCGTATTCAAGAACGCCGGCGTACCTGCCGAGGAGATCGAGAAGACCTTCCACAAGCCTTACCAGATGGATATATTCACCTACGTGAAGGAGAACGGCAAGATTCGCCCCGGCTCGAAGACCGTGACGATGACCCCCTACGACTCGCTTCTCTACATGAAGTCGATTCTCCGCACAGGCCTTATGAGCATGGATCCTCACAACGGCTATGTGAAGGCTTACGTGGGCGGCCCCGACTTCAACTATTTCCAATATGACATGGTGTCGCGCGGAAAGCGCCAGATCGGTTCTACGGCCAAGCCCTTCCTCTACACCCTCGCCATGGAGCAGGATTTCACCCCTTGCTCGATGTTCTCGAACACTCAGCCTACGTTTGGCAACTGGTCGCCCCGCAACTCGGGCAGCGCGCGTGTGGGAGAGATGGTAGATCTCCGCTGGGCCCTGACCAACTCCAACAACTGGATTTCGGCCCGACTCGTGTATGAGCTCGGTGCGAAAAACCTGGCCAACAAGATGCGTATGTTTGGCGTGACTGGGCATATCGACGCCACTCTCCCGCTCGCTCTCGGCACGGTAGACGTGCCTGTGCGTGAGATGGTGGCCGCTTACACCACCTTCGCCAACAAAGGATTGCGTGTCGACCCCGTGTTCGTGACCCGCATCGAAGACAACCAGGGCAACCTCATCTACAGCGCGACGCCTCACCGCAGCGAGGTGACGAGCGAAGCGGCCTACTACAAGATTCTCTCTATGCTGATGAATGTGGTAGACAGCGGCACTGCAGCCAGTCTGCGCAGCCGCTTCGGCATCACGGCGCAAATGGGCGGCAAGACCGGAACTACCAACTCCAACTCCGACTCTTGGTTTATGGGCTTCACGCCCGACCTTGTGACGGGCGTATGGGTAGGCGGCGAGGAGCGTTACATCCACTTCAACACGATGGCTCTCGGCCAGGGCGCACGCGCTGCGCTCCCGATCTACGGCTATTACATGCAGAAGGTGTATGCCGATAAGAAACTCCCCTACTCTCAGGATGCCAAGTTTGAATTCCCCGAAGACTTCAACGCCTGCGGCGGCGAATTCTACTCAGGCGGCGAAACGCACGAGGAAGAGGAGGTGACTGAAGGCATCTTCGACTGATGGCCTCTGATGGTCTCGCGCCTTTTCTAAAACAAGACAAACAAAACACACAAAAATCATAATGAAACTACCGATATATCTCTACGGCCAGCCCGTGCTCAGAGAAGAAACCGAGGATATCGAAAAAGACTATCCCGAGCTGCAGAAGCTCATCGCCGACATGTATGAGACGATGTACAACTCCGACGGCGTGGGCCTCGCAGCGCCTCAGATTGGTAAATCTATCTCGCTGATCGTGATCGACGGCTCTGTGCTCGCCGACCGTTTCCCGGAGTGCAAGGATCTCAAGCTCACTCTCATCAACCCCGATCTGGAGGTGATAGAGGATGTGGCTCCCGTAACCCGCGAAGAGGGTTGCCTCTCGCTGCCCGGTCTTTCGGAGCCGGTGAAGCGTGTGGAGCACGTGCGCCTCAACTGGCTCGACGAGAATTTCGAGGAGCATGAGAAGGAATTCACAGGCTTCGCCTCGCGCATAATTCAGCATGAATTCGACCATCTGTTGGGCACGGTCTACACAGACCGCGTCTCCCCTATTCGCAAGCAGATGATCCGCACGAAGCTCAACAATATCGCCAAAGGCAAAGTGTCATGCGACTATCGCGTAAAAGCAGTAAAATAAGACCTCGTTAAATTGCAGTAAAGATCGCGTTAAAAGCAGTAAAATAAGATATGGCAGACGATAAAAAGATAATTTTCTCAATGGTGGGTGTGAGCAAGATCATACCCCCTCAGCGACAGATTCTCAAGGATATCTACCTCTCTTTCTTCTATGGCGCCAAGATCGGTATCATCGGTCTTAACGGCTCGGGAAAGTCGACCCTTCTCAAGATTATAGCAGGCATCGACAAGAGCTATCAGGGCAACGTGGTGTTCTCGCCCGGCTACTCCGTAGGCTATCTTGAGCAGGATCCGAAGCTCGACCCGGAGAAGACGGTGAAGGAAGTGGTGCAGGAGGGTGTGCAGCCCGTGATGGATCTCCTGCGGGAGTATGACGAGGTAAACAATGCCTTCGCCGATCCTGAAGTGCTCGAAAACCCCGACAAGATGGATCAGCTCATCAATCGCCAGGCTGAGCTTCAGGATAAGCTCGACGCATGCGACGCCTGGAACATCGACAATAAGCTGGAGCGCGCCATGGACGCTCTGCGCTGCCCTCCCGATGACAAGAAGATTGCAGTGCTCTCCGGAGGCGAACGTCGCCGTGTGGCCCTCTGCCGCCTTCTCCTTCAGCAGCCCGACGTGCTTCTGCTCGACGAGCCCACCAACCACCTCGACGCCGAGAGCATCGACTGGCTCGAAC
>CAZGJH010000138.1:0-2730 GCA_964525735.1 uncultured Sangeribacter sp.
AAATAGAGATTTGGACGGTTGCTAAACATTTGAGGGAGTTTTAACAATTATTAACATTGAGGGCACTCGACTCGGTGGACGCGAAGAATCGCGTCCCTACCAGACGGGGCATGTCCCTACCATACGGGGCGCGCCTCTTCCCAGTCAGTTAGGCTTGGGGGAGCTCTATGCGGAAGGTGGTGCCTTTGCCGAGCTCGGAGTCTTTCACGTAGATGCGGCCGCCGTGATATTCCTCTACGATGCGCTTCACGAGCGTGAGGCCCAGGCCCCAGCCGCGTTTCTTGGTGGTGAAGCCGGGGGAGAATACGTTTTTGAAATTCTTGCGGGCTATGCCTTTGCCGGTGTCGTGGATCTCGATCCACACCTTATCTTTCTCTGCACCCGTGGTGATCGTGATCGTGCCCTCTCCGCCCATGGCGTCGACGGCATTCTTCGTGAGATTCTCCATCACCCACTCGAAGAGCGATTTCGAGAGCATCACGCCATGGTCGTCTTCCGAAAACTCCATGTTGATCTTCACCTTGCCCGAGATGCGGCTACCCATATATTGGAGGCTCTGCCCGATGGTTTCGTTGAGGTATTCGAGATGCAGCTCAGGTATAGAGCCGATTTTCGAGAATCGTTCGGCGATGGTGGAGAGGCGATGCACGTCCTTGTCGATCTCCTGTGTCACCTCCGGAGCCACGTCGCACGCCACGAGATACTCGTTCCAGGCCATGAGCGACGAGATGGGCGTGCCTAACTGATGGGCAGTCTCCTTCGAAAGGCCGGCCCAGACACGGTTTTGCTCCGCCTTCTTCGTATACACCACGGCCGAATAGATGATGATTATCAGGATGATCATCACCGCGAGCTGCACGTAGGGATAGAAGCTCAGGCGCTTGAGCAGGATAGAGTCTTCGTAATATATATATTGGTAAGCGTTGTAATAGATCTCTACGCGGATGAAGTGGGGGTCGGTGTCGGCCAATTGACGCAGGGGCCGACCGTTGCCGGCCTTGCGGAGACGCTCCGAGAGATACTTCTGATTCTTGGGCGAGAGCTCCTCGTAGGTCTGTATCTCACCCTCCACCTTCTCAGGGAGACGGAAATTACGGAAATCGAGGATATTGTAGGCCGAATCGGCCACGAGCACCGGTATCGAATTGTTCTGGCTGATGATGGCGAGCAGGAACTCGAAGTCGCTGTCGACGTTCGACTTCGCGAGCCTCTCCGTGGCGCTCGCCCAGATGTTCATGCGTTCGCGCTCCTGCTGAGCGAGCTCCTTGACGAGGTTGTTGCTCACGAGCAGAAACGCCACGATCGCTATGAGCGATATGGCGAGAAAGATCAGTTTGCCGGTGCGTTGGCGTTCGTAAAGACCCATTTTTCTAAATTTGTTGTAGGATATAGCGTGCTACGGAGTCGGCCGTGTTAGGGCCGATCACTACGTCGGCGGCCTGTTTCACCTCCTCCACGGCATTCTCTACGGCCACAGCCACGTCGGCCTCGCGCATCATCGGGAGGTCGTTGATATTGTCGCCGAACACCACTACTCGGTCGGCTCCCACGCGCTCCTTGAGGCGGCGCAGGGCGTTGGCCTTCGACGAATCGGCGGAGAACACTTCCAGGATGCCGAGGTCGGGGCCATACATATCGTGATAATAGATAGGGTTGGTGCCAGGGATGCGGCAGATGTCATGGTAGGCCGCGGCGGTCTGCGCCGAGGGTTGCATGGCGTAGAAGAGCACAGTGTCGAGCAGAGGGTGAGGCAGCTCCGACGTGCCGCCCGGGGGTATGTGGAAACGCTTCGCGGGGGAGTCGTCGCGCTCGGCGATAAACTTGCGCTCCGTCTCGCTGAGCGGCCCGTAATGATAGATGTCGATCACATCGCGGCTCAGCGTGTAGATAAACACCGGGAGCTCGTGGCGATGAAACACCTCTACCACCCTCTCGGCTACATCCGGCGGAAGGGTGACGATATCGGAATAAGCCGACGTGGCGGGATCCCACATCGCGCTCCCTGTCATTACTATATAAGGTAGGGTGGTGCGGACGTCGCGCATCAGTCCGGCCACGGTGGAGGGTGTGCGGGCTGTGGCCACAGAAAAAAGTGCCCCGCGCGCGATGGCCTCATTGAGCAGGGCTATCGTCGTGGGGGAGAGGCGCGAGTCGGCACCGAGGAGGGTGCCGTCGAGGTCGCTTACAAAGAGAGTCTTAGAGGCCATTGTGTCAGCTTCTTTTGCTTTTGATTTCAACCCACTCCACATCGGAAACCTGGCTCTCGTGGTAGACGGTGCGCGAAGATGAGCGGGCGGTTTCGACTCCGATGGTGGTGGTTTGCGAGTAACTTACTGTCTCCACAAACTCCACATCTTCAGCATATTCCTTCGGGATGAGGGGCTGGTGAGAGTTGTAGTAGCGGCTGCGTGATGTGCGGGGCTGCTGTTGCTGCTGGCGGGCCTGGCGTTTTGCCTCGCGCGAACCGGGGCGCGGGGGCATGCCGGTGGCCTTGCGGAGATAATCTTCTGTGCGGCGTGCAAGGAAGCCTTGCATCCATTTCGAGATCATAGGCCAGCAGAGGATGATGAGTATGATTATGACGATTGCTATTCCCATAATAATTTGGTTTTTAAGTTAGTTCAGAGGCGCGGAGGCGCGAGGGCGCGCCTCTTCCCAGTCAGCTTTAAGCCGTAGGGCGGAGGGCCAGGGAGAGGCCGATGTAGAAGATCACGAACCAGAAGAGGCCCG
>CAZGJH010000138.1:2830-6720 GCA_964525735.1 uncultured Sangeribacter sp.
GGGCGGAGGGCCAGGGAGAGGCCGATGTAGAAGATCACGAACCAGAAGAGGCCCGAAACGCCTAAGAATACTACTGAGAGCACGGCCGCCACGGCCATGGCTATCTGAGGCCAATGCGTGGCGAAGCTGAAGCCCTTGATTTTGAGAGAGAACATCCGCACGGGGGAGTTCATCAGCCAGCACTCCACGAGGAGCAGCGGCAGGAAACAATACCATACGGAGAGTATCTCTGCCCCTTTCTGAGCAAATAACGCGCCAAAACCGATCCAGAAGATGGCGTTGGCCGGAATGGGGAGGCCGATGAAGACGGTGGTCTGCCGCGTGTCGATATTGAAACGGGCGAGGCGCACGGCCCCGGCCACAGGTATCAGGAGGGCTCCCCAGGCAGCCCAGGGATCTACGCCCCCTTCGTGGAGCAGAGTGAAGATGATGATGCCCGGGGCCACGCCGAAAGTGACGAGGTCGCAGAGCGAGTCGAGCTCCTTGCCGAGCTCCGAATATGCGTGGAGGGCGCGCGCCGCGAAGCCGTCGAAGAAATCGGCCACGGCGCCAATCGCTATGAAAATGAAAGCCCATTGATAGGCCTGGAGTCCCCAGAGGGGTTCGGTGCCACGCGCACCGCAGACAATTGCCAAGACACCTGCGAGGATGTTGATGCAGGTGATGCAATTCGGTATGTTGCGTCTGATCATATACATTAGTGTTTAGAGGCGTGCTACAGGTGTAACGCCTCCACGCACGATTTGTTTCATTTCCACCAGTATTTCAGCATCCACGGGGAGATAGAGGTCTACCCGCGAGCCGAATTTGATAAAGCCGAGATGATCGTCGATATCGGCATGGTCGCCCCGGCGCGCGTAGGTTACGATGCGTCGGGCCATGGCTCCGGCAATCTGGCGCACTGTGATGCGTCGGCCTACGGTCTCGATGCCGATCGTGCTTCGCTCATTCTCCGTGCTGGCCTTCGGGAGATAGGCCGAGAGGAAGCGCCCGCGGTGATGGCGCACATATTCTACCGTGCCGTCGACGGGATACCAGTTGGCATGCACGTTGAGCGGCGACATGAACACCGAGAGCATGATGGCCTCGCTCTTGAGATACTCTCCTTCGTAGACCTTCTCGATGGCCACCACCTTGCCGTCGACAGAGCTCACCACCATGCCGCGCCGCTCGCCCCGGTATTTTCGCTTGGGGCAGCGGAAAAAATTGAACACGAAGAGATACACCACGACGGAGAGCGTGGTGAATATTACGGGGAGCACCACCGGGGGCAGGAAGAGCCACACCGGAATATTGAGCGCTGTGAATACTATCGGGAGCAGAATGAGTATATTCGTCCCTTCGCGATGAATCTTCACTTGTAGGTCGTTTTTAGCTGGCGATTACCCTCAGAAAAGGCGCGACATGGCACGCCCCCTTCAGGGCCTCGCATTGTTTGTGATGCAAATTTAAGGTTTTTATTCATTTCTCACAAATTTTTTGTAACTTTACGCACCATTTTCAAACGGTAAATACCTTATATGGCTCAACAACAAGCTTTATTAGTGGTGAATCCCGTGTCGGGGACACGTTCGAAGCGCGGATTGGCCGACTTGGCCGCCTCGCGCCTTGCCCCTGCGGGGATAGAAGTGACAACATGCCTCACAGAGGGGCCAGGGCATGCGGCCGAGCTCACGCGCAAGGCTGTGGCCGACGGGCTCGACATGGTGATAGCCGCCGGAGGCGACGGGACGGTCAACGAGATCGCCTCCGCCCTCTCACATTCCCAGACGGCCCTGGGCATCATACCCTTGGGCTCGGGCAACGGCCTGGCCCGCTCGCTCGGCATACCGCAAGACGCCGGCGAGGCCTTCAAGGTGATAGCCGACGGCAACGTGGAGATTTGCGACCGTGGCGTGGCCAACGGTCTGCCGTTCTATTGCACATTTGGCGTGGGTTTCGACGCGGCCGTGAGCGAGAAGTTTGCCCTCGGCAAGAGGCGCGGGCGCATATCTTACGTGCGCAGTGTGCTTCAGGAATTTCTTCAATATCAGCCCCAGCCGTATGCTATTTCGGTAGGGGGGAAGGTGCTCACGGAGCGAGCCTTCCTGATAGCGGTGTGCAACGCCTCGCAGTATGGCAACAACGCCTACATCGCCCCGGCGGCCGAACTCTCTGACGGTCTGCTCGACTTGGTAGTGATTCACGACGGGTCGCCCCTCTCGACTGTGAAGATGGGCATGGACCTGATGACGGGCTACATCGACCGCAACGCGAGGATCGACTCCTTCAAGGTGAGCGACGTCACGATCACGCGCCTCAAGTCGGGGCCCGTGCATATCGACGGCGAGCCTTTGGCCTTCGGCACGAACTTGGAGGTGTCGTGCGACGCCGCCGCCCTGCGCGTCTACGCTCCTCAGGACCGTGAGGAGTTCAAGCCGATCGTATCCCCCTTGCGCGCGCTCTTCTCCGACCTGCGCTACGACCTGCTCGCCAAGATAAACTCAATATAGACAATTAAATAAATTTTTTAGACAGATATGAATATACTTGTGACAGGTGCCAACGGCCAGTTGGGCAACAGCATCAGGGATGTCGTTGCCGCGACGGGCTCTGAAGGCAACCGCTACATCTTCACCGATGTGGCCGAACTCGACATCACCGACGCCGAAGCTGTGCGTAAGATGGTGAAGGATAACGATGTGAAGGTGATCGTAAACTGTGCGGCCTACACCAATGTGGAAAAGGCTGAAGATGATGTCGACTTCGCTGAGCTGCTCAACGCCGGAGCCGTGCGCAATCTCGCCGAAGCAGCCCGCGAGAACGACGCGACGCTCCTGCACGTGTCTACCGATTATGTGTTCGGCGGTTCGGCCGGCAACACTCCGCGCGATGAGGATGAGCCGGCTAATCCTACCGGCGTGTATGGTCTGACGAAGCTGCATGGCGAGGAGGCTATCAAGGAGAGCGGGGCCAAGGCTCTGATTTTCCGCACGGCGTGGCTCTATTCGGAGTATGGTAAGAATTTCGTGAAGACGATGCTCAATCTCACGGCCACGAAGCCGGAGCTGAAGGTGGTGTTCGACCAGTGTGGCACTCCGACGTATGCTCGCGATCTCGCTGAGGCTCTTGTAGATATCATCGAGAATGGTAAGGCGGCCGGCAATGAGGGTGTATATCATTTCTCGAATGAGGGAGTTTGCTCCTGGTATGATTTCACGAAGATGATTGCCGAGATAGCTGGCAATTCGTCTTGCGACATCCAGCCTTGTCATTCCGACGAATTTCCAAGCAAGGTTGTAAGACCCTCTTATTCAGTGCTTGACAAGACTAAGTATAAGAAAACGTTTGGCAAAAACGTTCCTTATTGGACAGACTCTCTTAAAACTTGTATTAAAAATCTGAAAGAAAATGAAGCGTAATATATTGATCACTGGCGGGGCTGGGTTTATTGGCTCGCACGTCGTAAGGCTTTTTGTCAATAAATACCCTGAGTATCATATCGTTAATTTGGATAAGCTGACTTATGCGGGTAATTTGGCTAATCTGAAGGATGTGGAGGATAAGCCGAATTATACGTTCGTGAAGGCTGACATCGCCGATCTCGACGAGATGCGCCGTATCGTGAAGGAGTATAAGATCGACGGCGTGATACATCTCGCTGCCGAGAGCCATGTGGATCGCTCCATCAAGGATCCCTTCACATTCGCCCGCACAAACGTGATGGGTACGCTCGCGCTTCTCCAGGCTGCCAAGGAATATTGGGAGTCGCTCCCCGAGAAATACGAGGGTAAGCTCTTTTACCATATCTCTACAGATGAGGTGTATGGCGCGTTGGAGCTCACACATCCCGAAGGCACCCCCGCTCCTTTCACAACGAAGGCTTCGAGCAAGGACGACATGGCCTACGG
>CAZGJH010000139.1:0-6645 GCA_964525735.1 uncultured Sangeribacter sp.
GTCAAGGCAATCTCTCCTCTTTTGTTTTGCGGCAAATCAACGCCGACAATTCTTACTGCCATATGATTGTTCTACAATTATTATGCCAGGATTATTATCCTTGACGCTGTTTAAATTTGGGGTTCTTTTTGTTGATTACGTATAATCTTCCTTTGCGACGCACGATCTTGCTATCGGCGGTGCGCTTTTTTACGGATGCTCTTACTTTCATTATGGTGTTGCTTTTTTATTTGTATCTGAAAGCGATACGACCCTTGCTCAAATCGTAGGGGCTCATCTCTACCCTCACCTTGTCGCCGGGAAGTATCTTGATATAGTGCATTCTCATCTTTCCCGAGATATGGGCCGTGATCTCATGCCCGTTCTCGAGTTCCACCTTGAACATCGCGTTGCTCAAAGCTTCGAGAATCACTCCGTCTTGTTCGATTGCAGCTTGTTTAGCCATAAGTATGATTGTCAGTTTTTATTTGATTATTTCAACGTTTTCAGCCGGGCTCTCCCCTTCTGGTTGCTTATTGAGGCCGAGGGCCTCTTCGATGTAGGAGAAAGTAGTGAGTATCTCGGGGCGTTCGGGCCGTATCACGATGGTGTGTTCGTAATGGGCCGAGGGTTTGCGGTCGCGTGTACGACACTCCCATCCGTTGGGCTCGATCACCGTATTCTTGCTTCCGAGATTGATCATCGGCTCGATGGCGATACACATTCCCGGCTTCAATACAGGGCCTATTCCTCGGCGTCCGAAGTTGGGCACCTCGGGATCTTCATGCATGCTCTTTCCGATGCCATGTCCACACATCTCTCTTACCACACTGTAGCCGTTGCGCTCGCAATAGGTCTGCACGGCATTTGAAATGTCGCCGATCCTCTTGCCGGCCTTGGCGGCCTCTATACCTTTGTAAAGCGATTCTTTCGTCACTTTGAGCAGTCGGGCGACTTTCTCGTCGATCTCCCCTACCGCAAATGTATAGCAGCTGTCGCCATTGAAACCGTTGAGCTCTGCCACACAGTCTGTACCGACGATATCCCCCTCTCGGAGCTCGTAGCCCGAAGGGAAACCGTGCACTACTGTCTCATTGACCTCGATACACAATGTCCCGGGGAAACCATGATAACCGAGGCAAGCGGGTTTACCCCCGTTGTCGAGGATAAACTCTCTTGCTATGTTATCGAGACGGCGGGTAGTGACTCCTGGTGCAACCCATTTGGCTACCTCGCCCAGCGTGCGGCTCACAAGATCGCAGGCTGCACGCATCTTTTCAATCTCTTCGGCTGTCTTGATATAAATCATTCTTATTCTGAACCTGACTTATAGTTAAAAAGCTCCTTGTCCTGTGGTGCGACCCTTGATGCGGCCGTCTTTCATAAGGCCGTCATAGTGACGCATCAAAAGATGACCTTCTACAATTCTCAAAGTGTCGAGAATCACACCTACCATAATCAGAAGCGATGTGCCTCCGAAGAAGGCAGCAAACTGACGGTTGAGGCCGCAGACATGGGCGATGGCGGGAAGGATAGCGACGATGCCGAGGAAAATCGAACCGGGGAGCGTGATACGCGACATGATTGAGTCGAGATAGTCGACGGTCGGTTTTCCAGGCTTGATGCCGGGGATGAAGCCATTGTTGCGCTTCATATCTTCTGCCATCTGCTGCGGACGCACTGTGATAGCTGTGTAGAAGTAGGTGAAAGCTACAATCAGTATGAAGTACACCAGATTATACCAGAAACCATAAAGGTCGGTAAGAGCTCCGAAGAAGCCGGTATGCTCTGTAGAGAAGCCTGCGAGTGTCACAGGGATAAACATGATCGCCTGGGCGAAGATGATCGGCATGACACCGGCTGCGTTCACTTTCAGAGGGATGTACTGACGGGCACCGCCATACTGCTTGTTGCCCTGAATACGCTTTGCATACTGCACAGGCACCTTACGTGTACCCTGCACGAGGAGCACAGCTCCGGCGATTACCGCCACGAGGATGATGAGCTCTACGAGGAAGATCACCAAGCCACCACCTGCCGAGTTCATCAGTCGGCCAGTGAATTCCTGGATTACGGCCTCGGGGAAACGTGCCATGATACCGATAAGGATGATGAAGGAGATACCGTTGCCGATGCCCTTCTGATCGATTCTCTCGCCGAGCCACATGATAAACATGGAGCCGGCTGCCAGGACGATTGTCATGAAGACGATGGTCCAGAAGCCCATCTCCACATAGCCGCCTGCCGCACGAACCTGATACTGGAGGTTCATCAGATAGGCCGGGCCCTGGAGAATGAGAATGAGCACTGTAAGATAGCGGGTGTATTGATTGAGTTTCATACGTCCGCTCTCACCCTCACGCTGCATCTTCTGGAAAGCCGGCAAGACCATTCCGAGAAGCTGGATCACGATCGATGCCGTGATGTAGGGCATGATGCCCAAGGCAAAGATCGAGGCCTGAGAGAATGCGCCGCCCGAGAACATATCGAGAAGCTGCATCAGGCCGTCGGAGGTGAAGTTCTTCAGCGCCATAAGGGCGTCGGGATCAATACCCGGCAACACCACATAGCATCCGAAGCGGTAGATCACCACGAGAAGCAGCGTGATGCCGATTCTCTTGCGGAGATCTTCCACACTCCAGATATTCTTGACTGTCTGTGTAAATCCCATTTTAATTAATTTTTGCTAACGGTTCCACCTGCTGCTGTGATTGCCTCTTCTGCTTTCTTGGAGAAAGCGTCGGCGTGTACCTCGATTGCACGAGTCACTGCGCCATTGCCAAGGATCTTTACCAAGACCTTCTTGGGGACGAGACCAGCTGCACGGAGATCGGAAACCGTAATCTTGGTGAGGTTCTGGGCGGCTGCCAGAGCTTCGAGAGCGTCGAGGTTGATAGCCTTGTATTCGACGCGGTTGATGTTCTTGAAGCCGAATTTCGGTACACGACGCTGAAGAGGCATCTGACCACCCTCAAAACCCACTTTGTGGCTGTAGCCAGAGCGAGACTTTGCGCCCTTGTGGCCACGGGTTGAAGTGCCGCCGTAGCCCGAACCGGGACCACGACCTATTCTTTTATTTTTCTTGTTACTGCCGGGAGCAGGTTTAAGATTATGAAGTTCCATTTGTTGCTAATCAGATTAGATGTTTGTGACTTCTACAAGATGATGAACAGCCTTCACCATACCACGGATCGAGGGGCAATCCTCGTGCACTACGGTGTGGTTCATCTTTTTCAGTCCGAGAGCGTCGAGTGTACGCTTCTGCACTGCCGGGCAATTGATGCGGCTTTTAATTTGCTTGATTGCTATCTGTGCCATTTTTGCTCTTCTTATTTGCCGTTAAACACTTTCTCGACAGCGATACCGCGGTTCTGAGCCACCTGGGCGGGGCTGCGGAGCTCATCGAGAGCAGCGATAGTAGCCTTTACGAGGTTATGGGGGTTAGACGAGCCCTTGCTCTTTGCAAGGATGTCGGTGATGCCTACACTCTCAAGCACAGCACGCATAGCGCCGCCGGCCTTTACGCCGGTACCCTCGGAAGCGGGCTTGAGGAAGATGCGTGAGCCGCCGAACTTGGCGCTCTGCTCGTGAGGAATCGTACCCTTGTGTACAGGAACCTTGATAAGGTTCTTCTTAGCTGTCTCAACAGCTTTTGCGATAGCGGCTGTCACCTCGTTGGCTTTGCCGAGGCCCCATCCGATCACACCGTCCTCATTGCCGACAACGACGATAGCGGCAAAGCTGAAAGCACGGCCACCCTTTGTCACCTTGGTGACACGGTTGATGGCCACGAGACGGTCTTTCAGTTCCAAATCATTAGTAGATTTTACTCTATTATTTCTTTTTGCCATGATCTTCGATTAGAATTTAAGACCGGCCTCGCGGGCTGCGTCGGCCAATGATTTTACTCTGCCGTGGAAGAGATAGCCGTTACGGTCGAAAACGACGGTAGTGATGCCATTCTCCAAAGCCTTCTTTGCGATTTCAGCGCCTACACGGGCAGCGACCTCAGTCTTCGTGCCCCCCTCGAGGCCTTTCGACGATGCGGCTGCGAGTGTGCGGCCTGCAAGATCGTCGATAAGCTGAACATAGATTCCCTTGTTGCTGCGGAACACGCTCATGCGGGGACGCTGGGCTGTTCCGGAGATCTTACCGCGGATACGGGTCTTGATCTTGTTTCTTCTTGCTATCTTGGATACCATAGTCTTCCTTAGTGGTTTAATTATTTAGCGTTGGCCGACTTGCCGCTCTTACGACGGATAATCTCACCAACAAACTTAATACCTTTGCCCTTGTAAGGCTCAGGCTTGCGGAGGGAGCGGATTTTCGCACATACCTGGCCGAGAAGCTGCTTGTCGGCGCTCTCCAGGATGATAAGCGGGTTCTTGTTACGCTCTGTCTTGGCCTCGACCGAAACCTCCTTAGGAAGCTTGATATAGATAGCGTGTGAGAAGCCCAACGAAAGTTCCAATACGTTGTTTGTGGCGTTGGCACGATAGCCCACACCTACAAGTTCCATCTCTTTCTTATAGCCTGCAGACACTCCGACCACCATGTTGTGGATCAAAGCACGATAGAGGCCATGCATTGCGCGGCTCTCGCGCTCGTCGTCGGGGCGCTTGAGAACAAGATGGTTGCCCTCCTGCTCTACTGTAATGACGGGATTGATCTCCTGTGAAAGCTCACCCTTGGGGCCTTTCACGGTTACGACATTGTCTTTTACCTGTACGGTTACGCCGGCAGGTATCTCAATGGGTGCTTTACCAATTCTTGACATTTCGAATACCTCCTTTATTAATAAACATAACACAATACCTCGCCGCCGATCTTGCGATCTTTAGCCTCTTTGTTGGTCATCACGCCGTAGCTCGTGCTGAGGATGGCGATACCCAGGCCGTTGAGCACACGGGGCATATCCTTATAGCCCGTATACTGACGAAGACCCGGACGCGACACACGGTGAAGGTTCTTGATGGCGCTCACCTTGTCGACCGGATCGTACTTGAGGGCGATCTTGATTGTGCCCGAAGGAGTGGGACCCTCAACAAACTTGTAGTTGAGTATGTATCCCTGTTCGAAAAGGATTTTGGTGATCTCCTTTTTCATCTTTGATGAGGGAATCTCCACCACGCGGTGGCCCGCATGGATGGCGTTTCTCAATCTCGTCAAATAATCTGCGATTGGATCAGTCATTGTTTTGATTGTTAAATTGATTCAGATTTTCCGAACAATATTTAATTTTCACTTCTTTTCTCATGATGTCTCAAAGCCCTCCGGCTTTGAACGTGACAATGATTGGAGGCTTCCCCGGATTCTTTTCTGCATCCGGAGAGGCCACCAATTCTTATAACGTATATGTATTGCGGTTTATTGTCACCAGCTCGCTTTCTTTACACCGGGAATTAATCCGGCAGAGGCCATTTCACGGAACTGGATCCTGGAAATGCCGAACTGACGCATATATCCTTTAGGGCGACCGGTGATCACGCAACGGTTGTGAAGACGCACTTTGGAAGCATTCTTCGGAAGCTTCTGAAGTTTTGTAAGCGCCTCATAATCAATATTGCCGTCGGCATCTGCCAAGGCTGCTTTCTTAAGGGCCGCTTTCTTCTCTGCATATTTCTCAACCAGCTTCTGGCGCTTCACCTCGCGGGCTTTCATTGATTCTTTTGCCATAGCTAATTATTTTTCGTGTTTGAAGGGAAGACCGAATTTTTTCAGAAGTGCAAGGCCTTCTTCATCTGTCGGGGCTGAAGTCACGAAGGTGATGTTCATACCCTGGAGTTTCGGCACATTGTCGATGTTGATCTCAGGGAAGATAATCTGCTCCTGGATGCCGAGGGTATAGTTGCCACGGCCGTCAAGCTTGGAGTTGATGCCCTTGAAGTCACGGATACGGGGAAGCGCAACTTTCACGAGACGCTCCAGGAACTCATACATCTTCTCACGACGGAGAGTCACCATTGCGCCGATAGGCATTTTCTTACGGAGCTTGAAGTTTGAGATATCTTTCTTCGAGAGAGTCGGCACGGCTTTCTGGCCTGTGATGGCGGTGAGCTCGTTGATTGCAGTCTCGATGAGTTTCTTATCCTGAGTGGCTGCTCCCAGACCCTGGTTGATCACGATTTTCTCAAGGCGGGGCACCTGCATGGATGATGAATAGTTGAACTCCTTCTGAAGCTCGGGAGCTATTCTTTCCTTATAGTCTTTACCAAGTGTTGTTTCGCTCATTACTTAATCTCCTCTCCTGATTTCTTAGAATAACGTACCAGTTTGCCGGCTTCGTCGCGACGACGGCCGATACGGGTGGGTTTGCCTGTCTTGGGATCGATCACATTCAGATTCGAGATGTGAACGGGAGCCTCAATCTTAACTATACCACCCTGGGGATACTTAGCATTGGGCTTCATGCTCTTGGAGACAATATTGATACCCTCCACAAGCGCACGCTCCTTTTTAACGAGCACTTCGAGGACACGGCCGGTTTTGCCTTTGTCATCTCCGGCATTGACATAGACCATGTCACCCTTCTTTATATGGAATTTTGCCATTTCTTTAAAATTTTAAGACATTAAAGCACCTCGGGCGCGAGCGAAACAATCTTCATGTTAGTGTTGCGGAGCTCACGGGCGACGGGGCCGAAAATACGGGTGCCGCGGATTTCAC
>CAZGJH010000140.1:0-6547 GCA_964525735.1 uncultured Sangeribacter sp.
CCGTTAGGGTTGAAGTTGGCCGCATTCATAAGCATGATAGCAGCCGACGCGATCAAACCTACCACTACAGGACGCAGCCCCGAGAAGATAGCCTTGATGGCGCCACTCTCGCTGTGACGGCGAATGAAATGTGAACTGTAGAGCACCAACAGGAAGCTCGGCACAACTACGGCAAGCGTGGCGAGCACGGAGCCGAGCAGCCCCCAGCCTACGCCTTGCAATGCAGGATCTACACTCCCCGGAGCCACGAAGCCGATATACGTTGCGGAGTTGATACCGATCGGGCCCGGTGTCATCTGTGAGATAGCCACGATGTCGGTAAACATCGTCTCGGAAATCCAACCTGGCGACACCACCGCCTTCTCCACGAGCGAGAGCATGGCGTAGCCGCCACCGAATCCGAAGATACCTATCTTAATATAGGCCCAGATTAATTGCCAATAAATATTCATAGCTTACAGAGATTAGGAGTTTTTGGTGCGTCGGCCATGGGTGGCGAGATACCAGAAGAGGAAGCCGAACCCGCCGCCGAGAAGAATGTAAAGAATAGGATTGGATACAAATCCAAGGTCGAGCGAGATCATCAGAGCCACCACGAAGGGAATCCAGACAGTTTTCCACTGAAGCTTCGCAGCCTTGGCCGAAGTGATCACCGGCGCGATGATGAGAGCCACGACGCAAGGACGTATGCCCATGAAGATCGAAGAAATCACCTTATTATTCTTGATCATATCGGGCGTCAGGAAAATGGCGATAGCCAAGATGATCAGGAAAGAGGGTAGAATAGTGCCCAATGAAGCCACGATACTTCCTTTCCCGCCACGAATCTTATCGCCCACGGCTGTCGCGATGTTCACCGCGAGAATGCCAGGGAGCGACTGCGATATGGCCAACAGGTCGAGAAAATCGTCGCGCTCTATCCAGTGATGCTTATCCACAATCTCCCGTTCGATAATCGAAATCATGGCCCAGCCGCCACCGAAGGTGAAAAGCCCGATCTTGAAGAAGGTAGAGAAGAGGGCAAAATAACTGGAGTTGTTGTTTGATTCAGTCTGTGTGAGATCTGTCATGTCTTGAAATTAATAGATAGAACTACAGAATTACGGGCCATATCTTCCGCGAAACCAGGAAGATATGGCCCGTAATCAGATCGTTATCAATACTTATGGTCGGTAGTAGTGATTTCTGCCGGAGTCAGCTTCTTGCGATCCATGGCATACCATACGTAAGCGATGTAGCCTACGACGAATGGCACGAGAATCGAAACATAGCTCATTGCTGTGAGCGTAAACTCCGAAGAGGAGGCGTTGCGGATAGTGAGCGACGAGGCCGGGTCGAGAAGCGAAGGATAGAACGCTGTGTCGCCGAAACCTGCAATCCAGAAGAGAGCCACTACGGCAAGGAATGTGCCGATACCGGTAAACCAGATACCCTTTGTGAAGTGGGGTGTCAGCACAGATCTGAGCAGACCGTAAAGCACCAACACCACGCCCACTACGAGAGTGACGGCATTCCACCAGAGATCCACGAGGTTGTGGAAGTACTTGAAGGGAGTCTCAACAGCCGTAACGGTGTAATTGGGGTTGTCGGTCACAGTATAGCCGGTGGTGGTGAACACCATGGCGAGAAACCAAAGGAAGAACACCACGAAGATGCCGCCGTTGATGAAGGCTTTCTTCTTGAGAGCCTGGAAGAAGTCGGGATCGTCGGTGATGTTGTTCATCATGTAGAGGGCAGCCTGCATACGGGCGAGGAAGAGCACAGCCACGCCGAGCACGAGATTCTGCCAGTTGAAGATAGCCTCGAAACCGTGGCTGTCGGCCCAACGTGAGATGACAGGGCTGGCCGAATCGAGCATGTTGCCGCGTGTCACGGTAAACTCAGCTCCGAAGAAGAACATCGACACGGCCACACCAAGCAGGATGCAACCTACGCAACCGTTGATCATCAGGAAGATGTCGTAGACGCGTGTGCCGAGCACATTACCCGGTTTCGTGCGATACTCATAGCTCACGGCCTGCACGATGAAGCTGAAGAGAATCAGCATCCAGAGCCAGTAGGCTCCGCCGAAGCTCGTGGAATAGAAGAGGGGAAACGAAGCGAAGAAGGCTCCGCCGAAGGTGACGAGTGTGGTGAACGTGAGTTCCCACTTTCTTCCCATGGAGTTGACGATGAGAGAGCGGCGCTCATCAGATGTGGCGCCCATGAGCATCGTTTGTCCGCCCTGCACGAAGAGCAGGAAGACGAGGATGCCGCCCAGCACTGAGATCAGCACCCACCAATAGTTCTGAAGATATTCGAGAGTCATGACTTTTATTTTTCAAGATTAGTGAGTGAACGTTTGCTGATCTGGCGGAACATGATGCTCACTTCAGCCACGAGAAGCACGGTGAAGATAGCCGCGAAGAGCCAGAAGGTGAGAATCACGGAGCCCGATGAGATTTCGGAGATAGCGGCCTTCGTGGGGAGAAGATCCTGAACGGTCCAGGGCTGGCGGCCAACCTCGGCCACGATCCAACCGGCCTCGGAGCATACCCATACCAAAGGCACGGAGAGAATGCCGATCCATTGCAGCCACGGCAGACGGATGAGCCAATCTTTCTTGTAAGCGGCGAAGAGAGCCACCACAAAGAAGAGCAGGAAGTAGGAGCCAAGGATCACCATGATGCGGAATGAATAGAATGTCACGCCCACCGGGGGGATTGCCTCATCGACAGAGTCGAAGTAGCCGTAACCGAAGTAGGGATAATATTCGCGGAGTTGCTTCTCGGCCTTCGCCATACCCTCGGCGTCGTTGTTGGCGCGGGCAAGGTCGTAGGCGCGCAGAGCCTCGTGAGAGAGTTTGCCGAGGCGTATTCTTTCAGCGTAGCTTACGGTGTTGATGGTGTCGCCGGCCTCATTTACGTCGATACCGTTGACGATGTCGGTGATGCCGGGCACGTAAGCGCGGGCGTCATGCTTGGCCAGGATAGAGAGGCCGTAAGGAATCGAAACGTCGAATAGATACTCATCTTCAGCATTGTTCCAGGTCTTGTTGGGGTTTACGAGACCCATAGCCACGATGCCCTGCGAGTAGCCGCCATGGTAGAGACCCTCCATCGCAGCGAGTTTCATGGGCTGGCACTTCGTGACCTCTACGGCTGAGCCGTCGCCTGTCCACATCGTGAGGAGAAGGCCGGCCAAGCCGAACCAACCGCCCACCTTGATGCTGCGCACGGCGAAGGGAATATTGCGCTTCTTATAAAGGAACCAGCAGGAAACGCCGATCACGAACACACCGGCCAACGCCCATCCGGAGAATACGGCGTGCATATACTTGTTGACTGCCACACCCGAGAAGAGAGCCCAGAAGTTGTCCATCACGTTACGCATCTGAGCGGGATCGAACTCCATGCCTACGGGATACTGCATCCAGGCGTTGGCCACGAGGATCCAGAGAGCCGAGATGGAGGCTCCGAGCCATGTGAGCCATGTGGAGGCGAGATGGAACTTGGGGCTTACCTTGCCCCAGCCGAAGAACATCACGGCCACGAAGGTCGACTCCATGAAGAAGGCGAGGATACCCTCGATGGCCAGCGGCGCGCCGAAGATGTCGCCCACAAACCAGGAGTAGTTGCTCCAGTTGGTGCCGAACTCGAATTCGAGAATGATACCCGTGGCCACGCCGATGGCGAAGTTGATGCCGAAGAGTGTCATCCAGAATTTTGTGGCTGCGAGCCACTTCTCGGATTTAGTTTTGAGATAGAGGCTCTCCATGATAGCCACTATCAGCGAGAGGCCGAGTGTCAGCGGCACAAACAGCCAGTGATAGATGGCTGTGAGCGCAAACTGCCAACGCGACCAGTCGACTACGGTCATTAAATCGTTCATTGTTTTGTGAAGTTTTTATGTATGGTTTAAGTTTTTTATAGATTCCGAGGGTCTTGGTGAGCGGGGTCTGGTGCCTTCAGCGATCAAGCAGGGTGGTTCGCACATGCTCGGCTCGCTCCTCGTCGGTGTCGAAATCGCGCGAGAGGATGTTGGGGAAGAAGAGAAGCTTCATCACCACGAAGAAGATAAACACCTTGGCCAGGATAATGATCCAGAGTGTTTTCCCGACGGTCATTTCGCGGAAGCCGTCGTAGTAGAAATTCCAGATCTTGCGTATTGTAGATTGGGGCATAGGCATAAGAGATTGGTTTAAGAAAAAAGAAGAAGGCCCGGAGGCCGCAGGGGGAGAGAGGCTCGGCGGGAGCGAGGAGGTATTAGAAACGCAAAGTTAAAATGATTTCTTAAAAAATCAAAATATGAGAGTGAAGAAAATGAGCCGAATTGAAAAAAGTTTGGTGAAGTGTGATTTTAACAATAAAAATTTGCGTATTAATGCCGATTTTTTTTTACCTTTGCGATAAGTTTTGGAGTCAACCCGAAATGCAGAAGTTTCAACCACTTCAAAATCCTTGCTTGGGAGCCCCCCGATGGGGCTTCTTGAAAAACCTCTAAAGATATATACCTGACATATGGCACTATGGTTTGAGTGTAAAGTGCGCTACGACAAAATGCAAGAGAACGGCTCAGTGAAGAAGGTCAACGAACCTTATCTCGTAGATGCCCTCACTTTTACAGAAGCAGAAGCGCGTATAATTGAAGAGATGACACCCTTTATAAGCGGTGAATTCTCTATTTCTGCCGTTAAGAAGACTAAAGTTTCAGAAATCTTCTTCGACGACAGTGCTGACAAATACTATATGGTGAAGGTGACTTTCATCACCCTCGATGAGAAAAGCGGCGTAGAAAAGAAGTCGGCTTCATTCATACTTGCCCAGGCCAACGACCTGGAAGGCGCCCTTGAACGCTTCAAGGAGGGCATGAAAGGCACTATGGCCGACTACGACATTGCCTCGATAGCCGAAACTCCCCTTATGGACGTTTACCCGCTCGATCTCTCGGGCGAGAAGAAAGGCGAACCCACCCCTCAGGTCTGAACCGATGAGCATACGCGAAAATCTTGAGCGAATACGCGCCGAGGTGCCCGAAGGGGTGAGCCTCGTGGCCGTGTCGAAGTTTCATCCTGTAGAGCAGCTTCGCGAAGCTTACGACGCCGGCCAACGCCTTTTCGGCGAAAGCCGAGTGCAGGAGTTGCTCGTAAAGGAGAAGGAGCTACCCGCCGATATCCGCTGGCACTTCATTGGCCACTTGCAGACCAACAAGGTGCGCCAGATCGTAGGCAAGACGGCTCTCATAGAAAGCGTCGATTCGGAGCGTCTGCTCCGTCTTATCGATAGCGAGAGCCAGCGCGCGGGAGTCGTCAGCCGGGTATTGATGCAGGTGCATGTGGCCCGCGAGGAGACCAAATTCGGCTTCTATCCTGAGGAGTTGCTCGATTTCTTTCATCGCCGTGGCTTTGAATCGCTCGTTGCCACACATATCTGTGGCGTGATGGGCATGGCCAGCAACACCGATGATGAGCAACGCGTGAGAGCCGACTTCCATGCCATTGCCGACATCTTCCGCACGATTCGCGACGACGCTTCGCTCGGCCTGCGCGGCTTCGATACCCTCTCGATGGGCATGAGCGGCGACTGGCCTTTGGCCGTAGAGGAGGGTGCCAACGTGATTCGCATCGGCACAGCCATCTTCGGCGAACGCAATTAAATGCATAATGCACAATTTATAATGCATAATAAAGAATTATGAATTATGCATTATGAATTAAGAATTGTGATTAGAATTACCTTGAAAACATAAAAATTTCAATCCAATACCAAAAAATTATGAGTTCTACAACCACCACAGCGGCAAAATCGAATAGCAATGTAGTTGCTATTATCGCGATGTTCTTCATGTTCGCGATGATTTCGTTTGTCACCAACCTCGCAGCCCCGATCGGCACGATCTGGGGTCACCACTTCTCAGGTAACAGCTTCCTCGGAATGATGGGCAACATGATGAACTTCCTGGCCTATCTCTTCATGGGTATCCCGGCAGGCAATATGCTCGTGAAAATCGGCTATAAGAAGACAGCGCTTGTAGCTATGGGCGTCGGCATCGTAGGTCTCTTCGTACAGTGGCTCTCAGGCCTCGGCGAAGCTGGCACCTTCATGTTTATCGTCTATCTGCTCGGCGCATTCATCTGCGGTTTCTGCGTCTGCATGCTCAACACTGTAGTCAACCCTATGCTCAACCTCCTCGGTGGCGGCGGCAACAAGGGTAACCAGCTCCTCCAGACCGGTGGCGCCCTCAACTCACTCTCCGGCACTCTTACTCCCTTCTTCGTAGGTGCTCTCATCGGCGCGCTCACTCCCGAAACTTCTATCAGCAACGTATCTCCGCTCCTTTGGATCGCCATCGGCGTCTTCGCGGCTGCTTTCGTAGTCATCTCTTTCGTAACTATCCCTGAGCCCAACCTTGTTAAGGGTGGCAAAGCAAAACCGAAATATGAGCACAGCCCCTGGAGCTTCCGTCACACTGTTCTCGGCGTTGTAGGTATCTTCATCTATGTAGGTATCGAGATCGGTATCCCTGGCACACTCAACTTCTATCTTGCCGACCAGGGCGAAAGAGGTGC
>CAZGJH010000141.1:0-2936 GCA_964525735.1 uncultured Sangeribacter sp.
TGTTGGCTTGTCGCCAAAGCAGCTCTGATCGCCTTGGGATTTATGGCGATACTTGATACGGCTATAATTGCGGAAGGAATGTCGCGATATGAACGTCCTGTAAGGCATGATGTTCCGAGAGATTCAATTATTCTCAGTGACCCAGCAGTATTCGCTGATCCAAAGACTAATACATATTACATGACAGGTACATCCGGTGCGCTCTGGAAAAGCGATAACCTCGACACATGGTCGGGACCTTACATCGTCGCACAACCGGACACAACATCCTGGATGGGTGTAGAGCCACAAATCTGGGCTGCCGAAATCCATGAATATAATGGCAAATACTACTATTTCGCCACTTTCACCAACGATGACATTATCATTGAAACCAATAAAGAGGGAAGCATTCCTCGCCGCGCTTCACATATTCTCGTTGCAGACACTCCGGAAGGCCCATATCGTCCTGTTTCAAACCAGGATTACCTCCCTGCCGATCGTCCAACCCTCGACGGAACATTCTGGGTAGAAGATGGGAAACCGTATATGATTTTCTGTGGTGAATGGCTTCACAACCAAAATGGCACGATGGAAGCAATCGAACTTAGTCCCGACCTCAGCACCTCCACTGGAGAACCGTTCCTCCTCTTCCGAGCTTCCGACTCCCCTTGGAGCAGAGAGAAACGTGATGGCGGGGTATTCTTCAACAGGGTCACTGACGGCCCCTGGTTATTTCGTACAGACACCGGCAAGTTAGGAATGATCTGGACCTCATGGGTGCTCCATGATTACACCATGGGTGTGGCCTACTCGGAGAGCGGTAAACTCGCTGGTCCGTGGATCCAGGAAAAAGAACCGATCACACCACCCAATCATGGACATGGTATGATTTTCCGTGATCTTGATGGACGCCTTATTCTTTCGGCTCACAGCCATTCTGAAGTAAACGGCCGCTACATACGTCGACCCGTTTTCTGGGAAATCGACCTGTCAGGCGATCGCCTCCGCATCATTCGCCCTCTATAGAAAATATTGTCCCGAGTTGCGTGAGAACGGAACTCGGGACATTTCTTTTGAGAATAAATACGTAAGATCTAGAGATGATTAGACTATTAGGGGGATGATCATGCCGGCGAAGATGAGGAGGATACTGCCTACTGCGTAGGTGACGGTGTAACTCATGGCCGGCAACGTGCTGTCGAGATTATCTTGTATAGCGCCAAGCGCAGCCACTGCGTTGCGACTCCCAGCCACACATCCCAATGCTATAGCAGGATGAGACTTAAATAGTTTGGCTGCCACCAAAGTGGCGAGAATCAGCGGCACAGAGGTGCAAACAATTCCTACAAGGAAAAATTCCAAACCAACGGCTTTCAATCCTGAAAGGAATGTTGGACCAGCTCCCAAACCTACCACCGCAATGAAGAGATTCAAACCTACATTGTTCATAAACCAAACTACGGGGCGGGGAATACGTCCGAACGTTGGACGCTTGTTACGCCACCAACCCAAAAGCAAACCTGCAATGATGGCACCTCCACTCGTACTCAACGAAATAGGTATGCCATCATAGTAGAATGTCAAGGCTCCGATAAAGCAACCGATGGCTATGCCAAGACCGATAAAGACAATATCGGTTGATTCTGTAGGACGGTCGGAGAAGCCAATTTCAGCTACCGCCTCTGCTACATCCTGTGGCAGACCAACTAACGTCAAGACATCGCCCTTCTCAAGTCTTGTCTGTGCCTTCATCGGGATTGCCATTTCATCTCGCATTATCTTGCGCACCATCACACCTCGCATGTAATCTTGCTTGCGGAGCTCGGAAAGAGTCATACCCGAAGCCCCCGACTTTGACACTGTGACGGGTAGATTTTCAGCCGTGAAATTCAACAGATCGTGGTCTGTCACCTCCGAGCCTATCCAGCCGGCATCGTCAACTATCGTCTCGCGGCGCCCGCTCAATACGATCACGTCACCTTTCCTCACTTTCAAATCGGGCTGCGGGTCTTCAATTTCGCCACGAACGCGCAAGCGCTCAATAAAATGGCGAAGACCCATCTTTTCAATGTGGCGTTCTATCTCCTCAATTGTTCGCGGACGATTAAAGTAATCTGACTCCGCTCTATAAGCACGGAAAGATATAGGGCGATTGGCAATAAACGTACCCGGATCGGCCACAATGTCGCCATTGTCCATCTCAGCCTCAAGTTGTTGCGTTTGCTCCTTTACTTTACTCAGTCCACCCAAAAGGCGTGGACCAAGGTTAGCAATCACCCAGGCAGCTCCGATTGTGCCAAATACGTAACATACTGCATAGCATGCGGGAATTATCCCGAGCAATTGCGAGGTTTCGTCGGCCGATAATCCGAGAGATTTGATTGTGCTGGAGCCTACTCCGATCACAGCCGAGAAGGCTTGTGAGCCTGAGAAAAGTCCGACTGCTTGCCCTTTGTTGTAACCCATTATCACACTTACTATAACGACCGTGGCAATACATAACACCACCTCCACGCAGGCGAATCCGATTTGTTTCAAACCGTCGCCCTTAAGAGAACGAAAAAATTGTGGGCCAACGGAATATCCGATGGCAAAAAGGAACATCATGAATGCTACCGATTTCAGTGTGTCTGAAACCGGGATGTCCATTTGTCCAATCAATACTCCTACTATCAGTGTGGCCGTTACAGGACCCAATGAGAAGGATTTGATTTTTAACCCACCGAGCCAGAAGCCCAGGCCTATTGTAAGAAAGATAGGTATTACAGGATTTTCCCTTAGGATGTCAGCGATGTAATCGTATAACATATTCAAACGATATTTTATGTATTTTAACGTCTATACGATTTCATAACAACCAATCCGCCAAATCTGTTTAATAAAAATGCCCCGGGCGGCGTACACACGCGGCTCGGGGCTCAATTGTCTATAAGAGTGTTTTGGGTTGAGTGTTA
>CAZGJH010000141.1:3036-6401 GCA_964525735.1 uncultured Sangeribacter sp.
GTTACCAGATGGAGGAGAGGGGGCGGTAGGTGACGTCGGCTACGCCGCTGATCATGTTGTAGGGCTCTGTCGGGAAGACAAGCATCGTCAGGGCCATTGTGCCGTCGGCATTCAATACCTCTACCGAAGAATGATCTACGTAGACGTGAAGCTCTATCTCATCGCCCTCCACATTCAAAGGAGCGGCTACCGAAGGAATCGAGAAAAGATCGTGAAATTTCGTCTCGCCTGTGGTAGAAGTGCGTGCCGCTACCAGTTTACCAGCCGCAGGATTGACCTCAAACTGAAGGTACTGTCCCTGGCCGTTCTCCAGGCGGAAAGTGCTCGCGGTCTTGGTGCTGACCGTAAACTTAGCCTCATAAGCACCGGAAGCAGCCGAAGCGATATGGCCGTCGGCAGCCGGTGTCCATTCGCCGGCGATAGCATCGATCTCCTTCACGACAGTCGTGGCCAGAAGCGGAGAGCCATTCACCTCCTTGAGGCTGAGCTCACGAGGCAGTGTCATAGCCGAACGCCAAGGATTGCAAGGCACGTCGCCGGAATAATTCCAGTTGTTCATCCAGCCGATCATCACCATACGGCCGTCGGGAAGATTGCTCCACGTCACACCGGCATAGTTGTCAGAACCATAGTCGAGCCAGAGAGGATAATCGAGAGCATCGGCAGTAAACTCCTTGCCGTCGAAGTTACCTACGAAATATTCTGTCCCTGAGCCACCGACAGGGCCACCGGGGTTGTTGCTCACAATGAGCACCCACTTTTCGCCACCCTTGTAAGGCAGACGGATAAGATCGGGACACTCCCACTGGCCGATGTTGCTGCGCGCGCTGTCGCTCGTGAAAGTAGAAAGCTTCTGCCAGTTCTTCAGATTCTTCGAACCCCAGAACTCTATCTTGCAGGCCCAGCCGAGAGCGAGAGCCATAACCCACTGCTTCGACTCCTCATGCCAGAACACCTTCGGATCGCGGAAATCGCCCAACTCCGAATTGGCAATCACAGGATTACCCTCATACTGTGTGAAAGTGAGGCCACCATCGGTGCTGTAAGCCATGCTCTGCTGCTGCCAAGCCCCTGCGCTCGTATAGAAAGCTATGAGAGTGTTGGCTCCGAAACCGGCATCGTTGTTCTTGTCGATTACAGCGCTGCCCGAGAAGATGTCGCCCAATTCGTTGCGCACCATAGCCACCTTCTGCTCCTCCCAATGGATGAGGTCTTTCGAAGTAGCGTGGCCCCAGCTCATGTTGCCCCAGCTGTTGCCCTGCGGGTTATACTGGTAGTAGAGGTGGTAGGTGCCGTCTTGGTAAACCATACCGTTGGGATCGTTCATCCAATTCTTGGCCGGAGTGTAGTGCACCTGCGGACGATACTGCTCGTTGCGCGAGGCGGGAGCGGCTGTGCCGGGATCTTCCGTATTGCCCGGATTCTCTACACCGTCGAGGCGGGGTGGTTGCTCATCAAATTTATCGTCGCTGCAAGCGGCAGCTCCTGCGAGAAGGAGCGATGAGAGAAATATATTGGTCAGTTTCATTGTAGTTTACGTTTGTTTAGCGAGTTTTGAGATACTCGATCGAATTCTTGGCGAGTTTGAGCACATTGCCCTGATAAGGATTGTTTTTCGGATAAGCGGAGATGTCGGGAGTGCCGTCGGCATTCCTCAGAGAGAATTCGCAACCGCCATTGCCGATGCAGAGAGCTGTGCCCTTATAGTCGGTGTTGCCCTGACGAGCCTCCCATACGTTGAGCTGCGAAACCCAATCGATCTGCGAATCCCAAGTGCCGAGCGGATAGATGCCATAAGTCTCAGTCAAAGCGTTGTAGCAAGCCTCATCCTGATTGCCGAGGCCGGTGAGCACTGCGGGAATGTTGAAGTAGAGGCAGTTGTGGTCTTCAGTCCAACCAGCTCCCTTGAAGGGGATAAGCTTGGTGCGGTCGTTCTCAACGACGTCAAGACCCTTGAAGATAGGATGATTCGAGTGGTCTTTCTTGAAGCGGCTTCCGGGGTGAAGCTGCACAGCCATAAACCAAGTGTCCTTGTTGTAGCCACCCTTGCCTACGCCAATGCTGCGGTCGTTTGTGCTGAGCATCTGAGTGTCGAGGCGTCCGAGATTGCCGATGTAGGCAGTGGCGTGGCTCCAGAGAAGGATGTTGCCGCCATTCTTATACCATTCAGTGACGTAAGGAGTGGCATTCTCCACCACGGCAGGCACTCTGAACACATCGTCGCCACCACCCTCTTCGAGGTCGCGCAGCCAGAAGAGCACGCGGTAAGGCTCAAGCTGATCGGCAGAAGTGATGTCGCCAAAATAGATATAAGAAGCTGAGGGATACTCGCTCTTGAGCCAGAGCCAAGCGCACGCCTCATCGTCGTCGCCATTGGCGATAAGATCCTGTTCGGTGGGATACTGGCTGAGATAACCTACGGCCGTCTTGCCGATCTTCAGAGAAGAGCTTACCGGTACAGAAACGCCGTCGTTGTTTGAAGCCACGATCGTCACATTCCATTCCTCGCCGTCGCTCACATTCTCGATGGTGTAAGAAGCAACAGCGGCTGCGAGATCGGCATTCACAGTGCGTGAGCCATTGCTTGCAGTAAATTTCTGAGTTGTGGCGTCGGCCGAGGGAGTCCAGGTGATGGCAACATCATAACCTGCACCGGCTTTCTCCACCTGAGCCATCGTGATGCCGCTCACGGGGTCGGCACCCAGGCGAGTGTAATGCTTGATCACACCAGTTGAGATGGCATCGCCCTTCTTGAGCTTGAACACATAAGTGAAAGGCACTTTCGTCTCCACATTAGCGTGTGTCACCGTGCCGGTGGAGCTGGTAAGCGTGCTGTAGGCCTGGCCGTCGCGGAGAATCGTCACCTGCATCTCCTTACCCTCTTCGGGTGTCCACGACCATACATAATCGTTGCCTACGAGCTGGCCTGAGATAGCGTCTTCAGCGATCGGAGCCACTATCGGAGCGGCGATCTCATAATCATTGTTCTGGCAGGCGCTCATTGAGAAGAGAAGCGCAGCGCCGAGTATTACAGAATACTTAGTTTTCATGTGTCAAATTTGTTAACTTTCATAATTGCTTGATCCAATAAAATGCACCAAGCAATTATGAATTTTGCATTATGTATTATGAATTAATTATATCCTTTGTTCTGAACGTACAGCCCCGGCACGTAGTAGAGCTGGTTGTAAGGCACGGGATAGAACTCGTTCTTGCCCGGAGTGTAGTGAGCATCCTTGTAGTATTCGCCATATTTCGTGCCCTCATAAGAAGAATTGGCTTCCTTGGCGAAGTAGGCGTTGAGCACTTCAGAAGCGATGCCCCAGCGGCGAAGGTCGAAGTAGCGGCTGCTCTCCATAGCCATC
>CAZGJH010000142.1:0-2224 GCA_964525735.1 uncultured Sangeribacter sp.
GCGAGGAGGAGCCAGAGGGCGGCGAGGGCGTTGATGGCGATGAGGATGCGCGTCAGTCGTGCGGAGGCAAGAAAATTATCCGAGCGGGTGAGGCGGGCGGGGAGCTGGAGCTCGCTGAGGGAGTAGGGGCGCTGGGCGGGGTCTGCGGCCGTGCAACGGTCGGCCAAGCGGGCGAGGCGGCGATCGCCGATTTGCTCATTCAGCTCCTTTATGATCATGCCGAAAGAGTAGATGTCTGTGCGCGCGTTGGCTTTCGCTCCCTTCTCCAGCAGCTCCGGGGCCATGTAATTGCGCGTGCCAGCCGGAATCTTTATCACTGTGAAGGTGTCGCTGTCAGAGAGGCTGAAGTCGATCAATTTCACAACGTTGCCTGAATACGTCACCAGGATGTTGGCCGGCTTTAAGTCGCGGTGAATCACCTGCTTGCTGTGCAAATACTCCAGCGCGCTCTTGATTTGCGCGAGGACTGACAAGACCCTCTCAGCCGGCAAGTGATTGCCTCCGGCTGCCTCGCCACCGTCGGCAGCGTCAGAGGGATGAAGGAGGTTTTCAAGCGTCTCGCCGTCGACGTATTCAAGTATGATGGCCGGCCCGTAGCCTTCAAGTTCTTCGAAACCAATGGTATTGCGAATGTTGGGATGGTCGAGAGCTATACCTATCTCAAACTCCTTGAGCAGAGCCGTGCGATAGATGGGATTGTAGCGGAAATCCTCTTTCAAACATTTGATTACGAATCGTTTGCCGTAGCGCGTGGCCGAGAATAGCTGCGCCGACCCCGAACGTGACACGTAGATCGGCGTGATATTCTCAAACCGCGACTGCGGGAAGGCCAGTCCAGGGTCGCCCATGGCAGCCGGCAGGTCTTCCGTGTAGCCTGAGGAGTCGGCGTCGGCGGTCGAAGCTTTGAGTAAATCCTGATTGCTCATTTCTTGATCATGTTAAGACAGGTGATGCCACCATTGCGTCCGGCAATGAAGGGTGAGGTTTGGGTGCCATCTCTCAGAATGTAAGGTAGATAAAGAGGTACATTCTTAAAGATACAACCCACACTGAACCTATCGCCTACCTGCAGTTTACTGTTTTCCGACGTCAGAATCTCATAGAGGCTGTCGCCCAAATAGCGCAGGCGAAGCTTCCTGTTGGGAGCCCAGCCTATTTCAATCTCGGAGTCGAGGGGCAAATCGGCGCTGGCAATATGATCGATCGTGAAGAACGACGAATTATACTTCGTGGTAGACTTCAGATAATTCACAAATTCGGCATACGACCCATGTTTCACATAGGCCGCGAGCGTGTCGAGGGTAGTCATACGAGGCTTACGCGAATCGCTGACATAGCCCCACAGCCGCTTCAGCGTGGAGGCCGAAATCGCGCCATAGCCGTTATGGCTAAGATAGCCTGAAAATTGCTCAAACTCGGTGGTGGTGTTGAGCTGTTTGCCATACACTTCCTCAACAAGATGAAGGAGTTCGGTTATCTCTGGAGTATTCATTGTATAATTCATAATTCTTAATTCATAATGCATAATTAGCTGAAGATTATGCGCTTATTGTCAATCTACTGCTGTGGAGGTGGTGACGTATTTGAACTTACCCCACACGGCGTGATTGCGATAGATCGCGGCCGACCCTTGAGGCACGTGCAGCTTGCAAGTGTCGAAGAGCGCGGCGTCGAATGCATCCTCCTTCACGTAAGGGGGGAAGACGGCCATCACGAAAAGATTGCGCAACGGGCAGCCCGAAAAGGCATACGAGCCGACATACTCCGTTGCTGACCCGAGGCGCACACACGTCAACCGCGGGCTGTTCTGAAACATCGCCTCGGCCACGTTTGTAAGGTTGTCGGGCATCGTGATCTCCTCGAAATTGCTCTCCGCGAGAGCCCCTCGCCCGATCTCTATCATGCTGTCGGAGAAGGTAAGAGAGGTGAGCGAACAGCCGCGGAAGGTCTCCACTCCGATCGACGTCACCGTAGGCGGGATTGTGAAATTGCCCACGCGCCCCATCGGAAACCATAGAATCTGCGTGACGTCGTGGTCGTACAACACTCCCTCCTCACTCTTATAGAGGGCGTTGGCCGCCGAGACGTTGATCTCGCGGAGCATAATGCACCCCGAGGAGGTGCTAAGAGATGCCACCTGGGCGGGCACGTCGAGCGTCTCCATCGCGCCGCAGTTCTGGAAGGCCTCGCTCTGGATAGCCGTAGCCGATGCGGGAAGCGCGAT
>CAZGJH010000142.1:2324-6324 GCA_964525735.1 uncultured Sangeribacter sp.
GCAAACAGTCCTGTAGAGATTACGCCAGGGGTTACATAGCGGCTGCCGTCATACGGGCCGCCACCCTCAACTATCTCAACGTCAGTGAGGTCGGCACCCGAGATGAAGCGGGGCAACGGAGCCTCACCGGCGAGCGGAGGCGCGTCGAGCATACGACGCAGGAAATGGAAATCGTCGCCGTTCATCTCACCGGCTATGGTGATGTAATCGGCCGCGAACCCATCTTCGCCTACGAGCTGAGCGAGCAGTCCAGGGCACATCAGCATGAAAGCCTTTTGTGGCGTAAACGTCACGCTGCCGCCCGTAGTCTCACCCTCTACGTTAGCGGCAAAGGGTGTCACGGAGTAGGCAGCGTCTGATGAGACGTGTATAAACATATGATGCACACCGACTTCAACCGGCGCCGGCTCGATGAAGTGGCGCACCCGCGAGCCGGTGGCGTTGTCGGTCACATCGCATCCGGCCGAAGTGATCGGAAAACCGCCGTCGGAGGTTATCTCGAATTCTATCACCATGCTCATCGGGCCGTAAGAGAGGAGGCGCGCTTCCGAAACGGAGGGCGGGTCGTTGTGCTCCGTAGAGAAGGTGAGCGTCTGCGAGGTCAGGGAGGCTGTGCCGTTGCCACCCGTGGCCGAGAAGTAGTATTCGTGCCCCGGAATCAGATTGTCGGCACGCCAGCGGATTGTGTCGCCCGTCACATCGATCAGGGCCGATTGTTCGGTCATCTCCGGAGTCAGTCCGTAATGAAAGCGCAAGGAAGAGATGCGCCCCGTGCCATGCGAGGCCACGACGGCCGTGAGCGTGGCCTGCGTGCGGGTTACGTCGGTAGCGCGCTCCACGGCAATCGAGGGCTCAAGATTCTCCGGAGCGGGCAGATCGGAACAGCCGCCGAGAATCATCATCAATAATATGCTGATAAATAACTTATTCATGACGACGCGATTTTGAGAGGTTGATACCGATACCTATCGAGCCATACCATTGCTTCCCTTTGATCGACATCACGGAAGCGGAGATGGCCACTTTCTTCACCGTCACCACCGCGCCCACTTCGAAGGCCACGCCGCTGTGGCAATAGTGGGTGTTTTTCAGCCACGCGCTCCCTTCGCTGGGGGCCAACTGCCAGGCGGCGTTGTCGTAGCCATAGCCGACGCCCTCGAAGATGCGCACCTTCGCCGACAGCCTGTGGATGGCTCCCGCCGTGGCCATCAGGAAGCTGTGGCGTGTCTTGCCGGAGTAATAGGGGAGGCGGCCGTCGACGTAGCCGAGTCGGTCGCATGAGCCGGCGGTCTGGCCCAGATGGCCGAAGTCGGTTGAGACGTGGGCGAAGCCGCCGTTGCGCTTCATCAGGGCGAGCATCAGGCCGCCCGCGAGGGTCTTCGATTGGCCTCCATAACTTGCTGAGGCAATGGCGAGGAGCGACAGCGGGATGCGCTTCTTGGGAGCGGCGATGAGCATCGTGTCGGTGCGCGTCACCACAAGCGTGTCGTGCACCAGCGTCACGGCTGGCTCCAGGGCTGGCTCGGCCACGCGCAACTCGTAGGCCATGTGGCTCTCGATCTTGGAGGGGAATTCGTAGTCGCGCACGATGCCCCACTCGGGGTGCTTGAGCGTGATTTTCTTCGAGCCTTTCGGGATGTAGAGCCAGATCTCACCCGTCTTATCCTCACGCTTCACGATTCCGAGGGGTGTGGAAAACTCAAACTCGGGCGAAGCCTGCACCTTGATAAGGGCGCACGCCTCGTCGTTGAGGTCGTTGACAGGCTGCACGAAGGCCGTGACGTCGTTGGCCAACGTCCTGAACGACTCCACTCTGAATTTCTGGCCGAGAGCTTGGCCGCAGCTCAGGAGCAGGATGAGCGTCAGGGCCAATCGGAATATGATGCTTGGTGATGCCATAAGATGATGGTGTTCAAGGAGGTGGTGAGGGTTGTTATTCGAGGTTGAAATCGCTCATTTCAATCAGTTCCTCGCCTTGGGCGAGGGCCCGCTGGGGCTGCCAGGTGCGCACGTGAATCTTCGGTTTCGACTCGTCGCGGAAGTCCCAGAGCAGGAAGAGGTAGCCGTCGTCGGCATAAGAGCCGCTGGAGTATTTCTGGCGGAGCGAGACGCCGTAGATGCCGTCGACTGTGGGATGGCGCAGGATGTGGAAATCGGAGAAATTTACCCGTATCTTCTGGTTGGAGGCGAAGATCTTGGCGAGACGGTCGAGATACTCCTGCTTGGAGCGGATGCTGTATTTCACCTTCTCGTTGGCGCCCACGCTGCTGGCCGAGGAGGGGGCTGAGCGCACCGTGTGGCCCACTATGATGAGGGCGTTGTCGGAGAAAATCTGGCGGAGAAAGTCGAGGTCTTTCGTGTCGTAGGCGCAGCGGAAATGCTCGCAATAGGTGAGTATGCTCCGGCGACGCAGGGAGTCGGCCACGGTGAGTCGGCCGGAGAGCACCTTCACCGCCTCGTTGCGGTAGGGATGATTGCGTATCATGCTCTCGATGTCGGCATCGGGCAGCCGTGTGGAGGCTACCTGCTTCGCCGTCGGTGCGGGGACCGGCTCTGTAGGCGCGGGCTCTGCGGGCGCCTCCTGGTCGGCTGCCTGAAGAGGAGCCGTGATCAGATCGGGGGTAGTGTCGGCAGGAGCCGCTTCGGCCATAGCCTCCGAGCCGGCGTTGGCCGAGTCGGGGGCGGCTGAAGCGACCTCCTCCGTAGATGCCAAAACATGGGGAGGGGCCCATGTGAGATAGGCCGCCGTCCCCATCATTGAGATGGCAAGTACTGCTAAGCTTATGTTAAGGATAATTCTTTTCCCTGACATTAATTTAAGATAATTAATTCCAACTGGTTATCTCGCCGCCGATTTCAATCTTCACCTGCTCCGGATTCTTGTCGATCACGAGATTGACGAGATGATTCGTGCCCGGTTTGAATTGAAATTTGCTCTCGTAGAGAAACGACACCCCGTTCATGATCACCTCCAAGAGAGGCACACGATTGTCGATGCGCTGAGGCACGGTGATGGCGGCATACGTAGTGGGCGACACCTGACGCGCCGTCACCGTCTGCTTCGCTCCCTTCGTTTCGCGTGTGGCGATGCCTACGGCGAGGTCTATCGTGGCCGAAGTGACGGTGTTGTGAAGCAACACGGTAGCCGTCGTGGGTAGGTCGCCTTCATAGTCTTCACCCTTTATGAGCCGGATAGTGAGCTTGCTCATGATGTGGCGAAACTTCATGCTCACGGGATTTGCCGATGCCGTGAGCCCCGCGGCCGAGGCGTAGAGGAAATCGGAGGCGGCATATCCGGCGGCTGTGCTCTGGTCGGTGGCCACGGCGAAGGGGAGGTCGGCTACGGAGCTTACGCTGTTGAGGTAGGGGAAATAGGCGTAGGCGTTGTAGCGTCCGGCGTCCCAGAAGAGATTGTGTGTGGGCTGCCAGGCGGAGCCGTTGTAGGTGAGGCACTCGTTGTTTATGGCGTTGCCCGCTATCTCGAGAGGGGCGTCTTCGAGGGTCATGAAGAGCCCCACCTTGTCGCCGCTGTCGAAGGCTGTGTCGCCTACGCGCGTGGCTTCGGGATAGGAGAAGCTGAACTGCATAGGGAGCGCGTCGCCAACGCCTTCGTGCGCCGGAGCCGGCTCCTCATTGGAGCATGAGAGCAGCCCCGCTCCCAAGAATCCAACGAGCAAAATTGAGATTATATTGTGTTTCATTTTCATTACTTTAAATCGGATAAGAGCCCCTTTGCGGAGCATCATTATTTACGTTTCAGACCCTTTGCGGGAGAACCTTTGTGGACCACCGGAGCGAAGCCCTGTTGGCGAGTGCCCGAGGCGGGAGCCTGCAAGCCGCGCGTCACGTTGCCGGCCTCGCGCTTGTCGTTGGCGACAAACTCCTCGAAGCTGAACGTCTCGCCGGCATATCGCTTGATTCTCTTCACGATACTCTCGCGGCTGATGGTGCTGTAGTAGGGTATGTCGTTGTTCATACAGCTGTTCTGCTCCGAGCGGAA
>CAZGJH010000143.1:0-6315 GCA_964525735.1 uncultured Sangeribacter sp.
CCTCAACTTCGGGTCTTGGTTCTGTGAGGCGTCTTTAGGCGCCCCGGGGCTGTCTCAAAAATTGGCTCGAAATTTGTTATAAAAAATCCCTTAATTATTAAGGTAAAATTTTCAAAGTGAACGAAAGAATTGTAATCATAGATCGCGTTGACCCGCAAACTTTCTACGGCGTCAACAACAACAATATCAATCTCATACGCAACCTCTTCCCGAAGCTCCGCATGGCTGCCCGTGGCAATGTCATCAAGGTGATCGGCGAGGAGGGCGAGACTGCCGAATTCGAACGCAAGGTGAAGGAGATTGAAACTTACGCCGCCAAATACAACAAGGTGAGCGAAGATGTCATCATCGACATCATCAAAGGCGAGCCCCCCAAGGCCGTCAACGCCGAAGGAGTCATCCTCTTCGGCCAGACGGGCCGTCCCATCGCCCCGCGCAACCCCAACCAGGCCAAAATGGTGAAGAGTTTCGCCAAAAACGACCTCACCTTCGCCCTCGGTCCCGCCGGTACGGGCAAGACTTACATCGCGATAGCCCTCGCCGTGCAGGCCCTCAAAAACAAGGCCTGCAAGCGCATAATTCTCTCGCGCCCAGCCGTCGAAGCCGGCGAAAAGCTCGGTTTCCTCCCCGGCGACATGAAGGATAAGATCGACCCCTACCTGCGCCCGCTCTACGACGCGCTCGAAGACATGATCCCCCAGCTCAAGCTCAAGGAATACATGGAAAACGACACAATCCAGATAGCCCCCCTCGCTTTCATGCGCGGCCGAACGCTCAACGACGCGGTAATCATCCTCGACGAGGCTCAGAACACTACCACCCACCAGATGAAGATGTTCCTCACGCGTCTCGGCGTTAACAGCCGAATGATCGTCACGGGCGACGTCACGCAGATCGACCTCCCGCGCAGCGTACAGAGCGGTCTTATGCAGTCGCTCAGAATCTTACGCGGCGTGCAGGGAATCGGCATAATCGAATATGAGAAGAAGGATATCGTGCGCCACCCCCTCGTGCAACGCATCGTCGATGCCTACGAGGCGCGCGAGAAGAAGGTCGACGACGAGTTCAAGGAGACCCTCGACGCCCGTCAACCACGCAATCTCGACATCGCAGAAGATGCCGCAAACCACTAACCTCGAACAATCTACCAAAATATGGCTAAAGTAGGTGATACAGTGCGTTTTCTCAACTCCATCGGCGGAGGACGCATCACAAAGATAGATGGACAGATCGCTTACGTCGACGACGACGGCTTCGAAACCCCGGTGCTCCTCAAGGAGATCGTCGTGGTGATGCCCGCCGGTCACGAGCAAAGCGCCACCGGACATCGCCCGATGTTCGATCAAAAGGCTTTCGATGAGGGCCGAAAGGTAACTCCCACGGCCAAGGCGAAACCCGAAGAGGAAGCCCCGAAGAAGAAGGAGGAGCCCCGTATGCCGGCTCCGCAACCTGCTGTCTTCACGGAAGAAACCTCTCACGGCGAGAAACTCAACATCGTCCTGGCTTTCGAGCCGGGCGACGTAAAACATCTCGACAAGAGCTCTTTCGGCGCGGTGCTCGTAAACGATTCGAACTACTACCTCGACTATCTGCTGCTGCGTCGCGCCGCCGAAGAACGCGGATGGTCGCTCGTGGCTCAGGGCACGGTGCTCCCCAACGAGATGGCCGACCTCGCCACGCTCACCCATGAGGATCTCCCTCTGTATGAGCGCATCGCGTTCCAGTGCCTCGCCTACAAGAAGGAGAAGGCCTTCACGCTCCAGGCTCCCGTGAGCGTTTCACGCCGCCTCGACCTCACCAAATTCCACAAGTTCCACTGCTTCCGCCCGGGCCTGTACTTCGACAACCCGGTGCTCGAAGTGGAGCTCGTGAAAGATGGCGTGGCCTCCAAACCGCTCGAAGTCAACGTCGGAGAATTGCGCGACGCCATGACGGCCACACCCTCTGAAAAGGAGATGGCCGCTCAGCTCTCGAAGAAATTCCGCGTAGACAAGGGCGCGAAGAAGCGTCAGGCCGACCCTGGTCTCAATCCGCATAAAGTGTTGCCGCTCATCGAAGTAGACCTCCACATCGGCGAACTCACCGACACCCTCGCCGGTATGGAACCGAAGGATATGCTGGAGCTCCAGCTCGACGCCGTGCGCCGACATATGCGCGCCCATCAGGCCCGAATCGGCCAGAAAATCGTATTCATCCACGGAAAAGGGGAGGGGGTACTCCGCAAGGCCGTGCTCGACCTCCTCAAGAAGGAATGGCCCAAAGCCGAGCTCCAAGACGCATCCTTCCGCGAATACGGCTTCGGCGCAACCCTCGTAACCATCCACTAATACCTATCCCTTATGAAATATACCGACAAATGGTGGAGCTATCCCGCTGAAGGCGAGTCAGGTAAGACAATCATTGTCACCGGACGCGACCTCGTCGACGAATACCGCGACTCGGGCAAATACATCTACCGAATCGACGTCTCCTGGGCCTACAACGCCCTCCCCGACGGAATGCCCGAAGAAGAGGATGCCAAGCTCATGGAGGAGGCCACCGACGCTCTCCTCGACGCGTTCAAGAAGGATCGCGTGGCCGTGATCACCGGAATCTACACCGGCGACGGCAAGCGCGACTGGGTATTCTACACCAAAAACCTCAAAATCTTCTCCATCGTCTTCAACAAAGCTCTCGAAGAGCTCCCCACGATCCCCTTCGTGATCGAAGCCTCCGAAGACGCCGCCTGGGAAGAATACACCCACATGCGCAGCGAAACCTACGTCCCCGACGAAGAATAGGCTTTTTTACTGGTGCGAGCTTTAGCTCGCGCATCCCAAGTCGTTCGAATTTCTTTTTACTAACTAAATAAACATTCTTATCATGATGAAAACTTACCTCTTGACGCTCCTCCTCGCAGTGGCGTCAGTGCTGGGCCTCCATGCCCAGGTGACATCGCAGCCCTCCCCACTCCAGGAGGACTCGCAAGATGTCCGTATCTATTTCCACGCCGACCAGGGCAACAAGGGCATGATGGGCCTCCCCGCATCAGCCCAGGTCTACGCCCACACCGGCGCATGCCTCAGCAACGGCCAGAACTGGGTGAACGCACCAAACTGGAACGTCAACGATGACAAGTACAAAATGACCTACGTCAGCGAAAACCTCTGGGAGCTCTACATCGGCGATATCCGCACTTTCTACGGCATCACCGACCCCGCAGTCAACGTAACCCGCCTCGCCTTCGTCTTCCGCACCGGCGACCGCACGAAGGAGGGCAAAGCAGAAGGGGGTGCCGACATCTTCCTCAACGTAGTCGATGCCGGTCTCCAGATCATCATCGAACCCTCCATCACCGGCTCAATGATCATCCCCTCCACAGCCAACGTCACCTTCAACGTGGGCACTACCAAAGCCGCCGATATCACCCTCAGTATCAACGGCAACCAGCAGGGCGCAATCTCCAACGCGAAGCTCCTGACGGTAAACTACACATTCCCCGGCCCGGGCGAATACGAGGTGAAAGCCTCGGCTACCGCTGCCGGCGAAACCGTCACTTCCACCCTCAATTACACCTACGTAAATGAGTCGTCCGCAGCCAATTACCCTGGCGGCACTCCCAAGATGGGCCCCGTGAAGAATGCCGACGGATCGGTTACGTTCTGTCTCGGCGCCCCCGGCAAGAGCAACGTGGTGCTCTACGGCGCATGGAACAACTATGCCACCACCGACGCGCAAGTGATGAAGTATCAGGACGTTGACGGCCTCCGCTACTTCTGGACCACCGTCTCTGGCCTCGACAACACCAAGCAGTATGGCTACTACTTCCTCGTCGACGGCTCTATCAAGGTGGGCGACCCCTACGCGCGCCTCGTGCTCGACCCCTGGAACGACAAGTACATCACCACCGACGTATATCCCGATCTCCCAGCTTACCCCTTCGACCATATCGACGGCGTGCCTCTCGCTATCTATCAGGGTAATATCAACGATTACAACTGGAAGGTGAAGAACTTCAAGGGCGTCCCCTCGTCCGACCTTATTATATATGAGCTCCTTTTCCGCGACTTCACCGGCACGGAGGGGAAATCTAACGGCAACGGCACCGTGCGCCAGGCTATTGAGAAGATCCCCTATCTCAAGTCGCTGGGCGTCAACGCTATCGAGGTGCTCCCGATCAACGAATTCAACGGCAATATCTCCTGGGGCTACAACCCCAACTTCTACTTCGCACCCGACAAGGCTTACGGCACACCCGCTGATTACAAGGAGTTTATCGACGTTTGCCACCAGAACGGAATGGCCGTGATCCTCGACATGGTCTTCAACCAGAGCGACGGCCTCCATCCCTGGTATCAGATGTATACCCCCGGCCAGAACCCCTTCTACAACATCAACGCACCCCACGCCTACAGCGTGCTCAACGACTGGAACCAGGGCTTCCCGATGGTGCAGGAGCAGTGGCACGACGTGCTTACCTATTGGATGACAGAGTATAAGTTCGACGGCTTCCGCTTCGACCTCGTGAAGGGCCTCGGCAACAACGACTCTTATGCCAACTCGGGCGACGCCGCCACCAACGCTTATAATGCTTCGCGCGTAGCGCGCATGCGCGAGCTCCAGCAGGTGATGCTCGCCGTCAACCCCGACGCCTACTTCATCAACGAGAACCTCGCCGGACCGCAGGAGGAGAACCAGATGGCCGAAACCGGCCAGCTCAACTGGGCAAACGTCAACGAGGCCGGTTGCCAGTATGCAATGGGCTACCAGAGCGACAGCAACCTCAACCGCATGTACGCTCCCAAGGACTCCCGCACATGGGGCTCTACCGTCTCTTACCTCGAAAGCCACGACGAGCAGCGTCTCGCCTACAAGCAGGATATGTGGGGCGTGACCGGCGTGAAGGGTAACATGATCAACTCTATGCACCGCCTCGGCTCGGCCGCAGCGCAGATGATCCTCGCTCCGGGCGCCCACATGATCTGGCAGTTCTCCGAGCTCGGCGACAACCAGAACACGAAAGACAACAACGGCGGCAACAACACCGACCCCAAGAAGGTGATGTGGAGCTACCTCGACAACCCCGACCGCAAGGGCCTTTACGACAACTACAGCGAGCTCGTCGCCATCCGCAACAACAATCCCGAGCTCTTCGCCGAGGCTGCCTCTTTCGAGATGAACTGCGCGCAGGCCAACTGGTCGGCCGGCCGCACGATGTATTCTCGTCGCGATGGCCGCGAGATCATCACGGTGCTCAACCCGAACGCTTCCGGTTCGCTCACCGTCGACGTGGTCTTCAGCAAGCCCGACAACAGCTCTTACCAGATCCTGACCGCCTCTTACGACTCGACTCCGTCGTTTGATGTCGCCACGGGCAAGGTTACCGTCCCCGCCAACTGCTACGTCGTGATCGCCACAACCGACGTCGCCAGCGTTGACGGCATCGCCGCCGACACCGCCGACGCTCTCCGCGTCTACGGCCGCGACGGCGTCATCACCGTCGACTACGCCCCGGCCCCCGTCTACATCTACACCCTCGACGGCCGCCTCGCTGGCCAGATCGACGGCCAAGGAAGTGTAACGACCGGCTCCGGCGTCTTCATCGTCCGTTCCGGCTCCCAAACCCGCAAGCTCACCCTCTAATCGAGTCCCAAACCTCTGGCATGCCCCCTCAACGTCAGGCTTACCGCCTCAACGTAGGGACATGCCTTTGGCATGTAGCGGAGCCCCCGTGTCTTTGTAGGGACGCGATTCTTCGCGTCCACCGCGTCGCTGCCCGAAGCACCTGTTAGGTGGAAAGCACCGTCCCGGTGCGTCAACGCGCCTCTGAACTAACTTCTCAAACAAAAGCTAATAACTACCCTCCAAGGGGGTATAAAACTGTTAAATCGAGGGATTATTTAACTAAAAATAGTTAAATAATCCCTCTTCCCCTTAAATCATCGCATTTTTTTACCCAATATTGATACGTATTCCAAAAAAAGGTGTTAACTTTGCACCGTTTTTGATAGTAACAAATATTGTTTTATTATTTTAATTATTTTTTGAGATGAAAAAGGTATTTCTTTCACTTGCTGTTGTATGCAGCGTAGCTCTCGTTAGCTGTGGTGGCAAGAAGGCTGCTGAAGAGGCAGCTCAGGATTCTGTAAACGTTGAGGTTGCTGCCGCTGAAGAGGTAGTAGTTGACAGCGTTGCTCCCGATTCAGTTGCTGTTGACACTGTTGTTGCAGCTGCTGTAGCTGAGACTCCCGCTGAGTAATCTCCAGGAAGTAGAAACGACAAAAAGCAAAGATTTGGCTGGTGCTATCCGCATCAGCCAATTTTTTTTATCCATTT
>CAZGJH010000144.1:0-6176 GCA_964525735.1 uncultured Sangeribacter sp.
GAAGCCATCACCGAGGCGCAGGGCAGGGCTGCCGAGGCTGCCGCAGCCGCTGAGTCGGCTACGTCAGCAGCAGCCCAAGCGGAGCAGCAGGCGCAGGAAGCCATGAGAGCCGCGGAAGCCGCTCAGGAAGCCACCGGAATTTTCACGGAGAATTTCAAGCAGGTCTATTCCGATGAGTTTGCCTATGCAATCGTCGATCTCAACGGCACGCTTCTGTGGGGCATCAGGCATGACGGCACGGCCTATCAGCCAAAGGGAATGCCGGAGCAGACCAAGAAGCGGCTTGAAGAGCTCAGCGGCATTCAGATAGTGGACTCGCCGCAGTATCTGTTTGCAATCACCGACAAGGAAGGCTCACTCCTTTTTGCCATCGACCGCAAGGGTGGCAGCTTTGTCAACTCCATCAGCGGTGTATGCACCGTAGAGCAGTTTGAGAGCAAGGAATATATCTTTGCTGTCATGGACTCGGCAGACAATCTCCTCTTCGGCATCAACCGACGCACCGGGGCTTTCCAAGCCTCCAAGTTCTCGCTCCCTCCCGACATCTTGAAAGAGATACAGAAGGCAGCGGCCTCCGGCGCGGAGATTGACGAGGACGGCGAGTTCATCTACAAGATTGTTGACGCTCTCGGCATGATCGTCTTTGCCGTGCGCCGCAACGGCACTATCTATGCCCCGAAGGGAATCCCGGAGGAGCAGAAGAAGGAAAACCGCAAGACCGACCGCCGCATCGCCAATCTTGAAGCCAGACTTGCCAACTTCAGCGAAGGCACCGGCGATTGGAGCGACCTTACAACGGCTCACCTTCCCCGACCCGTAGTCCCGGCGAGAATCGAGATCTCCGGGCAGATACCTACAAGCAAGTATGTCGCCGTCAACGCCGTCCTGAAATACAACGACATGATGGGCAACTCCTTCACGAAGCCAATACAATGGAACGTGCAGGGCAATATCTCGGCAAATTTCGACAAGAGGAACTTCGGCATCGACCTCTTCAATTCGATTGAGGACGACGATGCGTTTGAGGTGAAATTCGGCGACTGGGTGGCGCAGGATTCCTTCCACCTGAAGGCCTACTACAGCGACTTCTGGAAAATCCGAAGCCTCGGGGTCTACCGCCACGCGGAGGAAATAGCGCAGAGCCGCCCTTACTTCCGCCGCCGCCCATGGGACATCATATCCAAGGCAGCGAAGCAGAGCGTTGCAGACGTGCTGAAGGGAGGCATCGGCAATGTTGACTCCGACATCGACACCGGCGCGCTCGGACACCCCGACGGTTTCCCGGCTATGCTCTACATCAACGGCATCCCCTGGGGGCTATACACCCTCAACCTGAAGAAGCACAAGGACAACTACCGCATCGCAAAGAACGACAACGACGGCCTGCAGCTCTTCTTCGGCGACTACATGATAGGGCTTTTCCACCACTACAACAACTCCTACTGGGCCATCGCCAACTATGACCTCCGCAAGCTGGAGGGAGACGGCGCGGAGCGCGCCATCTTCATTTCCTCCTATTCAAGCTCATCGGGCGTGCAGCTCGTAATGGAATCGGCAGCCGCAGCCGGAATGACCATAAGCATCTCCAACAGCAGCAAGACCTACACTTACCCTGTGCGCTACAACGGACAGCCCGCCACGCCGCAGAACACATGGGAAGCCGGGGATTGCGTGAAGGTGGCGAGAGCCGGGACTTCAGACGCTTACTATTTCGACGTGACCCCGATATGCAGGAAGTGGAGCGACAAGAGAGGCTATGCCTTCAACGAGTATGCCTATGACGAGGACACTATCGACTTCGAGGCAAACGGCGCGGTCTCCACGATCACGATCCGCCGCCTCTTCCGCCTGGCCAACTCGACGGCTGGCTTCGCCGGATATGCCTACGATGATGAGGGCTACCCTTGCACGCTGCTGACGCGCACCAACGCCGACGGAGCCCAGGAGACCTACAACGCCGGGCGAATCTTGCTCTACCGCACCATGCGGCCAAGCTACATCAACTGGCGCACGCTTGAAGTCCGCAACCCGAAGAAGACAATCTGCGTGGCCCATGACGGCGTGGGCGCCGACGGCAAGCCGAAGCTGAAGTTTGAATACTACGACTTCGACTCCCCGAATGATTTCGCACAGACCGGCTGCTACGAGCGCACCCACGAGATCATATCGGAGGAGATCATCAAGCAGGCAGACATCACCAAGCTCAAAGGCACAGGGGAAAGCAGCGAGTTTTCCAAGAAAGAATACTCCCGCTCCTGCAACGCCCGAAAGACCCTTGAGCTCTACAGCTTCGTCTGCCCAATAATGGAGATGACCATCCCGGAGAAGAACCTTGCCGACTGGGGATTCGCATCGGAGGCCGAGGCAAAGAAAGCCATCTTTGCCGAGCACCACGACACCGACCACAACCTTGACTTCTTCCTCGTCTACAACGACACATACTACATCGACAGCATCACCCACAATACGCTCTACGCGATGTATGACGGCAAGAAGCTTTTCGCCACCCTCTACGACACCGACCTTTCTTTCGGGATGGGGCTGACGAGGATCAATTATTTCCCGGAGGTGAGCCAGGGCGTCCTCTGCTCGGCCCATACCTTTGCCGACTATCTCTGGAAGTATTTTGCAGAGGAGATAAAGGCCCGCTGGCAAGAGCTTCGCAGCGCTGGAGTAATCACTCCTGGAAGGCTGGAGAAGATGGTCTGGGGGATGGTGGAGGAGATAGGCTATGCGGCCTACGAGGAGGAGGCCCGCCTTTGGAGCCAGTCGTCTTACCGCGCCCCGGTCTATTGGCGCATGGCCTGCGGCACAATCCAGATCCTTGAGGATGAGGACGGCCTCCCTTATCATGGATATGATGAGGAGCGCAACTCCGAGATCGAGGGGATGCCGACTTGGGCAGAGGGAATCGAAGTGGCTTTGGACGATGTCTACAACTACGAGGGCCATTCCTACACCTGCACCGTGGCCCACACCTCCTCTGCAGCCACGCGCCCCGACAAGGCTTACACGCCCGGCTTCCCATCGAGCGGAGGGGTCTTTGACAGCCCCAGGCGCATCATCGAATGGTTCAAGAAGCGAGTAGCCGCACTTGACAATGCCTTCGGCTATGTAGCTCCAGTGAGCATGAACGATGCTGTAGCGATTAACGAAGCGACAATAGATAATATCATCAATCAATAACCCTTTAAATCACCTACCGACTATGGCAGAAGAAAATCAAAAACTGCAGGTGCTTGACGCCCACGGGCTCGACATCTACACCAAGAAGCTGAAAAACGAATCTTTCACTCCCAAGGCCCACACCCACGAGGCGGAGGATTTGGGCATGGAGGCTATCCCTGATGCCACCATCGAGGCCATCATCAGCGGCACTTGGAATCCTGACGAATAATCCAAAAGCCCTACCACCATGCTGCAATTTGCGACAGCGAAGCACATCTACCGGATATGGAAGCTAATCAAGAGAATGCTATCCGCTTCATCGGAGCGGATAGCAGCTCTTGAAAAGCTGTTCCTCACGAACAACACCGGGGACGATCTGCTTGCCATCACGGACGCAGCCTATCGGATTCTCGCCGCGATTGACCGCAACGGCAGGGTAAGGTGTGAGGTAGGACTGTCGAGCCGCGAGGCAACCACAGAAGGAGACCATGAAGTGAAGGGAGCGATGAAAGTCAGAGGCACACGCCTCATGGAGAGCGATGACTGCGGTCTCTACTACATCATCGACAAGGACGATTACATTCTCTTCATGATCGACCGCAACGGAAACACTGATTTCAAAGGGATACCGACCGACATCAAAGCGAAGTTCACAGCCCTTGAAAGCAGGATTGCCGCCCTTGAAAAATAACAACAACCATCTTTAATATCAATTAATTTCTTATGTCAACGAAAGGACTAAAGATTGTCCTGCCCTCCGCAGTTACGGACGCGACAGGACTACGCAAGCTCGAACACTACTACGGCATCGAGTTTACGCGCGGGGCCTCCAACGGAGGAGGCGCCAACGGCTACCACAAGATGATCGGCGACGAATCGCTGCTCCAGGAGATGCGCTTCCACAATCAGATGCAGATCGTCGCAGTCAAGAACGCTGAGGTTGTAGCTATCCTCAATCAGACCAACTGGAGGCAGATGCAGGAGGGAGGGGCTTCAGTGCTCGACGGCTCTGACGGCTCTGACATCATGCAGGTGCATACTCAGGGCGTGTATGCAATCATCGGAGGCTCCAACCCGACCTACGAGCGATTCATCGTATCAGACCAGCCTTTCTCCTACGATGGCGACGAGGCAAAGTATTATCCTCCATACGGCGAGACCCCGGACTATGAGACGGTCATGAACGGAGTGGCTCGCTCGATACGCAACGACAATGTGGCCGGCACACACGGCATAGGAAGCATCTCCGGGAGTACGGACGCGTGCTTCGGCACTGCTGATGCAGGAGGCTTCCCACGCACAGCGCTGAGCCGATACTCCTTCGAGCAGTCGGCCCGCGCCAAGAATCCGGACTCCGGTGCCAACCTGCCATATATGAACGTCTGCCACCAGGACCTGGAGCTGACGCAGGCTTTCATGTTCATTGAGTTCCGCACCAAGCAGCTCAACGCCCTCCTTGGCCACGGCATTACGGCCAACGTGACCCCGACTGCAGAGACCTGGGGGCAAGTGACGGGACTGCGTATCACTGACGACAACGGACTCACTTACCGCTATATCTCTTTGGCGGCGAAGATGCATACTGAGAATGCGCCGGCCGGGGCCACTATGTGGACGATCCTCAACGGCTCCAGCGCGCTGCTGAAGATGTTTGAGGCGCAGCTTGCAGTATCGGCCGGGGCCCCCCTTGAGGATGTCTGCAACTCCGACGGCTTGCCAGTGGCCGGAAAGGCGCAGGGGGTGATGACCGGCATCTTCACCAAGACTTTCTCTTTCAATTTCCGCGCTGCCCTGACAGAAGGAGGGGAGATGAAAGACTGGAAGGCCGACTGCGTATTGCGCGTGCCCGTATGGCGCGGACGCACCCGCCTCTGGGGAAATATCGCACAGTGGTATTCCGGCTATGAGTGCGTCAAATATATAGGCTATGAGGGGGAGACGCGCCACCGCCTCTACCGCGCCCCAAGCGTGGAGGCCATCATTTCTGACAATGATGATGTTTCGAAGACTGCCCTGGGCCAGTTTGCTTTCGAGAAGGCCTACGAGGACTGCGGTGAGTTGGTGCCCAACACGGACAGCACCGTGACTGCCTGGGGAACTGCAATGGCGAAGAATCCGGCTGGCGACATATCCACTTGCGTGGCCAACAGCACTGTGGAAGGGGCAAGCAAGTTCAACTACGAATCGGCTGCCTTCTACCGCTCGCTGGGCCTCGAGGGCGCATACGTGCGGCGTGGACTCCGCTTCGGCGATGGGGCCAACAGCGGCAACGCCGTGCTGCGCCTCGCCAACGCCACCTCCTCGATCCTGGAAGCGACCGGATATCTGGGTGCCGGATTCCGCGTGACTCTCAACGACTGACGCGGCGCGAATTTTGATTTTTGAATTTTGAATTTTCAATTGCATAGACTATGGAAAGAAACGTGAATTTTTCAGAGCGTCCCCGCCCGATGGACTGGGGCGACAAGAAGATAGTGCCCCTCAACATCGCGGAGCATACCATCACTGATGAGTGCGGCCGGGAGAAGATGGCATTCCATGCCGACCTCGTGCCGAAAGTGGCGCAGCCGCTCTGCGCCGACAGCATCGTCGACGCGGCTATCGCTTCCGAATACAGCGAGGAGGCTCAGAGGCGCATCATGCGCAATATGGCTTCCGAGGCAGACCCGGAGGTGGAAGCCTACAAGAAGTTTGTCAGCGAGATCAGAAAGGCAGCCATCGCGGCCGGATATTAACAGAAGTGAATAACGAACAGTGAATAGTGGACAGTTGCTTGCAGGCAGAAGATTGCTCACTATTCACTGTTCACTAAAATGTCAGGATATGAAAGACATTATCTTCAATCTTCTTCACGACCACCTGTATCTTCATGTGGTGTTGATAAGCATCTGTGTAGCCGGAATCATCGTGGCTATGGCTGTGGATTTATTCTTCGGCATACGCAAGGCGAAGGTTTTAGGGGAGGCAACGACCTCGACAGGCTACAAAAAGACGTGCGAGAAGGGGCG
>CAZGJH010000145.1:0-6175 GCA_964525735.1 uncultured Sangeribacter sp.
TTCGATTACTCGGCAGGCAGAAATTTCTTAAACTCATCAGGCAACGGTGCGTCGACACTTACGAGCTCTTTCGAAACCGGATGCACAAATTCAATGTGTCGGGCAAGAAGCGAAATGCTCCCGTCGGGATTGCTGCGCCGTGCTCCATACTTGAGATCGCCCTTTATTGGATGACCGATAGCGGCCAATTGACACCGAATCTGGTGTTTGCGCCCCGTGAGCAGATTCACTTCAAGGAGTGTGTATCTGTCACCTTTGGCGACGGTGCGATAACTGAGCACAGATTTCTTCGCTTCCTTGTCGCCCGGTCGCGCTACAAACGTCTTGTTGAGGCGTCCGTCAGACACAAGCATATTCGTCAGCGTATCCTCATCCTTCGCCGGATGACCCTCCACGAGTGCCCAATAGGTTTTGTGCATCTCACCCTTACGGAGCATCTCGTTAAGACGCGTCAGGGCTTTCGATGTCTTGGCAAAGACTACCACGCCCCCAACCGGCCGGTCGATACGATGCACCACCCCGCAGAACACGTTGCCGGGTTTGTTATACTTCTCCTTGAGGTAATCTTTGATAATGTCGGAGAGGGGAGTGTCGCCCGTTTTGTCGCCCTGCACAATCTCGCCAGGGAGTTTATTGACGATAATGATATGATTGTCTTCGTAAAGCGGTGTCATAATAAAGGGGAATGTAAAAAGGTATTAAGGGGGGTATAAAAAGAAAAAGTCGGTTCCGAGGAATCGACTTTTAATTGGTGGCGGGGGCAGGACTCGAACCTACGACCTTTGGGTTATGAGCCCAACGAGCTACCACTGCTCCACCCCGCGGTGTCATTTACGAGTGCAAAATTACTGCCTTTTCGCGAATCTACCAAATATTTCGACGAAAAAATTTCAAATTACAGTGTTAAAATATGTTATGTCGTTTATTTATAGATTGTTAGTTTTTAGGAGAAGCGAGGGGAGAGCTTCGTGGCGATGTATTGATTGAAGACGAGACCGCCCACTATGAGAAGCAGACCGATGTAAGTCGACGCCATGATCGGTTCGCCCAAGATCATCGAGATGAAGAAGAGCGACAAGAACGGCGCCAGATAGCAGATCTGATTTATCAGCGTAGGGTTATCGGTGGTGCGTATCGCCAAGCCGAAGCAGATAAACGGTATTCCCATCTCGAATGCACCGATATATGCCCCCGACCAGAGAGCGTCGACCGTCAGCGGACGCAAGGGCACGAACAATGTGCCTATCAAAAGATAGATCATGCCGAAGAAGAATGTCAGAAAAAGCGTGCCGATCTGATTTAGTTCATTCTTCAGATTGTCGCTCACTATCCAATAGAGAGCCCATAGAAACGCGCTCCCTAAAGCATACAGTATGCCAAGAGCCGAAACCTCCCCAGTGATTCCCTTGCCACCTACGGAGATTGCCACGACCCCCGCGAGCGATATAAACATACCGAAATATTTGATCGTGGGTATCGGAGTGCGATGTATGAAGGCTAACAGCACAGCCAAGATGATAGGCCAGATGTAGTTCACCGGCTGCGCTATCTGCGCCGGCAGATAATCGTAGGCCTTGAAAAGGATCAGGTAATAAGCCACGGGCGAAATCAGCCCGAGAAGAGCGAAGCGTCCCCAGACAGCCGGGGAGAGCTTGCGCAACTCTCCCCAGCCACGGGTAAACGTCATCCAAACTGTAAAGATCAGCAGAGCCGTGGCGGTGGCCACAAACACCATCTCAAATGGCGTCATATGATTGAGCGCGACTTTGAACGCTGTGGCTACAGTCGACCAGCTGAGCACGGCGAGGCTGCCGAGGAGGAGGGGTTTGTTCGGTTTCATGGTAATGTGAATGGTTGAATAATGGTTTCATTGAAGACTATCGGAGTGCCTCTACCTCTTCTGTGGTGAGAGGAATCTTCTTGCCCAGACGGCGCGCGCCATCTTTCGTGATCAGGTAATCCTCTTCGTTGCGGATGCCGCCGAAATCGCGCCATTTGTCGAGCTCCTCGTAATTGATAAACTCCTTGAAGCGTCCTTCACCCTTCCAGAGGTCGATCAGTTCGGGAATAAAGTATACGCCCGGTTCGATGGTGAATACGAATCCCTCTTCGAGCGGACGAGCCAAGCGCAGCGACTTGCGGCCAAACTGTGTCGACTTCGGATGGCCGTCGTAGCCTACATACACTTCGCCGAGATTCTCCATATCATGCACGTCAAGACCCATCATGTGGCCCAATCCGCAGGGGAAGAACATGGCGTGTGCTCCAGCCTTTACAGCCTCCTTCGGATCTCCCTTCATGATGCCGAGACCCTTCATGGCGTCGCAGATCACTTCGGCCGACTTCTCGTAGACATCTACGAAAGGCACGCCGGGGCGAAGCATATCTACAGCTGCCAAATGCGAAGCCACCTGAATGTCGTAGATAGTCTTCTGGCGCGGTGTGAAGGTGCGGTCGGCGCAAATTGTCGACGACATATCGCCGGCATAACCCATCTGCGTCTCCGCTCCGGCGTCAATGAGCACCATATCGCCCGGCTTGATGAGGTTGCCGTGGTAATGATTGTGGAGAGTCTGGCCGTTGATTGTGCATATAATCGGGAAAGAGAGTTCGCAGTTGTTAGATTTGGCCACACCCTGAATGATAGAGGCGAGTTCATATTCATGCATTCCAGGGCGCAGCTGCTTCATAGCCTCGATGTGCATGTCGGCCGTCACGTTGCAGGCGCGCTCGATCTCCTCGATCTCCTCGGCCGTCTTATGATTGCGCATATCCACGATAGCGCGTATAAGGTCTACGGCCGGCTTCTCGGCCCCGGGGCGGATGTCGAGCAGGTCGAAGAGCTTCACGGAGTGTTCCGGACGATATACGGGCAGATACTTGATGTCGCGTTTCTCGGCGCGGGCGCGGTCGAGATATTCGCGCAGTTCGGCCGAGGGGCGCACGTTGTCTACCCCCACGCTGTGGGCTTTCTCATGGAGAGTGGGCTGTGTGCCCATCCATACTATATGGTCGATGGTGAGCTCGTCGCCGAAGATTATCTCGCGGTCGTTGTCAACGTCTATAATGGCCGAGAGCCCCGCGAAGGGGAGCCCGAAGTAATATAAGAAGGAGGAATCCTGACGGAAATTATATGTGTTGTCGGCATAGTTGCAGCCGGTTTCATCGTTTCCGAGCAGGAGAATCAATCCGCTGCCTACACGCTCCTTGAGCTCTTTGCGGCGGCGTATATAAGTATCTTTTTCAAACATATGTGTTGGGTTTAATCACGATTATCAGCGGCAAAATTAATAATTTTTGTGAAAAATTAGTCATAAATGGAAAAGTTTTGCTAAATTTGCTCAGAATTTTAATGGTTGTGCAATTTTTACGGGTATCACCCGTGAAAATTGACCGCTACAAAACCCCCGCAAAGATGGTGCTTAAGACAAGAGACAAGTTTATAGAGGTGGCACGGCAGCTTTTCGCAAGAAAGGGTGTCGAGAATACCACCATGAACGATATCGCCAATGCCTCCGACAAAGGCAGGCGCACCATCTACACCTATTTCAAGAGTAAACGCGATATCTTCAACGCCGTGATCGAGAGTGAGACCGACCAGCTTCTCACCCGCTTGCGGCTCATAGTGGCGCGCGACACCACTCCCGAGGAGAAGCTTCTCGAATATGTGGATTGCCGCTTCGAGACCATGAAGGAGATCGTGAGCCGCAACGGGTCGCTGCGTGCCGGCTTCTTCCGCGATGTGCGTAAGGTAGACCGTGCCCGCAAGATGATCACCCGCAAGGAGACGGCCATGCTGCGCGAGATTCTCCAGCAGGGTGTGGAGCAGGGGGTGTTCTCTATACCCAATCTGAATCATTGTGCCGTGATAATCACGCAGGCCATCCACGGCCTCGACGTGCCTTACATTCGCGACACTTTGAGCGACGAGGGTATCGACAAGGAGATGCTGAAGGGGTATATCTCCAACATCATCGTAAATGGCATAAAGAAACGCTGAATGCAACAGTATTGCAACCGCATAAAAAACACAGAGTATGTATATTAACTCCATTGGACATTATGTGCCCGAGGCAAGGGTGACAAACGACTATTTCGAGAAGCTTAACGGTCTGGAACCGGGCTGGATCATGCAGCGCACGGGCATCACCAGCCGCTCGAAAGCTGCGGCCGATGAGAATGCCGACACTATGGCTATCGACGCCATTGAGGCTGCACTCCCCGGTCTGCCTTACGATATCAAGGAGGTGGATCTTATTGTGGGAGCTTTCTACGCGGCCTACGACACTGTAGCCACCCCGGCACATGTGGCCCAGCGCAAGTATGGCATACATGGCGCCAAGGCAGTCTACGCCTCGGCGGCCTGCTCATCTTTTATCAACGGTCTGGAGATCGTGGAGGGTTATTTCGCTTCAGGAAAGGCTACCAAGGCCCTGCTCATCTGCACCGAGCATAACACCTACTACAGCAACGACCGCGACCCGAAAGCGGGTCATCTTTGGGGCGACGGTGCCGTGGCCTACTTCCTCAGCAAGGAGCGCCAGAGCGACAAGGATATCAAGATTCTCGACATCTTCACCGAGGCTCTTGGCGATGTGGGCAAGGGTCCGGAGGGTGTGAAGCTTCGCCCGGGCGAAGATGGCATCTCTATGCCCGACGGCCGCGACGTATTCGTGCACGCCTGCAAGTATATGATCTACGCCCTGAAGAAATCGCTCGAAAAGACAGGGCTCAAGATCGAAGACATCAACAAGCTCATCACCCACCAGGCCAACAAGAGAATCGTGGCTCAGGTGGCTCATCAGCTCGACAAGCCGATGGACGACTTCCTCAACAATATCGAGACCTTGGGCAACACCGGCTCCGCTTCGTGTGCGCTCGTGCTGTCGCAAAATCTCGACAAGTTCAAGAAGGGCGACAAGGTGGCTCTGATGGTATTCGGCGGCGGCTATTCCTGCGGCTGCTTCATCGTGGAGTTCTAAAGCCAGCCACCGACTGCACTTCGCTAAACTGTTAAATTCTATAGACTTGAACTAAACTAAAAAATATGAAACTTCTTGAAGGAAAAACAGCCTTGATCACGGGCGCTGCCCGCGGTATCGGCAAGGCTATCGCTCTCAAATTCGCTTCTGAGGGTGCCAACATCGCTTTCACCGACCTCGTAATCGACGAGAACGGCGAGAAAACTAAAGAGGAAATCGAAGCTCTCGGCGTAAAATGCAAGGCTTATGCCTCCAACGCCGCCAATTTCGAAGACACTGAGAAGGTGGTAAACGAGATTAAGAACGACTTCGGCTCTATCGATATTCTCGTAAACAACGCCGGCATCACGAAAGATGGCCTCATGATGCGCATGTCGGAGGCTCAGTGGGATGCCGTGATCGCCGTCAACCTCAAATCAGCCTTCAACTTCATCCACGCTGTGCTCCCCATCATGATGCGTCAGCGTTCAGGCTCTATTATCAACATGGCTTCTGTAGTGGGTGTGCACGGCAACGCCGGTCAGGCCAACTATGCAGCTTCCAAGGCCGGCCTCATCGCTCTCGCCAAGAGCATCGCCCAGGAGGTGGGTTCACGCGGCATCCGCGCCAACGCCATCGCCCCCGGCTTCATCGAGACTGCCATGACAGCAGCCCTTCCCGACAACGTAAGAGAGGAATGGGTAAAGAAGATTCCTCTGCGCCGTGGCGGCAAACCGGAGGATATCGCCGACGTGGCTACCTTCCTCGCATCCGACCTCTCAAGCTATGTGAGCGGCCAGGTGATCCAGGTAGATGGCGGTATGAATATGTAATCATACATCGCAACGAAATATATATTTTCCTGTTTTATGGAAAAATATGCAATAATTGTAGCAGGAGGGGAGGGCACTCGCTTAGGCGGTGGCCTCCCCAAACAGTTTAGGGAGCTGAATGGGCGCCCGGTGCTCTGGTGGAGTCTTAAGGCTTTCCATGACGAAAACCCCGACACGCATATCCGCGTCGTGCTTCACCCCGGTTTCTTCGACGAGTGGGATTTGCTTGTAGAGGCTCTTCCGGTAGATGAGCGGATAGCCCATGAGGTGGTGTGCGGCGGACGCACGCGCACAGAATCTGTAAAAAACGGCATGATGGGTATCCCTGCGGATAAGGAGTCGCTCGTGGCTATCCACGACGCAGCCCGTCCGCTCGTCACC
>CAZGJH010000146.1:0-5929 GCA_964525735.1 uncultured Sangeribacter sp.
ATATCGTCATACTCCGCGCGTGTACCCTTAAACCAGTCGCAATACGCCGAGAGAGCCTTATACTTCTCATCTCCCTCCTTAGTATCGACATCGATCGTGATGATAGGCTCCTCACCCTCGCAGACGGAAATCTCACCGTCCTGCTCACGTATCTCACCGTCAATACGGATATTGTTTTTACCCTTCACCTTAAACACGCAATACTTCGCGCAAGGGTCAGTGATATCAAAAATAGTCCAATCCGGCGCAGGAACCTCATCCTTTTTTGCGACATGAAGCGAGATGTAATACTCCTTACCGATTTTGAAATCAGCATCTTGGAAATTGGTATTGAAAGCCAGCATGCTTACACCACGCTCATCGGTCTTATATCCAGCAACATTCTCTGAAGCCGTTTCACTATAGCCTTTTGTTGGATCTGCATAAGAGCTAAATTCAACACGTCCGATTTCACCAATCTGCGATTTTGCAAAAGCATCGGCTCCCGGAGTCTGGCTACCTCCAGCCACAGCATCATCGTTGGCCTTATCAAATTTAGTACGATCAAGGATTACATACTGAAGCACAATATCTTCACCCTTTTCGGCTGAAGCAGCTTCAGGTACGTCGATTGCCTGAAGTGTCTCCGTAAAAGGAGTTTCGATTCTCACCAAGTTCTCTTCGCCACTCTCAACATCGGTACAAATCGGGCTCACCTGCTCCGCACCAACCACCGGGCTCACGATATAAATCGCGATATCATCGATAGCGTAGTCAGCACCGTCAGAGCTCTTACAGTTGTTCTCGATCTCCAACTCATAATGGTCGATCTGACTTGGCAAATACCCGATATGCTGAATATCAGGATTGAACGAATAATTGATATTCATCCACTGACCAGTCTGGCTTTCGAGCACATAACCTGATACATAGGAATGAAGTGGAATACGCTCCCCAGTATTTACCAACACAGCCACAAAGTTGAATACAAGGTTAGCCTTCTCCTTAACATCTCTTCCATCATTCACTTCTCTTGAAAATTCTGATACCCAAGCGGATACATGCACCGTGCTACCCGTACAGAGATTATCTACGTTCAAGGTCACCATAACACCAGGGTCAGAGGCAGCATTCACATAGAGGAAATAGCCATTCTGCACATCAACACTCTCACCCGCATCCTTTTGACGCTGCGTCTCATAGTGAAGACGGTCAAACAATCCCCTATTTGCATCTTCCTCATCTTTTTTCAGATCAACATTTTGGTGATCTTCGTTAGAGTGCCAGTAGTTATGGTATGGTGTACGCCAACTATGGTTGGCTACAAGATACATATTGTAATTGTGTGCATTGCTATAACCATGGGAATAATTCGACTTCTCCCAAGCGGCAGGCCACTTGAATTTGTAGAGAGCCACTCCTTTCTCATCAGTTGTCTTGTCCAAATACTGATCGGCAGTCTCCAGAGATTCCAGACCACGATAATAGTCGAAGTCAATACGATCCTTATAGGCACCATATTTCTTCGTCATCTCCCCAGGACGAGCATACTTAAACTTATCATCATTATCCTTACCTTCTTCTGTATTGTACAACTGATCGGCACTCACCAAGATAGCTTTCGGATTTTCTGAGTCCTCATTATCAACGAAGTCAATTACATACTCCATGACAACAAGCGGCGTACTCGTACCGATAATCTTGATATCAGTGGGACGGTTTTCACCGATAATTTCCTTACCGATAATCTCCACCTTATACTTACCGCTCAGCGGTTTATCACTCTTCAACATTCGGTAATAAGTTCCGTCATCGTTACCACTGTAATCTCTTCCGGCATCTCTTCCATCTCTATATGGGTTATCCTTGTAATCATATGTAAACACGCTACCACCTGAAATAGCATATTTCATACCGTCAATATGCCGATATCCCAATCCGCTGTAGTCCTCACCAAAATAGAATGTACTGTTTGGATCAAAAGAGTCATGACGGTAAGAATACTTGTCGTTTGAATTAGTTGGATTTTCAGCATCCAGTTCCTCAACATTGCCATTCGGGTCGGTAATTCTCAGACGTAACACATTGATGCGTCGGTAATCTGAGTTTGAAACCTTGTAATAATATTCCGAAGGCACCGAACGCCAACGTCCATCCTTTGCAACAGGTCTTGGCACGGAAATATCCAGACCAATCTGGAAAGGTTTTCCGGCACGAGCTGTCACATACCGACGATTTTTTTCGATATAAGCCTCATTGGCATCCACTGAACTTGAAAGTTCATCAGCCAATGTCTTGCCATCCCTGATTCTGAAGATATGACGGAAAGCGATGTTCGGCTCAATGAGCTGACCATTACCATTTTCACCGGCAATCAGATTTCGTCCTTTATTAAAAGATTGACTGAAATCAGCTGCGATTACAAATTCGTTAATATCGTTAACGTTGCCGGCTATGGCTTCGTCGCAATCACGGAAAGGCAATGAGTGAGCATCTCCTGCCTTATGAAACGGATCACGAGGACAGAAGAACGTTGCCGACATACCATAGTTCTGGCTTCTTAGTCCAGAAATCTGGTTATTTTTTTCTGCAAGAAGATATGCTCCGAAAAAACCATGATTTTCAGAGATACTTACAGCCCAAGGATCAGATAAAAAATCTAATAGATTAGTCTTTGCACCTGTAATCTCATCTTCGATTTCAATTTTATTGCCGGTACGATAATCATACCAATGAGCATAATTTACCTCATATTTTTCATAATGTTTGGCATCTGCAAAAGCATAATAAGGTGTAAGGATAATCGGATCGCCTGGAAGAGCATAAAGAATGTGCTCAGTAACGTGTGTCGGCTGCACCTCATGAGTACTACCGTCAGCAAAATCCTTATCCCCTTTAATCAGAGTCATTTCAGGCATCTCAATACCCAACTCGTTGAGTTGGTCATTATCCTGATTCCATTGTCCATTTACCGACCAGTCATTCGTCCAATCGGCCCAAGCTCTCAAAGCAGTAATTTCTTCCTTCTGTCTGTCTTCAGCACCTTTATCCCAAGCTTCATTATTTATATCACCATTAAAATTACGCGGACGGTTGTCGGATGTTTTATCGTAGCTACGGTTACGCTCATCGAGCCATCCCATAGTAGGAACAAATGTGAAATCCTTATAAGCAGGATTGTAGTCGTCACGGAGATGAAACTGATCAGCCATCGGCCAGGGGTAATAGCCGTCGCGATAGACCTTATACAGACGGAATTCTGACAGACCCATTGAATGATGGCCGTCTTTGTCGTAACTGCGCGTATTATTGGCCGTTACGTAAAAACGAAGCTTTTTATAACGCTTTGGATTGGTTTCGTTGTCGGCAGGATGGATTCTGGCCGAATATTCCTTTGTGCTTTTACCGCGATAAAGGAAGTAGACGTAACAAAAATCCTCACCCCAAGAATCCATGGTAGCATTGGTGACCTCTGTTACACCATCTAACAACGCTTTAACTCGAAAGACAGTAGGCTGACGGTTGTCGCAATCGTCACAACGCTGTATAAACACTACAAGATCCTCATTCGAAGCAAGTTGAAGCGGAGTGTCGAAAGTAAAATCCAAATACTGCTCACCATAAAATCTACCATTTTGGTCGTTTTCATCCCAAGTATGGTATTTCGTACCTGCGTTATTGTCACGCAGGTTACCTGCATTCGTACCGTGGCCGTAAACTGGTGCACTAATCGTAGTGCCCTCGTACAGCTCAACAGGCTCGCGGGACGTTTGGGTGAGAGCTGCCAAATAGACGAGACATGACGCGGCAGTCAACAGCGTTCGCTTTGCCAACCGACTCAGGTGCAGCTTCCTATATATTGATTGTAGCTTCATTTCGTTTTACGTTATTTGTAGCTCTGTTTGTTTGTTGGGGTTAGTTCTCTCTCGGAGTTATTGTTAGTTGTTAGTGTTTGGCTTTTTATAGATGAAATGGATCTTGCGCTTGAAGGTGGTCACCAAAGGCTTATCGTCGGCTCCTGTGAGCAGATTGCCATCTTTGTCGACAGCCTGGATACGTACCTCGATTGTCACTACGGAGGAGTCGCCATCGGTAAGACCAGTGTTAATCTCGCCAGTCAATTCACCAGTAGTAATCAACTCTTCACCTGGCTGTTTCCTGAAGAATTTCTTCACACTTGAGCTCCCTTCTTCTTGTTTCACTGCGTCCTCCACACTCAATACGCTGATATGCACGTGCTTCGGATCGAGGGTTATGTCAGAGTTTATGCCTTTGTCATAGACTAACGCGCTGATGCTAAACCAGCCGCCTGTCGCGAAACGCACATAGTATTCGTTATCCTTATCTTCCCAGTTTACAGGAGGATAGCCGCCGATTGGCGGATAAAACTCCACGTCGAGCTTGAGGCGGTAATCGCTCAGCGTGATCGGCACGCGGATCCAGTCGTTACGGTTGATTTGCGTCAGATCATACAGTAATGCCGTCATCTCCTCCGCCGTCGTTGACCCTTCCTTCGTGTATTTTATCGTAATCGGGAAATGTCCCGTAGGATGATTCGACGCCACCTCTCTCAAATAGAAAGAGAAACTCTTAACTTCAGGATCTGTATTTCCCTCAGTTGGTTCTACAGTTGGTTCGATTATCCAACCGGGAGGATTTTCCGTCTCGAAATCCACAGTTTTGCTGCCGAAAGACGTAGTAGTCTCCTCATAGTAGGGCTTGAATTTTCCCTCGGCATCAAGAGTCGGAAACAGAGAAATTTCGCCCGAAGCAGTCGGCTTGACTTCAATCGATTTGATCGTGATATTCTGAGCAGTGGTGTTCTTAAAGCTGAATTCCAGCTTACCAACCATCCTCACAACCGGAATCTCAATCACCGTCTTCTCAGTGTCAGCCACCTTGACTTTCCCATTAGCCAACACCTCAATCTCAGCGAGGAAACCGCTCATCGGAATCTGCGAGTCAGCCGTCAGCTTATCAGCCTTGACATCGTAACGAGCAGACGTTAAATCCGCAATCGTAATCTTACTGTTCTTTGTCAAGAGATTGGCAACCAAATCGGTGAGATTCGCTTCCGGAATATTTGCAAAAGCATAAGCCGTATATTCACCTGCACTGAGAGTCACCGAGATTTCTCGTTCGGAACGTCCTGTCTCCTCTTCTGAGCAACGTACCACTTCGGCAACTGTGCCGTCAGCTTTCACGAAAGCTACGACGCAAGAATGGATCAGCTCATTGGATTGAGCGTCGAAGTCGCCAAGAGCGCGAGTCGACGCCACATCCTTCGCCACGACAGCCATCGTGACGCGAGCCTGCGGACGCTCGTCGACACCCCCTCCGTCTACGTCGTCGGAGCAGGAGAAGCAGATCCAACCCATCATCGCCACAAGCAGACAGGTGAATGCGTTATATATGTTATGCGTCAGTTTCATGTTGCTTATACTCTTCATTTACATTACAATAGTCTCATGCACTTTGCCGTTCCACGGCAGAGCCACCACTTTCCATGTTATCCCCTGGTCAACCTTCGTCACCGTAAACCGATAAAGGTTGTTGCGCTCGATATTCAGATACTGATCCGGCTCACCATCCTTGTGAGTCGCAAACTCGATATGCGCCGTATACTCCTCCCCATTCCTTGTAATAGGCACCGCAATCTGAGCCCTGTTCTTACTCACTGCATCCACCGTGGCAGCAGACCGATCAGAATTCGTGCAATCAGTCTGTTCGCTCGAAGTAGCCGCCACATTGCGATACTCCGGCAAATAAGCCACCCAAACATCTTTCCCATCCCTTGTGAGCATCGTCATCTCAAGCTCACTCTCACCGAGAATATTCTTACCAAGAATATTCATACCTCCTACCAGATGCAGATATCCTTGACGGTAATCATCCTCCCAGCTGTAGTGATAGTAATCACTTTCTTTATAGGCTCCTTCAGGAGCGCAGT
>CAZGJH010000147.1:0-5892 GCA_964525735.1 uncultured Sangeribacter sp.
TCGGTAACCAGGAATACAAGCTCAATGTTCGCGACAAACAGGAAATTCCTCTCGAATGGGGTGGCAAACTCGTTGTCTACAACTGCATCGTCGGTGGCGCTATCGACGCTCGCTTCATCCCGGCTATCGTGAAAGGCCTCATGGATCGTATGGAGCAAGGTCCGCTCACAGGTTCTTATGCCCGCGACGTGCGCGTAATGATCTACGACGGCAAGATGCACCCCGTCGACTCCAATGAAATCTCCTTCCGCCTCGCCGGACGTAACGCCTTCTCTCAGGCCTTCAAGAACGCCAACCCGAAGATCCTCGAACCCGTTTACGACGTTGAGGTTCTTACCCCTGGCGACACCATGGGTGATGTGATGAGCGACCTCCAGGGACGCCGCGCAATTATCATGGGTATGGAGAGCGACAACGGCATCGAAAAGCTCAACGCTAAGGTGCCTCTGAAAGAGATGTCGTCTTACTCCACTTCTCTCAGCTCTATCACAGGCGGACGCAGTTCATTCACTATGAAGTTCTCCAACTATGAGCTCGTGCCCGGCGACGTTCAGGATAAGCTCCTCAAGGAGTACGCCGCAACTCAGGAGGAGGATTGATCTCCCTACAATTTGCAAGTTAGAAAGACAACTGCCTAACTTATTATAACCACTAACTTCCGGGAGGTGCCCCAAAGGCATCTCCCTATTTTTGTACCCCTGTCACAAAAGAGACGCCCCTCTAAAACAAAAGAGACACCCCTCGTCGGGAATTGAATCCTGACGAGGGGCGTCTCTTTATTCTGTTTTAATGGCATTCGAACGCCGTTCGAATACCATTAAAATTATGTCTATTAGAACCAGCGAGTATAAGCGAAGTCCTGACGGTGAGGAAGAGCTGCATTCTTCGGATACATACGCAGTGAGTAGCGGAAGCTACCTGCGTTAGATACCTTCGAAGCAAGTTCGTAAGTGTAGATGTTGCCATCTTTCTTCACAACCTTGAGCTCCTCTGTGCCGGCGAATTCGCTCTGGCCGTCATGGTCGCGATATTTCACAACCTCTACGCCGATTGAATCACCAAGACCCTTGGTGTCGATTACGCAGTTGATATCGATTACGTTGCCGGTGCGGGCAGCGGCTGTGCCGTTCGTGCCGTCCTTGATGTCTACACTGAGCACCTCTACCTCGTTCCACTTCGAAGCAACTTCCTCTTTCCATGCAACGATCTCTTTAGCCTTGGCGTAGTCGTTCTTCTTGAGCTCAGCGGCACGCTTAGCCTCGGGCTCGTAGAGACGATAGATGTAATCGTCGAGCTGACGCTTCATTGTGAAGTGAGGAGCGATGTGGCCGATTGAACGTTTGATGCGGTCGATCCACTCGGGGCTGAAGCCCTTGTAGTTCTTGTTGTAGTACATCGGAACGATCTCGTTCTCCAGCATCGAGTAGATTGTAGCTGCGTCGAGACGGTCCTGCTGAGCCTGGTCAGTGTAGGTGCGCTTCTCTGTGAGCGCCCAACCTGCCATCTCATCAAACTTGTAGCCCTCATACCACCAGCCGTCGAGCACTGAGAAGTTGAGCACACCGTTCATCTCGGCTTTCTCACCAGATGTTCCGGATGCCTCGAGAGGACGAGTAGGTGTATTCAACCAGATATCCACACCGGTCACAAGACGCTTGGCAACGATCATGTTGTAGTCTTCAAGGAAGATGATCTTACCGAGGAACTGCGGCATCTTCGAAATCTCTACGATACGCTTGATCAGACCCTGACCAGCGCCATCTGCGGGGTGAGCCTTACCTGAGAAGATAAACTGTACGGGATATTTCTCGTTGTTTACGATCTTGGCGAGACGGTCGAGATCGGTGAAGAGAAGGTGGGCACGCTTGTATGTAGCGAAACGACGTGCGAAACCGATGATAAGTGCGTTGGGGTTGATGCGCTCAAGGATGTTTACCACTGCGCTGGGATCACCCTGATTCTTAAGCCATTTCTCCTTGAAGTCTTTCTTCACGAAGTTGATGAATTTGTTCTTAAGAGTCATACGCATGTTCCAGATCTCCTCGTCGGGCACATTGAAGATACCCTTCCACTCCTCGGGGTTGCTCTGGTCTTCAAACATCTTCTCGCCGAGATGATCAGCGTAGAAAGCCTTCCACTCTGAAGCTGCCCATGTAGGCATGTGCACACCGTTGGTGACATATTTCACATGGCTCTCCTCGGGACCGTAGCCCTTCCAAACGCCTGCGAACATCTTCTTCGAAACCTCACCGTGGAGCCAGCTTACGCCGTTGGCCTCCTGGCAAGTGTTAAGAGCGAACACGCTCATTGAGAAACGCTCGTTGGTGTCGGGATTCTCGCGACCCATGTTCATGAGATCTGCCCAAGAGATACCGAGCTTTGCGGGATACTCGCCGAGATACTTGTAAGCAAGACCCTCGTCGAAGTAGTCGTGGCCTGCGGGCACCGGAGTGTGTACAGTGTAAAGTGAGCTTGCGCGTACAATCTCAAGAGCGACGTTGAACGAAAGACCATCTTTCTGTACATAGTCTACGAGACGCTGGAGGTTGAGAAGTGCTGCGTGGCCCTCGTTTGCGTGATAGATATCAGTGTGGATGCCGAGACGGTTGAGCATATACATACCGCCGATACCGAGCAGGTATTCCTGCTTCATACGGTTCTCCCAGTCGCCACCATAAAGCTTGTGAGTGATGGGGCGGTCATACTCGGAGTTCATGTCGAAGTCGGTGTCGAGGAGGTAGAGGTTCATACGGCCTACGTTTACGCGCCATACGTGGCAGTAGATGATACGGCCGGGATAAGGCACCTCAAGAATCATAGGCTGGCCATCTTCGCCAAGCACTGCCTCGATGGGGAGCTGGTCGAAGTTCTGAGGCTCATAGTTGGCAATCTGCTGGCCGTCGATCGAGAGCGACTGTGCGAAGTAGCCGTAACGATAGAGGAAACCTACCGCTGTCATGGGCACACAGCTGTCAGATGCCTGTTTGATGTAGTCGCCGGCGAGCACGCCGAGACCACCGGAGTAAATCTTAAGACAGTTGCAGAGGCCATACTCCATTGAGAAGTATGCCACTGAAGGAATATCTTTACGCATCGGTTTTGCCATATACTCCTTGAACATCTTGTATGTGGCATTGACGCGTTCCATCATGCGCTCGTCATTGAGCAACTCCTGAAGGCGGCTTGAGCTGATCTGCTGGAGAAGCATCACGGGGTTCTCGCCCACCTTGCGCCAGAGATCGTGGTCAAGATCACGGAAGAGATTCTTTCCCTCGCTGTTCCAAACCCACCAGAGGTTCTTTGAAATCTCCTCCAAGGGCTTAAGCTCCTTGGGAAGATTCGAACTTACAGTAAGATTGCGCCATACAGGCTCATTAGTGTTACTAACCTGAAGTTTCATTGGTTTTATTGTGTATGAAATTATTTAGTTAATATTATATTCGCTGGTCACGTCGCTCGGTGGCTACCTCAAACGCCTTGTCGTAGGCGCTGATGAAGAATTTCCAGTCGGCTTTCTTCGACGTCTCTGTCGCTGCCTTCGACACTTCCATCTTCTCTTGCTCGGTCATGCCGCAGAATTTATTGAGCTGGCGCGCTATCTCCATAGCAGCCTCCTGATAGTTGGAGTCCGTGCGACCCACAACCTTGACTCCGCAAGCCAAAATCGAATTTACAAAATCTGAAAGTATCCACTGGCCAAAACCACTCTTGTCTGTCGTGACCGTCGGAACCCCGAACGCTACACTCTCCAACGGCGTGTAGCCCCAAGGCTCGTAGTACGACGGGAATACCGTGATATCAATTGCAGGTAGGATATCGTAATAGGATATGTCGACGATCCCGTCATGTCCGTCGAGATAACATGGGATAAACACAACGTCTACACCTTTTTTCAGGGCTCCCTGACCCTCAAGGCTGTTGAGGCGACAGAATACGCAGTCGCAATCTTCATTGTTGAGACGATGTGTGATGAAATCGGGGGCTTCCGCCACTCTCTTTCCGGAAGCGCATGCCGAGAGCAACTCTGCCGAAGGAGTCTTTACCCATGCGGGCACAAGAACGAGTGCGAGCACTTGCTTCGAGGGCTCGAGACTTTCGAGCGATACGAGTGAGTCGAGGAAAAGGTCAAGACCCTTGTTGCGATATTCATTGCGTCCCGAGGTTGCCACGATCACTGTGTCGTCGGCAAATTCCTTCCCCTTGAGAGCCGAAGCAATCTTGAGAATGTGCTCACGGCCTGCCTTGCGCTGCTTGGCATATTTCTTGGTCTCGGGCACGAAATCTGGCTCGAAGCCGTTGGGAGTCACCACCTGCGGGCGGATGTCGAGCAGCTGCTCACACTCCTTGGCGGTGAGATCGCTCACGGCTGTGAAGCAATCTGCCTGATGGGCAGCCGTTTTCTCAAGTGAGTGCTTAGCCTCCATATTGAGTTCGCGTGCCATCTGGTCGCCATTATAACCATAGAAATAATCATAGAGGGGCTTCCCATTGCCGCAGATGCTGCGGCCTATGCTTGTGGCGTGGGTGGTGAAAATCGTTCTGGCTGCAGGATTGGTCATCTTGAGGTAAAGAAGACCCATGGCTGTGGTCCATTCATTGAAATGGCCGATTATATTAGCAGAATCGATTTTCAGGAAAGCGGCGAGCTTATCCATTACGATGGCGGCGGCCACGGCGAAGGCGCATCCTTCATGATAGTCGCCATACGCGTGCATGGAGTCTACGCCGAAGCGCTCCCACATTTTTCCGAATATTCCGTTTAGCTGTTCGTAAACCCCGTCGAACTTCACGAGTATTACCTGTGGAGACCCGGGGATGTTCCATTTCCCGGTTCGAATAGTGATTCCAAAAGGCAATTCCATCTTCGAACAGCACGAGCCGAGCAATCTCTTATGCTCCTTAAAATATGGTGATGGTGATTCTTCTGTCCACACATCGGGACCTATAAAGACAAGGCGATCACCGAATTTTTCTTGGAGAACGCGGGCTTTTGTCGATAACACGGTGTAGATGCCACCGATCTTATTACAAACCTCCCAGCTTGTCTCCATCAAGAGTCCTATACTGTCGCGATTTTGTCGCTTGACTTTTTGCATAGCCTTTAATCTTAATTTTACTGTTCCCGGCTTTCTCGAGCCGGATTTTTTGTCCGCCTATGCGGACAGGTTCATTTTTTAGAACGCAAAATTACAAAAATTTATGCAATTAGACAACTATTAATATTTAAAAAGTTGAAAAAGTGCCTAAAAGCCTATAAAAGCCTCCCCGAATTAGGCTCAAAAACATGCGAAGACACCGATTTACTATGCCTTTTCGGTGTCTTCGCTCAATTTTTCGTTCATTCTTTTACGACGCCTCACGCCCTCCGCGCGGTCAGAATGGGACGTCGTCGGTTAGAAAGGGAGATCTTCGTCGCCCCCGGCCGGTGCCGAGAAATTCGGTGCCGGATTCACTGGCGCGCCGTAACCGGGTGCGCCACCCATCTGCTGGTAATTGCCCTGAGGCTGGCCGTAGCCCATCTGGGGCTCGCCACCATATCCAGGCGCGCCCTGCTGACCAGGCATACCCGGAGCCTGAAGCTCTCTGGCTGCGTATACGCTCACATCGGTATACCAGCGGCCGTTAAACTCTCTGCTCTCAAGATCGAACGAGAGGGAGTAGTTCTTACCCGGCTCTATGCGCATATTGTCGGCGCGATCGCCAAACACGTGAAATTTCACTTTACGAGGATACGATCCGAACGTCTCAAGCACCCACTCTCTCTTCTTCCAGGGATTGCCGGCCTTGGATGTGCCCGACTGCATCGGAAGCTCCTGTATGATCTTTCCTTCTAATTCCATTGTTTATCTTTATCTTTTATTAGATGTTTCCTTTATAATTTTCACTCCTATT
>CAZGJH010000148.1:0-5878 GCA_964525735.1 uncultured Sangeribacter sp.
TCTTGAGCACCTTGCTGACGAAGGGGAACGAGCGTGAAGCACGGAGGTTGCACTCTATCACCTTGACATAGTTGTCTTTAGCGAGGAACTGGATATTGAATGGGCCGGAGATGTTGAGCTCCTTGGCGATCTTCGCGCTGATGCGCTTGATGCGACGGGCTGTGGCCATGTAGATCTTCTGTGCGGGGAATACGAGCGTGGCGTCGCCGGAGTGTACGCCGGCAAATTCGACGTGCTCAGAGATGGCGTATTCCACAATCTCGCCGTTGCGGGCCACGGCGTCGAACTCTATCTCCTTGGCATTCTGGAGGAATTCGGACACCACCACGGGGTATTCTTTCGACACCTTGGCGGCCTCAGAGAGGAAGCGGTGGAGCTGCTCATAGTCGTAGCAAACGTTCATGGCCGCGCCAGAGAGCACGTAGCTGGGGCGCACGAGCACGGGGAAGCCCACTTCGGCAATGAAGCCTTCGATCTCCTCTTCAGTGGTGAGCTCCTTCCAGCGGGGCTGGTCGATGCCGAGCTGATCGAGCATGGCGGAGAACTTGTGACGGTTTTCGGCGCGGTCGATCGATATGGGAGATGTGCCGAGCACGGGGACGTGCTGGCGGTAGAGCTTCATCGCGAGGTTGTTGGGGATCTGTCCGCCTACGCTGACGATGACGCCACGGGGCGTCTCGAGGTCGAGGATATCCATCACGCGCTCGAAGCTGAGCTCGTCGAAGTAGAGGCGGTCGCACATGTCATAGTCGGTGGAGACGGTCTCCGGGTTGTAGTTGATCATGATCGACTTGTAGCCCGACTGACGGCAGGTGTTGGCGGCGTTGACCGAGCACCAGTCGAACTCTACGGAGCTGCCGATGCGGTAGGCGCCCGAGCCGAGCACGACGATGTTGTTGCCGGCGTTCATGTCGTAGCGGATAGAATTCTCGTTGGCGCCGTAAGTGACGTAGAGATAGTTGGTGAGCTCGGGATATTCTGAAGCCACCGTGTTGATGCGGCGCACTTTCGGGAGCACGTTGAGGCGTTTGCGATGGTCGCGCACGCGGAGCTGGGGGCTCTCCATGTTGCCCGAGGGGTTTTCTACGAAGCGTGCGATCTGGAAATCGGAGAAGCCGAGGCGTTTCGCTTCACGGAGCACGTCTTCGGGGAGGTCTTCGATCTTGTCGTAGCCTTCGAGCACCTTCTTATAATTGACGATGTTGGCGAGGCGTTCGATAAACCATTTGTCGATCTTGGTGAGCTCTTCGATACGCTCGATGCTGTAGCCCTCTTCGAGAGCCTGTGCGATGGCGAAGATGCGCATGTCGGTGGGGTGGGAGAGCACCTTTTCGAGGTCGTCGAAATGGATATCGTTGTTGCCGACGAAGCCGTGCATACCCTGGCCGATCATGCGGAGGCCCTTCTGGATGATTTCTTCGAACGATTTGCCGATCGACATGATCTCGCCCACAGATTTCATCGAGCTGCCGATCTCGCGGTCGACGCCGATGAATTTGGAGAGGTCCCAGCGGGGTATCTTGACGATCATGTAATCTACGGAAGGAGCGACGTAAGCCGAGTTGGGTGTGCCCATCTCGCCGATCTGGTCGAGAGTGTAGCCGAGAGCGAGCTTGGCGGCCACGAAAGCGAGGGGATAGCCGGAAGCTTTCGATGCGAGGGCCGAAGAGCGGCTGAGGCGAGCGTTGATCTCGATGATGCGGTAGTCGTTGGTTTCGGCGTTGAAGGCGTACTGGATGTTGCACTCGCCTACGATACCGATGTGGCGCACGACCTTGGTGGCGATCTCCTCAAGCATTTTGATCTGCTCGGGCTTGAGCGAAACGATGGGGGCCACAACGATCGACTCGCCTGTGTGGATGCCGAGGGGGTCGAAGTTTTCCATCGGCACTACGGTGAAGCAATGGTCGTTGGCATCGCGAATCACCTCGAATTCGATCTCCTTCCAGCCTTTGAGGCTCTCTTCTACGAGAATCTGCTTGGAGTAGGCAAGGGCGCTTTCGCAGTGGCGACGGAACTCCTCGTCGTTGGTGCAGATGCCAGAGCCGAGGCCACCGAGAGCGTAGCCTGAGCGCACCATCACGGGGTAGCCGATGCGATGAGCCACTTCGACGGCGTCTTCGAGCGTCTCGACGGCCTGGGAGACGGGCGTCTTGACGTCGATTTCGTTAAGTTTCTTTACAAAAAGGTCTCGGTCTTCAGTAATCATGATAGCTTCTACTGAAGTGCCGAGAACCTTAACGCCATATTTTTCGAGCGTACCGTTAAGATACATCTCAGTGCCGCAATTGAGGGCGGTCTGACCGCCGAAAGCGAGCAGGATGCCATCGGGTCGTTCTTTTTTAATGACTTCTTCAACGAAATAGGGGGTAATAGGGAGAAAGTATACCTGATCGGCAACACCTTCCGAAGTTTGGATAGTGGCGATGTTAGGGTTGATGAGCACTGTCTCGATACCCTCTTCACGCATAGCCTTGAGGGCCTGCGAACCGGAGTAGTCAAACTCGCCGGCCTGCCCGATTTTGAGGGCTCCCGATCCGAGTAGCAATACCTTTTTCATAATGTAATGTCGCTAAAATTGTAAATTTTGTGCAAAATTACAAGAAATATTGCTTTCGAGCAAATGTTTGAATTGAAATTTTGTGAATGGGTGCCTGAAGACGCCCCACGGAACCAGGACTCGGGGGCACTCTACCCTTAACGGATGTTGGCGATGCTGATGATATCGGCGAAGACACCGGCGGCCGTCACTTCGGCTCCGGCTCCGTAGCCTTTTATCACCATGGGGTATTCCTTGTAGCGTTCGGTGGTGAGGAGGATCACGTTGTTGCTGCCGGCGAGGTTGTAGAAGGGATGGTCGGCGCCTACGCGGCGCAGGCCAACGCTCACGCGGCCGTCGTCGAGCGAGGCCACGAAGCGGAAGTGCTCGCCTTTTTTGTCGGCGTCGGCGCGTAGCTCTTCGAATTGGGCATCGAGCGATTTGAGGCGATCGATGAAACGGGAAGCTACATCTCCGGGGGCTCCGCTACATGCCAAAGGCATGTCCCTACGTTGACTCGGCATGTCATTATTATCAGGGAAGAGGTGGTCGGGGACGAAGAGGCGAGTCTCGACATCTTCTTGCTCCACACGATAGCCGGCCTCGCGGGCGAGGATCACGAGCTTGCGCACCACGTCTTTGCCCGAGAGGTCGATGCGCGGGTCGGGCTCGGTGTAGCCGGCATCTTTGGCCATCTGCACGGCCTGGCTGAGCGAGACGTCTTTGGCCAGGACGTTGAAGATGTAATTGAGTGTGCCGGAGACCACTGCCTCGATCTTGATGATGCGGTCGCCCGAGTTGATGAGCGAATTGATCGTGTTGATGATGGGGAGACCCGCGCCGACGTTTGTCTCGAAGAGGAATTTCACGTCGCGGTCGCGCGCGATGCGTTTGAGGCGGCGGTAGGTGCCGTAGTCGGACGATGCAGCTATTTTGTTGGCTGTGACCACATTGACGTTGTGAGAGAGGAGGTCTTCGTATAGGGCGGCGATTTCGGCCGAGGCGGTGCAATCTACAAACACCGAGTTGTAGATGTTCATTTTGAGCACCTCGCGCTTGATCACTTCAGGCGAGGAGGGGATGCCCTGCTCGGCAAGCGTCTCGCGGAAGCGGGAGATGTCGATCCCCTCGCCGTTGAATAGGGCGCGGCGGCTCGTGGAGATGCCCACTACGTTGAGGCGGAGGTTTTTCTCTTCGAGGAGTTTCTCCTGCTGCTTGTAGATCTGCGAGATAAGGCTCGACCCGACGTTGCCCGTGCCCACGATGAAGAGGTTGAGCACCTGGCTGTCGGAGAGGAAGAAAGAGTCGTGGATCACGTTGAGGGCCTTGCGGAGGCTCTTCTCTTCGATCACGAACGAGATGTTGGTTTCGGATGCACCTTGCGCGCAGGCAATCACGTTTATACCGTTGCGGCCGAGGGTGTTGAAGAGTTTGCCGGCCACGCCCGTGGCGTGCTTCATGCGCTCGCCCACCACGGCGATCGTGGCAAGGTTTTTCTCGCCGCGTATGTCGTTGAACATGCCCGAGGCCAGTTCGGCGGCAAACTCCTCGCGGAGCGTTGCCACGGCCAACACGGCGTCGGCGTTGCGCACGGCGATTGTGGTGTTGTTTTCGCTCGCGCCCTGGCTGACGAGGAAGACGCTTACTCCCTTCTTTGTCAGGGCGTTGAAGATGCGGGAGTTGACGCCGACTACGCCTACCATGCAGAGGCTGGTGATGGTGACGAGGCAGGTGTCGTTGATAGATGATATTCCCTTGATAGCCTTACCTTTGGGCGAGCAATGATTACTGATGAGCGTGCCCGGGGCCGAGAGGTTGAAGGTGTTGCGGACGAGGATGGGGATGTTTTTGTGGTAGACGGGGTAGATCGAGGGGGGATAGATCACCTTCGCGCCGAAGTTGCAGAGCTCCATCGCTTCGGTGAAAGTGAGCTCTTCGATCACGTAGGCCGTGTCGATCACACGCGGGTCGGCCGTCATGAAACCGTCGACGTCGGTCCAGATTTCGAGGATTTCGGCGTCGAGGTCAGCAGCCATGATGGCCGCTGTGTAGTCGCTTCCGCCGCGTCCAAGGTTTGTGATTTCGCCCGAGGCGTCGGAGGCTATGAATCCGCCCGCAACGGCTGTGTCCCAATCGTAGGCGAGGAGGTACTCCTTAATAAGAGAGGCTGTGAGTTCTGAGTCGAGGGTGTCGTTGCCGTGCTGGTCTTTGCGGGTCTTGATGAAGGTGCGAGAGTCGAAGTGGGTTGCGCCTTTGAGAGCGTTTGCCACGATGAGGCTTGAGAGGCGTTCGCCGTAGCTCATGATGATTTTGAGGGCGCGCGGGGAGAGGTCGTGAAGTAGCATCACGCCTTTGAAGATGTTGGCGAGTTCGTCGAGCATCATTCGGGCCATAGCTTCGGTGGCTTCGCGACGGGATGGGGGCACCACGCCGTTGATTACGGTGAGATGACGCTCCACGATGCGGGCGTAGGAGTCGAGATAACGGATATCGTCGGCCGCGGCGAGACGGGCCGTGGAGATGAGTAGGTCGGTAATGCCGCCGAAAGCGGATACGACAACGACTTTGCGGCCTGGGGTGTCTTCGACGATTTTCTTGACATTAGCGAGGCCCTTTACCGTGCCCACGGAAGAGCCGCCGAATTTCAGAACTTTCATGATGCGAACAAATTTGGCTCAAAGTTAGCAAAAATAATTCATAATGCAAAAAATAGCCAACCCGTCTCGCGACGGATTGGCTATCCAATCATTCAATTGATTTTATCAGTTCCCTAATAATTAAATTTACTCCTTATTATCCATTAATGAAACATTGTAACATATATGGTCTGAGTCAGCACTACCACAAACAAGTTGATTACTAACTGTTGGATAGCCACAACTGCATCAAGCGATAATCAAGAGAAGAGTTGAAAACCCGAAAGAAGGATTCGGTTTTCTTGAAATCGTGTGCAAATTTATAATCTCTCTGGAAATTATACAAATTTTTCTTAAAAAATTTTTTGAAAAAATTTTCATGCCCTTCTGCGGGAAGGCTATGGCTGCTTCAAAACCGCTCCCGCCGCTGAAAGACGGCACGCGGCGTCTAAAGCCGCCTCACCGAACCAAGACCCGGCAAGAGCGGGGGTGGGGACAGAAAAAAGGCTGACTCACGTCAGCCCAGTTTCCTTCAATTAAAACAACAATAACAACTTTTTCAGAACGCTTATAGCATTATATCTTGTATGAATTTCATGTTGAAATCCAGTGGTTTATCTTTCTCTTTCTGTAGGGCTGCCTTATCAGCCGCCTTACGATAATATAACACGGCGACCGAAGACATGGTTCGGTCGCCGTGCGA
>CAZGJH010000149.1:0-5856 GCA_964525735.1 uncultured Sangeribacter sp.
AGATGCCGCAGCCCTTTATGACGGCTCTTTTCACGGCCTCCAATCATCATCCCTTTCAGATACCGCAGAAGTATGAGGGGAAATTCCCGGAGGGGAGTATGGTGATACACAAGACGGTAGGGTATACCGACAACGCTCTGCGAAGCTTCTTCGCCGTGGCCAAGAAGCAGCCGTGGTATGACAACACTATCTTCGTGATTACCAACGACCATACCAACATGCGCGGCTACGACGAATACCGCAGCGACATCGGTGCTTTCTACGGCCCGGTGCTGATTTTCGACCCGTCGGGCGATATTGCTCCTGGCAAGCGTGAGGGAATCGTGCAGCAGATCGACATCATGCCGACGATGCTGAATTACCTGGGCTACGACAAACCCTACATCGCCTTCGGTTGCGACATCCTCAACACTCCCGAGTCGGAGCAGTGGGCCGTAAACTACACCAACGGCATCTTCCAATACGTAAAAGGCGCCTACGTGCTCCAGTTCGACGGCCAGCACCCCATCGCCCTCTACGCCATCACCGACCACCTCCAATCCCACAACCTCCTCCCCACCGAGGCATCTCCCTCTGCTGCCACCTCCTCCGCTTCAGCCGCCTCCGCATCCGCTTCAGCCGCCTCCGCATCCGCTCCGGCCGCCTCCGCCTCCGCTCCGGCGCCTTCCGCTTCGGAAGCCGCAGCGATAGCCTCCTCTATGGAGCGCGAGCTCAAAGCCATCATCCAAAGCTACATGGACCGCATGCTCAACGACCGCCTCACAACCGACTAGCCCAGTAGGGACGCGTCAATGCCCAGTAGGGACGCGATTGCTCCCAGTAGGGACGCGATTCTTCGCGTCCACCGAGCACCAGCCCCGTCCTTGTAGGGGCGCTATACATAGCGCCCGCCGAGCACCTGCCCGAGTCAACGTAGGGACATGCCTTTGGCATGTAGCGGAGCGTGCGTCAGCGAGTGCAGTCGGAGTTAGTGCGCCAGCGAGTGCAGTCGGCGTTAGGTGGAAAGCATTGTCCCAATGCGTCCCCGCACGTCTTAACTAACTTCAAACCCCATCTTACGGTAACTTCAAAAACCCCTAAAAACCCCGAAAAAAATAATCACATTAAACCAAACATATCTCAAATGAGTTATAACCATTGAAGAAACGCGCCACTGTGTAAAACTTACCATTCGCGCACCATATCTTCAAGAACAAAAAAACATTGTTTTATCTAAAAAGGTGATTATTATGAAGATTTTGAAGAAGTTTACTTATGTATTCCTGGCAGGCTCCATGTTGTTTGGTGCCACAAGCTGCAGTATGAACCAGACAGGCAAAGGCGCTCTCATCGGAGGTGGCGGCGGTGCTGCTCTTGGTGCAGGTATCGGTGCCCTCATCGGCGGTGGTAAAGGCGCAGGCATTGGCGCTGCTATTGGTTCAGCAGTAGGTGCCGGAGCAGGTGCCCTCATCGGCAACAAGATGGATAAGCAGCAGAAAGAACTTGAAGAGCAGCTCGCAGAGCAGGCCAAGATTGAGAAGACCACCGACGCTAACGGTCTCCAGGCCATCAAAGTTACTTTCGACGGCGGTATCCTCTTCCCCACTGGCAAATACACTCTCAATGCCAACGCTCAGGCCGACCTCACCAAGTTTGCTGTCAACCTGATCAACAACCCCAATACCGACGTAAACATCTTCGGTTATACCGACAACACCGGTTCATATGCCGTCAACGAGAAACTGTCTAACCAGCGTGCCAACGCTGTGCGCGACTATCTGATCAAATGCGGCGTAAATCCCGAGCGTCTCACAGCCAAAGGTATACCAATGGCCGACTATATTGCCTCCAACGACACTCCTGAAGGCCGAGCTCTCAACCGTCGAGTAGAGATCTACATCATGGCCAACCAGCAGATGATCAAAGAGGCCGAGGCCGAAGCCAATCAGTAAGAAACACACATACATACCCATCCAATCCCTCGAGAGGGCGCGTCTCGGCGACGCGCCCTCTCACCTTTTATTTTGAATTGCCGTAACTATAGATCAGATAGTCTCGTTATATCAGCCCGAGACGGGTTTGGATCTCAATGGCTTCGGGAGAGGTGTTCTCAGCTAATAGCTTCTTTAGGCGTGACTTGGCCGTGTAGGTGGCCGATGAGGATTTCTTGTCGGTGAGAAGTGTGATGGAGGGCATCGAAAATCCTAAATACAGAAGCACTACCAGCTGACGGTTAGCTTTCGTAAGATCCGGATAAACAGCGTCGAAGCGTGCCATCCAATCGTTGTCGTAACTATTTATCACCCCAACCATATCGTCGAAAGTTTCATCCGAGCGGAAAGACTTGAGCACAGGATCCAGTTCGTTAAGCATACCTTTCGCATTCTTCGTGGGCACCATGTAAAGCCTCTCGCACAGATGATCGAGCACCGAGAAAGGTCGGCTCAGTTCCACGCCCTTCTCCTCAATCTTCTTGATATCTGAATCAATTGCCTCGGCCTGCATCTCTATTACCTCAACCTCCTGTTTGTGGAGACGTTTCTTCGTCAATCGCCACAAAACAAACGAAATAATGGCAATTAGTGCCACTATCAATGCGGCGATAGAGAGCCAAAGATAACGATTAAGCAACTGGTTTACCGTTTTCTCCATCTGATAGTTTTCCCGGAGAGTGGAAATCAGTTCTATGAGAAACGGCTGCCCCATTCGCTGGTCGCCATCGGCCATTATACCGTGACCAAACCTATCGGCCGCCTCATACGCCTCTCTATATTCACCCTTGGCTGCATAAATTTTCGCTGCCATCCGGTCGATTCGGATTGAATCTAAATTTGTTAAGGTTAAAGATTTTGCCGAATCCACGGCAGCCTCGGCAGCTTTCGTGCGCCCTAAATTCAGTTCACATTCAGCTATCTCACACCATTGAGCAGCGGAAAGCCTCATCACACCTGAATGCTTAAGGCTATCGTACACAGTAAGTGCCTTCTCATATTCCTTACACTGAAGATAATTGGAAGCCTCATAGAACTGTAACCTCGCCTTGTGATTATTATTTATCATAGATGTATGTTGAATACTATCAATCGTTCTTTCTGTTTGTTGTGGATTTTGTCTCGATAAAGCAGCCACAATATGGAGATCCGCCCATTTTACATGTGAGGGATGACAAGATATAAGCATCTCTTCTTTCTCAATTTTAGCCCATCTCAACTGCTCCTTAACAATATACAGATTCCCATATATCTTACTTAGATATCTGGCAGACATCCCTGCATAGAAATTGTCACCAGTTTTCCGTGCTAAATCATAAGCCATGAGATAGTGAAACAAAGCCTGGGCATCCCGATTGTTGTTCTGCAAGAATCGTGCATAATAAAAAATACTTTGTGTTTCCAGACTATCACCGCGATCTTGATAGGCCTTCACAACATTTGCCAGATCAACTTCCCGCTCCTTATCAAGATGACTCTTATCAATTGCTTTGGCAGTAAGTAAGCTATGCCATAATTTTTGTTCGGAGTTTAAGCTCTCATAGTTGATAGCATCAAGGATTTTTAGTGCCGAGTCCGGACGCTCACACATTAAAGCATCAGCCTCATGTAGCGAATCAATAGATGTTTTGGCACAACCAATCAGTAGAACCATGAGGATTGATAGAAGCAGGCAGTAAATTTTTTTGAAAAAAATCATGAGTGAGATTTTTAGTTATTATTAATGGGACTGCAAAAGTACAGAAAAATTTTAAGACTTCTACGATACTCACCGATTTATTGGTTTTATCCAGCCTACAACTACCTCCTGAATTATAAAGCTGAAGCTACCAAGATGTCTATGGGGATCGGAGGTATGTTTTTCAGGAATACTCATAGAAGTAAACCTCCAGATTTAACCTTATAAATTATCTTACATCCCCAGTAGCTATATTACTTGATATCAACAATATTATTTCTTACATATACTAATAAATCTTACCTCCCTTGCTTCACGGCTTTCAACTATTGCTCAATGCCGTAGAATGAGCTAACTTTGCAGTTGAACCTCATAAACATCACGATTATGAAAAAGGATAAATCTTGTACTTAATTGGATCAAAGTTGTATGAAAAAGATATTTATAGTAATAGTTGTCAACATTATGGCAGTGTTAACGGGACATGCGGTTGAGGTGCAGCCAATAGAAGCGGAGGTATCAGCTGGTATTACTTGTCCTGTCGGTAACTTTCATCACTCAAAAAAACTTCTCGGAGCAAATTTGGGAGTTGAGTTAAGATTTAACTTACCAGCAAGTGCTTGGGATTGTGGATTGGCTCTAAATGTCACTACCGCAGTTTACGAATTTAAGGAGGTTTGGCAAGACTATATCCGAAAAATAGAGCAGAGCAATCGTTCAATCAACCTATTGGTTGTGGGGGACTATAACTTTCGACAAGGTAAGAAAGTTAATCCCTATGCAGGGGCTGCTATCGGAGTATCATTCTATGAGCCTGTCACTTCTTGGCAAGTATATTTGTCTGGAACAACTTTAGGTTTTCAACCAAGAGTTGGAGTAGAGTTATTTCGCCACATCAGAATAGGACTTTTCTCCCATCTTAGTAGAAAAGGGTGTAATAACATCGGCCTATCTCTTGGTGTGGTAATAGGCGGACGGCCTAAATAATAGTAAACCCCAATTTCCGCAAGAAGTAGAAGGGCGCGTCTTTCTAATGCGCCCTTCCATATTTCTTTTGGATACTAAACCTGCGGTGTGGACGAATGTAGAGTTACGACATTAGAGGGAATTTATGAGATTGATATCTTCATTGAAGATACGTGCTATAGATTCGTCATCGAAGCCGTTTTCACGCATTGATCTCACATTTTTTCGAAGACGCTCCATATCTCCTTCCTCTCTACCTTCCACTCTACCAATCTCTTTACCCTCTTCTATACCTTCCTCTCTGCCAATCTCTCTTCCTTTTTTTATACCAATTTCTTCGCCTTTATACATTCCTTTGTCATAAGCTGTCTCTAAGAGGCTTCTGGCAGTTCTGATTGAATCGAGATGGTTGTAATAGGCTCTGCGTGCCTCCTCATCGAGCGAGTCAACCCTGAGCTGTTCCCTGGCCTCCTGAAGGCCGGGAGCCGTGGCATTTTCCGGTATAGTACTTGTGCTCAGGAAATACATCCACTGGTCAAGTGGCACCTGCGACCAACGGTCGAAGTCATCCGCCTTCAACAGATAATATTGGGGAAAGATCTCATCGATGGCTTTGATATCGTATTTCTTCTTCAACCTTCCCGTCAGGCCAAGAGGTTTGCCATCATGGAGTCCGATGAACTGTGTCGTGCCATGATACACGTAATCATCGCCTGCTCCAATGTTGAAATACACGATGTTGATGCTGTATATCTTCGGGATGACGCCATATTTATCGCCCTCCTTTATGTATTCGGTGACAAGCTTTGAAGTTCCATACGACATGCGGTGGAAGAAGGAATCTTCGCTGTCATTCTGTACCTCGATCAGGATTTTCTCCTTGTTCTCGTTTTCAGCGAGAATGTCGACGCGGTTGAACTTGTCATCGGCCGACTGCTTATTTCCCTCGCTCTCCAGTATTCTGACGATGCGGATTTCCCTGCCGAGCAGAGAACTGAGGAAGCCATTGAGGATGGTATGGTCGGCCTTGTGTCTTAGCAACCGTTTGATTGCCCAATCGAATCGTATAAGTCTTTCGTGTGTCTTTTCCATAATTCTGAATTTTTGTATAGTTGATTCAAGGAGCCCACCCTCCTAAAAATTGCTCAAAATTAACCAAAAAGTTTGACTTAACCAACTCTCTACATTTAAAAAGTCGTATCAGACCTGCATGTGGTTGGATTGTTGCGACTGGAGATCAGA
>CAZGJH010000150.1:0-1982 GCA_964525735.1 uncultured Sangeribacter sp.
CATATTTTGTGGGGTGGAGCTCAAGGAATGCCTGGCCGAAGCAAGCGGAGAAGGTAGGAGTAGGCTCTGTGATGCCACGCTCTGTGCCGGCGAGCTTGCTGGTGAAGCCGCTCAGGAAGTAATACTGAGTCTGCTCGGGATCAAGGATAGATACGGGAGGAAGCACACCGAATGCGTCGGCAGAAAGGAAGATCACATTCTTGGCAGCCGGGCCTGCAGAAACAGGAGCCACGATGCTCTCGATGTGGTTGATAGGATAAGAAACGCGGGTGTTCTCAGTCACGCTCTTGTCGGCGAAGTCGATCTTGCCGTTCTCGTCAACAGTAACGTTCTCGAGAAGGGCGTCGCGGCAGATAGCCTTGTAGATATCGGGCTCGCTCTCCTTGTCGAGGTTGATCACCTTAGCGTAGCAGCCACCTTCGAAGTTGAATACTCCGTTGTCGTCCCAGCCGTGCTCGTCGTCGCCGATAAGCAGACGCTTCGGGTCGGTAGAAAGAGTAGTCTTGCCAGTGCCGGAGAGGCCGAAGAAGATAGCAGTGTTCTTGCCCTCTTTGTCGGTGTTGGCAGAGCAGTGCATAGAAGCGATGCCGCTCTGGGGAAGGAAGTAGTTCATCATAGAGAACATACCCTTCTTCATCTCGCCGCCATACCAAGTGTTGATGATCACCTGCTCCTTGGAAGTAGTGTTGAATACAACGGCAGTCTCAGAGTTGAGGCCGAGCTCCTTGTAGTTCTCCACTTTAGCCTTAGAAGCATTGTAAACGATAAAGTCGGGCTTGAACTCTTTGAGTTCCTCCTCAGAAGGAGCGATAAACATGTTGGTCACGAAGTGAGCCTGCCATGCCACCTCCATGATGAAGCGGACAGCCATGCGGGTGTCTTTGTTGGCGCCGCAGAAACGGTCGACAACATAAAGCTTCTTGCCAGAGAGCTCTTTGATGGCGATATCCTTGACAACGTCCCAAGTCTTTTCAGTCACAGGCTTGTTGTCGTTGGGATACTCCTCGGTAGTCCACCATACTTTATCCTTAGAATTGTCGTCGAGAACGATGAATTTATCTTTGGGTGAACGGCCAGTGTAAACGCCGGTCATAACGTTGACAGCACCGAGTTCGGTTACTGTACCCTTCTCGAATCCTTCGAGAGAAGGATCGGTCTCAGCCTTGAAAAGCTCCTCGTAGGTGGGATTGTAGATCACCTCCTTGACATCTTTGATGCCATACTGAGCCAAATCTTTTTCAATCTGCGTCATAACTTTTGATATAATTTTAAGAGTTTTGAAAATTGTCTAAACGGGTTGAGGCGAAGCGGTTGAGCTCGCCTTGTTTTTCCGATGCAAATTTAATTATTATTTTTCAATATGTAACATTCAATTAGGGAAAAATTTCTGCAATCTTTGTTAATTTGTGTGAATGGCCCTATCCCTCACCCTTTTACCCCCTCCCGCTCACTTCTCCGTAGCCTCACGTGTGAGTATCTATAATAAATCGGTGTATGTGCGGATCAAATGAAAATATGCGCTGGCAATTTGCTACAATATTGGAGATTATGTCTTATGATTAACTAATATTAACAAAATAAAATCAAAATTAACAAATGGGGGGGGGTAAAACGGAATTTTATACCTAACTTTGTGCTTGATTGTAACTTTTTAAAATTTACTTACATATGATCAAGCGATTTTTTACACTTGTACTTTCTGTAGCCGCTATTATCGGTGTCTACGCGGCTAAGCCTACTGTCTACATGCAGCAGTTCGACAACTCAGCCAAAGTTAAGGATGCATGGGTGGAGATTGTACGCGGTGCCGTGCTCGAAGGCATTCACAACACCAACCGTACCAACATGATCGATGCCGTCACTGAGGCCTCCCGTTATGAAGAGGAACTGCGTCGCCTCAAAGACAACCTCTCTGCCGAAGATCTCGAAACCACTGAGTCGCTCCAGACAAAGGGTGCCAACGTGCTCATCAATGGCGATGT
>CAZGJH010000150.1:2082-5797 GCA_964525735.1 uncultured Sangeribacter sp.
GTGCAGGCCATCAAGGGTGATATCACCAAGGCTATGAAAGATTTCGTAGATGAATCATTCCCCGTCACCGGTGTGCTCGAGGATATCGAATCATTCTCAAAGAATAATAAGGAGGTGGAGACCTTCTACATCGGTATCGGTTCGGAAGATGGCATCGCCAAGGGCCAGAAGCTCGACGTGAAGCTCGTGCAGAAGATTGGCAAGAAGACTGCCGCCAAGACTATCGGTGAGGTAGAGGTGGTAGAGGTTGCCGGCGACGACATCTCTCTCTGCAAGGTGAAGAAGGGTGGCGCCGAGATCAAGGCAGCTCACGATCTCAACCAGACTGTTATCGTTTCATCCAAGACAAAGAAGAAATAACCGATGTCTATCATACAATCGATTATACGAGGTGCCATGGCAGTCATGATGACAGTCATGGCACTTGGTGCTTATGCACAAGGCCTCTCCAATGAAGTGGAACTTATCGACCAGTCGGGCTCTGACGTTATTCTGAAGACTACCATCGCGGCGCAGAAGGCCAACAAGGAAGCCGAAGATATCGCGATACGTTCGACCATAACCACGCTTCTCAATCATGGCGTCGAGGGCATCAACAATGGCAATCCGATGCTCTCCAGCCCCGACAACAGCTACGAGGGACGTCTCGCCACCTCCAAACGCTATCTCATGATGCTTTCGGGTAAACCGGTGAAGAAAGGTGAGTTTAAATACAACGGCATGAGCAAGATCACATATGAGATTCCGCTCAATATCAAGACTCTCAAGGGTGATCTGGAGAAGCACGAACTGGCTATACATCCCTCGTGGGCCGATTCTAAGAAGGAGCTTCCCGTAGCCAAGGCTGCCATACGGCCGGTAATCGTAGTGATTCCGGAGACAAACAATGCGGCCAATAGCTTCGAAGATCTGCGCGACCTTCTCGATAATAATCCGGCTTATAAGGGTGGCATCAACAAGCTCACGAAGCTTTTCGGCGACAACGGCTTCACCACGCGCGACTTCCGCACAGCCATCGAGAATTCAAAGACCGACGATCTCCTGCGCGAAGGAGCTCAGACGGATAGCAAAACGATGGTGGTGCAGAATATGCCCGGCGATATCGTAGTGAAGATGGATATCGACATCAAGCAGCGCGACAATTCCAACGGTGCCAATGTGGCTATCCGTGCCGTTGAGCGTCAGACGGAGGCTGTGCTCGCTTCCGAGTCGTTCATGAGCGGTTTCTATCATGTGGCCGACCCGGTTGTGATTGTCGATAAGGCTCTCGACAAGGTGGCTCCCGAATTCTTTACAAAACTCGGTGAGGCTTTCGATCGCATGGTGGCCGAAGGGCGTTCGATGCAACTCGATTTCAACCTCTCGCAATCTGTCACCGATTGGGATTTCGATCTCGAATCGCCTGCCGATGGCTCCGATTTCAAAGATGAGCTCTACGAGTGGCTCCGTGAGAATTCTTTCAAGGGTATCTGCGATATGTCGCTCAGTACAAGCAAGTATATCAAGGGTACTCTCAATATCCCTCTGTGGGACAATGAGAAAAACCGCACTTATCGTGTGGAGAATTTCACCTCCGCTCTCAAACGCTTCCTCAAGAAGAAGCTTGGCGGCGAGTATAACGTAAATGTCACAGCTTTGGGGCAGAAACTTGTAATCATGATTGAGTGATGAAGAAGATAGCTTTTGCCTTTATGGCGTCGCTGATAAGCGGCTCCCTTTTTGCAGCTCCTGCCTCTCAGGATCCTGAGGAGGCTCCTGTCTCTCAGAATCCAGAAGCGACTGTGTCTATTCCCCAGTCAGCCGATGAGATTATGTTTGGAGTGCGTCTGCCGGAGAAGTTTGAGGGCTCCGAAGAGAGCAAATCAAAGCTCAAGACTAAGGTGGAGCAGATACTCGGTCGCAACGGGGCTGGAGCCGGTGGCCAGCGCGATGTTTTCATCGTCGAGCCCGTGCTCACGGAGACTGATCGCTCCACTTCGGAGGGTCTTGTCAGAAACGTGGCCTCGATTAGTGGCGAGCTCTCCCTTACGGCCCGTCATCGCTACTCCGACGCTGTCTTCTACAGCGCGGCTGTGCCGCTGAATGTGAGCGTCACGGGCGTTGATGCCGATGCCATGCTTTTGCTCGCACAGGCCATCAAACCTACCGACGCGGCCTACGTGCGTTTCGTAAGGAATGCCCGCAAACATGCGTTCGATTACGGCGCGATTCATCCTGAAATTTACGAGGTGCCCGATGTCGCGCCCGATACGGTTGTGATGCTCGTGCCGGTAGCCATAGTTGCTCCGGCTGTCCCGACCGCTCCGGCTGATCCGTCTGCTCCTTCTGCTCCTTCTGCTCCGGTTGTTGTGGCCGCTCCTACGGCTCCGGCAGCCTCACAGTGTGAGTTCACCTACTCACGCCCTGGTTGGGAGATGGAGCTTAAGAGTTGTGAGTATGACAAGTCTACGCGCATGATCCACTTCGTTTTGAAGGTTATTTGCCGCAACCGCAACAACGACATGAACAATACTTACACCTCCATCAATCGTGCCATCGCGGCCGACGGGCAGAAGTATGAGAAGTTTTATGTCGATAATCTGCATCATGATTTCCCGTATGATGTGCCTGTTATCGTGCAAGGCTATATCCAGAATGTCTACTCGAATCCTGGCACGGTGCCCTTCATCGAGATGAGCTTCGGCAATACAAAAGTGGAGATCCGTAATCTCACAGTCAGCGATCAGTAACCATCAAACGGTCATCGATATGAACAGATCAATGATATCCTATCCTGCCAGAGCGCTTATGCTCCTGATGCTATTCACCTTGACAGCTTCCGCAGCTTTTGCCGACGATTGGAAAATCGTGGAGCGCTCGGAGAAGAAAGTGCCCGAATGGGTCAACGAGGGTCAAAAACCGGGCACGTTGCTTGTGTCGGCTGTCTCCCCGTCGCTACAGGATGCGCGCACCACAGCCGAGCGCACGCTGATGCGATCTATCGTGCAGGCCATAGCCACCAACGTCAACTCATCCTCGTCGCAGACCGATAGCAATATCGCCGATGGCGATAAAGTCGCCACACGCGAAGAATATCTGAGCAGCCTTGAGATAGCCGCGGCCAAATTGCCGTTTATCAAGGGGGTATCGCTGTCGGAGGCATTGGGGCAGTATTGGGAACGCCGCGAGAATAAATCGAGCAAGCAGTCGCTATATCATCTCACGGTGCTCTATCCGATGCCTGATTCCGAACTTGAGAAGATGCGTCGCGATTTCGAGAAATACGATGGCGAGAAGACAGCTGAATATAAGCGGTGGGCTGCCGCCTACGATGAAGTCAGCTCCGTAGAGCAGATCAGTTCCGCTGTGGCATCGCTCACGGCCCTGGAGGAGTATTTCTTCGACTCTGTGCGGAAAGCGGAGGCCAACGGCCTTCAGAAGCGATACACCGACCTCTACCGGATGGTCACGATGTCGTCGACAAAGACTGGCGACCAGGAATTCACGGTGCGCACTACCTTGCGAGGCAAACCTTTCGCCACGGGAAAGACACCGGAAGTCACCTCCGAATGTGCCTCCCGCATCACTGTTGAGCCCATCGACAACGGCACGGCCTTCCGCGTCACCTACAGCGATGAAGACTGTCTGCCCGACGAACCCAACAGTCTGAAAGCCAGCCTTCGCCTCAACTCCGCCCGCCTCTCCACCACCATGCACTTCTAACCCCCCTCCGAAA
>CAZGJH010000151.1:0-5738 GCA_964525735.1 uncultured Sangeribacter sp.
GCGCAGAATCGAGTAGACCGATCTGTGAGGCAGACCGGCCGAGCAATCGGTGAGAGGCTCCTTTTTCGCGGCCTTGTTTGAAGCTTTCTTATCCTTGTTTGAAGCGTTTGCTTGTCGGTCGGGATTGTCGGCTGAGAGGAGGTCGAGGCGCATGATGCCGTTGAGGCCGCCGATCCAGAGTTCGTCGTTGTTGAGAAGGAGCACGCGGATTTCCGAGGGGGTAGGGAGTGGGTAGGGGGCGATCTTCCCCGTGCGGTAATCCATCACCAGCAGGCCGTTATTGCTACCGATAAATAGCCGGTTGTCTTTCTCCACGAGCGAATAGATCTGGCTGCCGAAGAGTTCATTCTCCCCCACAGGATGAGTGTTTATACCGTCGTAGAAAAAGAGACCGCTATTCGTGCCAAACCACATCATCCCCCGGCTATCTCGGAAGAGCGTAAACACCGTCGTAGTCTTCCCTCCAACCCTCACATTCTTCCAGCACAGATCCGACTCCGGCAACCGACTCACCCCCTCGCCCGCCGCCCCCGCGCTCAACGCAGAGAGCATAAGAATCGTCAGAAGGAGCCACGAAATCATCCGTGACCGAAAGCCACAGATTATTCCGCGTAAAAACGAACCACCGTCGTGCTGAGCCAGAGTTGTGAGAGTATTATTAGCCAGAGTGTACATGAAGTGATTAGCCAGAGGGTGCATAGTTAGTTAGACGTTAATTGACACCCACAAAGTTACAGCTTTTTTCACAGACAATTACCCTCCCCGCCCTCAATCTTATGCAACAAATCGGACACTCTCCCCCACAAATCAGACAACCCCTCCCAAACCCTGATGCCATCATATTTTGTGATGACAAACTATCTGTATTTAACCATCCCCGTTGCATGTATTTATGGTAGGGACGCGATTTTTCGCGTCCACAGATTATCTGCGTGCCTTCGGGTTGGTGTCATCTGCACCAGGTGCTCGGTGGACGCGAAGAATCGCGTCCCTACATTGGTAGCGAAAATCATGGCCCCATTGGTAGCGAAAATCATGGCCCCATTGGTAGCGAAAATCATGGGCCCATTGGTAGCGAAAAAACGCGGCCCCATTGATAGCGAAAAAACACGGCCCTACATTGAAAAATGATGTATCATTGGGTACTGTTAATTGGCAAAACAGTCGGTTTGCCAATTTTCGACGTTATTGTTGATATAGTCTATGATTCTATCAAATGACTGTGGATTTTTGATTATGTGTTCATGAAATCGTGATTGCCAAACTGGTAGGGACGCGATTTTTCGCGTCCTCGCTGTCCGAGAAACACCAGCTTTAAATGCTCCAATAATTGATGCTAACCTGGAATTATGGTGAAAATCTGTACATTCTTCATCATGTCTTGGTTGCTTAAGACAGCCCGTATTTGATTCATTGTCTTCGTTTGATCCGATGTCGTTGGCTGACGCGATGAATCGTGTCCCCACTGAAAGGACGAAATGAATATGATTGGGCATTACAACACTATTCAAAAGCTCCACATCTGAATAATAGTTAGGTAGACTCTCTAAATGCTCTATGATAATTTCTCCCAATTCTGATGGATGAAATATGTTATTCACGATGCTTCCGAATAAATGTTGCTTTTCAAATGCACATATAGTGATAAAATACATTCCACTGTTATAGTCGTGCCAAGTTGCACGAAATTGATGCCTCTCACTCATTTCGAACCTTTTTTATTTTTACGATTACTATTTTAAATGTGTAACAATGTAGGGACGCGATTTATCGCGTCCACAGATTATCTGCGTGCCTTCGGGTTGGTGTCATCTGCACCAGGTGCTCGGTGGACGCGAAGAATCGCGTCCCTACATTGGTAGCGAAAATCACGGCCCTATTGATAGCGAAAATCGCGTCCCTACATTGGTAGCGAAAATCACGTGCCTTTATTCGGGTAGGTGGAGGGTGGTGAGGCGGCGGAGCTCGGGGGCGGTGATGGGGATGACGGCGGCGTGCTTGGGAGAGGTGAAGTTGGTGGTGCGCATGACGCCTTCGTTGAAATGGCCAAGGTCGGTGAATGTCTTGAAGTCAGTGGTTTCGGCAAATCCAAAGTTGTGGGGGTTGATGCTGTAGATATCATACATGACGACGTATTTGTCTTCTCCGATGCGCTTCCAGACGTTGGGAGCCTCACATGCGCCGGGTTCGAAGTCGATGAAGTCGGGACGGTATTGCCAGTCGGAGTTGATCTTGTCGGAGAAGGCCATCTTGATGCCCGGTTCGCCGTCGTGCACGACGTAGGTGAGGCACCAGCGGCCGTCGTTTGTGCGCGAGATGTCGGCGTCGAGGACGGTCTTGGTAGGGTCGGGGTAGGTGTAGAGGATCTTCGGCTCGGTCACGAGGCGGGTGAAGTCGTCGTCGGTATAGGCGTAGTAGAGATTGGAGGGCTCGATGCCGTCGCGCATCGTGAAATAGATCATCATTTTGTCTTCCACGGGGTCGTAAGTGGTTTCGGGAGCCCACGCGCAGCCGATGTTACCAAATTTCTCGGGGAAGAGCTTGTCGATGCGGAGGTTTGTACGGCTCCAGTTGATGAGGTCGTGCGATTTCATGAGCACGAGGCCACGGTTGTTGCCCCAGCCGTACTGTTCGCCAGGCCGCTCCCACTCGGTGTCGCGCAAGCCTTCGCGCTGGGCGTAGATGTGAAGGTCGGTCATGGCGAGGTAGAAGGCACCGTCGGGACCACGGGTTATGTGTGGGTCGCGGATGCCTTTTTGTTCGGCGATGGAGTCGCCGGCGATCACGGGGCGGCCGTCGTTGATAGCTGTGAAGGTGTAGCCGTCGGGGCTTGTGGCCATGAAGAGGTCGTGGGTGTCGTCGGTGAAATAGACCATTAGGTAGCCGGCCATTTCGGATTCTGCTACCGGCTTAGCGGGTTCGGCTTTTGCTGGTGAAATTCCGATGGATAGGGCTGATATTAGAGAGAATAGGAGTTTGTTCATGTGGGTTGCTTTGCTTGTGTTTTTGAAGTTAGTTCTAGGGCGCCTGAAGACGCCTCACCGAACCAGGACTCGGTGGGCTCCGCTACATGCCAAAGGCATGTCCCTACGTTGAGGCGGTAGGCGTCGTCACGTTGAGGCGGTAGGCGTCGTCACGTTGACTCGGTGGGCTCTTTTGAAAAGCGTCCGGCTGGGGGGCCGGACGCTTTGGGTGAAGGAGAATGTGGGATGAAAGGCAGGGCCTTTCTGACCCGTGGCGGTTAAGATTTCTTGCCCCAGTAAGTAGTGGTGGAGAGGCCCGCGAAGACAATCGTGGCGGGACGGTTAGCCTTCTCCCAATCACATTCGCGCTTCAGATAGAGCTCTACGTTGCCGGCTTTCATGATGCCTGTGGCAGCATCGAAGCTCCAATCCTGACCGTCGAATACGCCGCCAGCTATCTTATGGTCGGCTGTCAGAGTCATTGTGGTCGACTCTTTCATCTGGCCATACTGATATGCGAGATCGATAATTTCCCAAGAGCCGATGAGCTCCTCCTCGGCGATAGCGAGCTGAGGTACTGCTCCGTAACGCTCCGGCAGAACTACGGGCCAACCATCTTTTGTCCAGACGATCGAGCGCACGTGGCCCATCATGAGGGCGTTGCTGGCATCGTTGCCATTCACGCCAGCCGGGAAACGCGCCTGTGAAGCGTAATACCAGTTGCCTTCGCCGTCGTTGAAGATAGTGCAGTGGGAGAAGCCCACCCAGCCATCGGAGTCGGCAAACTTGTAAGGATGTGTCACCACAGGAAGGGCGTCGCCGCCAGTGGTGATGTTGGTGCCATTCATATCCACGTAGGGACCCTCGATATTCTTCGAACGAGCCACGCGGGTGTTGTAAGCCACGTCGAGTGCGTCGTAAGCGAGGAAGAGGTAATAGTAGCCATCATGATAGATGATTTCCGGACCCTCCGAACCCTGCCAGCGGTTGCCCATCTGGCGAGTGGCGATCAGCTTGCCATAGTTGGCGATCTCAGCCTCTGTGCCCCAGGGATTGCCCAGCTGAGCAGCCACTTTACCCGTAGCGGGGTCGAGTTTCACGGCAGCGATGCCGCTGTGCCAAGAGCCGTAGATCATCCAATGCTCGCCGCCGTCGGTGATGATGACGGAGGGGTCGATGGCATTGAATTTATAGTAGCAATTAGCCCAATCTGTGGGAGATACGTGGAAATTGAGACCACGGTCGGAGGCGTTGGTGATCACATAGCCCTTATCCTCCCAGCTGTTGTTGTCGGCCGGATCGGCTGTCTCCATCATACCGATGAATGCACGCTCGCCCCATGAGTTGTCGCCGTCGAGCAAACCGGGCACAACGAGAGAATAGTACATACGGTAGAGGTTGTCGTTTACCTTCACCACGCTCGGAGCCCAGTAGCCGAAATTCTCCTCAGCAGGATTGGCGGGTTCCAGACCCATACCTGCGCGGATTTCGTTGAGCTTGGGCACAACCCACTCAGGAAGCCCCTGCATCGTGCCGCCGAGATACTCCCAGTTGACAAGGTCTTTCGAACGGCGAGCGTGGAAGTGGCCGCCCTCTACATGAGCGTTGCCATAGGAGGCATCCGTCTGATACATATAATAGTAGCCGTCGTTAGCCTTCACGACAGAGGGGTCGTGGACGTTGGCGAGGTTCCACTGGGCGCGGTTGCCCCAGCCGGCGATATCCACGTAATAGTCGGGATACTGCGGGCCGCGATAGTGGGCGAGCTGCTCAGAGAGAGTGCCCTCGGCAGTGTTGAAGGTATAATCGGCCGAATAGATCACATCGCCGTTATACTCATTCATGAAGGCGCGCACGTGATAAACGGTGTTGGGAGCCAGGTCGGTGATAGTCACCTTGATAGTGTCGCCCGATACAGTGCCGTCGTAGACACTTCCGTAGATAGTAGGGTTGGCGGCCTCGCCGATCACGTAACCCGCCTTCGTGTAGTGGGCATCGCTCTTGATATGATAGATCGAGGCGAAGCTGGCATACGTGCCGCCGCAGTCGATAGTCGATGGGAGCTCGATCACGATACCCTGTCCGTCGGGATAAGTGACCTTGTCGTCGTCGCTACAAGCCCCCGCGAGGAGTATGCAGGCAGCAAAAGCCGACATAAGATATATCTTGCTGTTCATTTTGTTTCAGATTTAGATTTTACAATTCCCAGCCCGGAGTCTGAGGATAGTGGGTCTTCTGCTGCTCAGCGTAAGGAATCGGGAAGAAATAATTCTTGGGAGCCATGAAAGAGATGTGAGAGTCTACATCGCTCAGACCATAGTTGAAGGTCTTCGAAGTGCCATCTTTCACAGCCACGCCGTAGAGCGTGAACACCTGGCGATAGCGGGGGAGCGACGACTCGGCAGCCGCGCTTCCGCCATTCTTCTCATGGAGCTTCCAGCGACGCACGTCGAAGTAGCGATGATCTTCGAAGCAGAACTCGATGCGGGCCTCATTCTGGATGCGCTCGCGGAGCTCAGCCTGGCTCATGCCGCTGTAGGCAGGCATGCCCACGCGACCACGCACCTGATTTACATACTCATAAGCCTCGCCGGTCTTTCCAGCCTCATTGAGGGCCTCTGCGGCAGCGAGCAGAATCTCCGCATAGCGGAAGATGGGGCAAGCGTGACGCTGAGCCGATACGGTGCCGTCCCAACGGATATTGTTGAGATACTTCTTCGAGTAGTAGCCGGTGGCTGTGCCGCCGTTGCCGCGAGCATAGTCGGCGCCCACGCG
>CAZGJH010000152.1:0-2591 GCA_964525735.1 uncultured Sangeribacter sp.
ATTATAAGACGGAGAAACGGCTGTTTTAGTTTAATATTCGTCAAGACAAGGCAATAATTTTGTGTATAGACGATTTTTTACTAAATTTGCAAAAAATAACGAGCTCTCCGGCTATATTTTTCATAATGGAAAAGATAATTGATCCTGTCGATAGAGAAAAAATCGAGAGTGAACTCACTCCCGACAGGCTTCTGCGCCATGCCAATAAAGGCCTCAACGAGGTGTATGTGGTGGATGCTTTCAACGCTCCGAACACGATGCGCGAAATCGGGCGTCTGCGTGAAATTGCTTTCCGCGACGCCGGCGGCGGCACAGGGCTTGAATGTGACATAGATGAATTCGACACCATGCAGCCTCCATGCCGCCAGCTTGTGGTGTGGGATCCCGTGGTGCGTGAAATCGTGGGAGGCTACCGTTTTATATTGGGTGAAGACATCCGTATGAAAAACGGCGTGCCTAATATCGCCACGTCTCACATGTTCAAATTCTCCGATAAATTTATCAAAGAACTGCTCCCCAAGACCCTCGAACTCGGACGATCGTTTGTGGCTATCGACTATCAGAATACGAAAGCACACTCCAAAGCCCTGTATGTACTTGATAATCTATGGGATGGCCTCGGAGCTCTCACGGTGGTATACCCCCAGATAGAGTATCTCTTCGGGAAAGTAACGATGTATCCCAACTATGGCGAAGAGAGCCGCGACCTGCTGCTCGGCTTCCTGCATAAGTATTTTGCTGATAGCGAGCAGCTTGTCGTGCCCATCGAGGAGCTCCCCTCGAAGGCCCGCACTCCCGAGGTGCAGGCACAGTTTACGGGCTCCTCGTTCAAGGAGGATTACCGCATACTCAACCATGCCATACGCGAGCACGGCAAAAACATACCGCCGCTCGTCAACGCTTACATGTCGCTTTCGCCTACGATGAAGGTGTTTGGCACTGCCGTAAATCATGAATTCGGCGAAGTGGAAGAGACCGGTATCTTCTTCAAGATCTCGGAGATTTTCGAGGAGAAGAAGCGTCGCCATATACAGACCTTCATGGAGAAGGGATTTGATAAGACACAGATATGAAGAAAGTAGCAGTCACAGGAGCCGACGGCTTCATCGGCAGCCATCTCACGGAGGCCCTTCTCGCCGAAGGGTGTGAAGTGACGGCCCTCGCCCAATATAATTCGTTCAACAACTGGGGATGGCTCGAAGATATCCATCATCCCAACCTGAAAGTTGTGACAGGCGATGTGCGCGACCCCAATTTCTGCCGCACATTCGTGAAGGGGGCCGACACGGTGTTTCACCTGGCAGCCCTCATAGCCATACCTTACAGTTATGTGGCTCCCGACAGCTATGTAGACACCAACGTGAAGGGCACTCTCAACATGTGTCAGGCCGCGCTCGATGCCGGCACACCCCGCCTGCTCGTCACCTCTACTTCGGAGGTGTATGGCACGGCGCGCTATGTGCCTATCGACGAGAGCCATCCGAAACAGCCCCAGAGCCCTTATTCGGCCACAAAGATCGGGGCCGACGCCCTGGCCCTGAGCTTTCACAACGCTTTCGATTTGAACGTGACGGTGGTGCGCCCCTTCAACACCTACGGGCCGCGCCAGAGCGCACGTGCCATTATACCCTCTATCATAACCCAGATCGCCTCCGGTGTGAGGGAGATAAAGGTGGGCGACCTCTCCCCTACCCGCGATTTCAATTTCGTGACCGACACCTGCCGGGGCTTCATCGAGATTGCCAAGGGGGAGAACCTTGCCGGCCAGGAGATAAACATCGCCACGGGGAAGGAGGTGAGCATGGAGACTACCCTCAAGACCATCGCGCGCCTGATGGATGCCGATGTGAAATGGGTGACCGACCCCGAACGCCTCCGCCCTACCGGGAGCGAGGTATATCGCCTGCTGGGCTCTAACGAAAAAATCACGCGTCTTACGGGATGGCGCCCGCAAGTGAGCCTCGAAGAGGGGCTCTCCAGAACTATCGACTGGATCACCTCGGGCGACCATCTAAGCAAATATAAACCCAATATTTACAACAGATGAGAAAACAGCAACTCACGGTGCTTCTCCTCGGTGGCGCCCGCAGGGTGTCGCTCGCCGAACTCCTCAAACGCTCAGGAGAGCGTCTCGGCTATCAAGTTAAAATCGTGAGCTACGACCTTACGGAGGAAGTGCCTGTCTCGCTTGAGGCTACCGTAATCAAAGGATTGAAATTCAGCGATCCGGAGGTGGTGCCCGCGCTCGAACAGGTAGTGAAGGAGTATGAGGTGGATATCATCCTCCCTATCGTCAACAATTCTATCGAGGTGGCTTCGGTGTTGAAATCGCGTCTGCCGAATGTATTCGTGCCCGTCACAGAGTTTAACATGGCAAGCGAGCTCTTCGACAAGGTGGAGGCCGCGCGCGTATTCAAAGAGGCCAAGTTGCCTATCCCCCGCACGTATACTGTGCTTTCAGCCCAGATGCCTGCCATCGCGAAGCCCCGCAAGGGTCGCTCCTCACGCGGCATCCAGATCTTCACCAATATGGAAGACCTTATGCATCTGCAAGATCTTAAGAACTATCTGCTTCAGGAATATATCGAACA
>CAZGJH010000152.1:2691-5729 GCA_964525735.1 uncultured Sangeribacter sp.
GGCGGAGCTGTGATCTGCTCTATCTACGCCGGCGCCCCCATCACCGATTATATTATCGACGAGGCCTTGGGCGTGGAGCTCAAACCTTGCGATGATTGGGCTTCGGGCACCCTGCTTGCCCGATATTTCAAAGAAGCAGTATTTTATGACAGATAATAATCCGGCTACCCTTTGGCTTATCCCGGCACGCGGGGGGAGCAAAGGTATTCCGGGAAAGAATGTGAAGCCGTTCTGCGGCCGTCCGCTTGTATGCCGGGCCGCGGAACAGGCTTTGGTGTGCGCTGGCGCGGCCGACTCTGTGCTGGTATCTACCGACGACGATGCCATAGCCCAGGCGGCGCTCACGAGCGGCGAAGTGGTGCCTTTCCGTCGCCCCGAAAGCCTCGCCACCGACACTGCGTCGACCTACGACGTGATTATGCACGCTCTTGACGAGTTCGGGCGTCGCGGCAAGCAGTTCAGCCGCGTGGTGCTTCTCCAGCCTACGTCGCCTCTGCGCACTATTGAAGATATCAAAGGAGCCATGGCTGTGTGGCGTAAAGATATCGACATGGTGGTGAGTGTGTGCGAAGCGCGCGTAAATCCTTATTACAATGCGTTTGAGACACGCGACGATGGCACTTTAGTCATTTCAAAGGGAGATGGCCACTATACCCGCCGTCAGGACGCTCCGAAAGTGTGGGAATACAACGGGGCTGTCTACGTGATGAGTGTGCAGGCGCTGCGGCGTGGGCCGATGAGCAGCTTCAAGAAGATTGTGCCTTACGTGATGCCCTCTTCGCGTTCGGTAGATCTCGATACGCCTACCGATTGGATCGTAGCCGAAGCCTTATTTAAGGAGACTCTAACTGATTGAGCTGATGACAGAAGCTGAGAAAGTGCTCAAACGCCATTACGGCTATTCATCGTTCCGCCCGGGACAGGCTGAGATTATCCAGAATGTCCTGATGGGGCGCGATGTGCTCGTGCTTATGCCCACAGGTGGAGGTAAATCGCTTTGCTACCAGATTCCGGCGTTGATGCTGCCGGGGTGTGCCATCGTGGTGTCGCCCTTGATCGCGTTGATGAACGATCAAGTGGAGGCCCTGCGTGCCAATGGTCTGCCGGCCGTGGCCATACATTCCAATCAGGATGAACGTATAAATCAGGAGAGTATGTATGAGGCGGCTTGCGGGCGCATAAAGATGATCTACATTTCGCCCGAGCGTCTCATGCTTGAGCTCCCGAATATCGCCTCACAGATAAAGGTGAGCCTCATCGCTATCGACGAGGCTCATTGCATCTCGCAGTGGGGCCATGATTTCCGTCCCGTCTATACAGAACTAAAGACTCTTAAGAGCCATTTCCCGAACGTGCCCGTTATGGCCCTCACAGCTACGGCCGATCGCCTTACGCGCAGCGATATAGCCGCTTCGCTCGGGCTGCACGACCCCTTCTGCCATATCGGTTCGTTCGACCGCCCCAACATCTCGCTCACCGTGCTTGCCGATCCGGGCAAACGCCAGCGTCTCAAAGTGATAGCCAGCCTTATAAATAAGTATAGTCTCGATTCGGGAATTGTGTATTGTCTTAGCCGCAAGAAGACGGAAGAGATGCATCAGGCTCTCCTCGATATGGGCTATCGCTCTGTGTGCTATCATGCCGGGCTCACGGCCGAACAGCGCGCAGAGGCTCAGCGGGCCTTCGTAAACGGCGATGCCCAAGTGGTGTGCGCCACTATCGCCTTCGGCATGGGTATCGACAAAAGCAATATCCGCTGGGTGGTGCACAACAACATCCCGGGTAATATCGAGAGCTATTATCAGGAGATCGGGCGCGCTGGTCGCGACGGTATGCCGGCCGAGGCTATCATGTTTTATAATTTCGCCGATATAATAATGAGACGCAATTTCGTCGACAGTAGCGGACGCCAGGAGATAAACGGCGAGAAACTCGACTTCATGCAGCGTTATGCCGAGGCAAGCGTATGCCGACGCCGCATCTTGCTGAGCTATTTCAGCGAGGAACGTGTGGAGGATTGCGGCAACTGCGACAATTGCCGCTCGCCGCGTCGCAAAATCGACGGCACTATCCTGGCTCAGAAGGCCCTCAGCGCGGTGATACGTGTGGGTCAGAAGGAGGGTATCCAGACTATTATCGACATTCTGAGGGCTTCGGCGCGTCAGGAAATCATGCAGAAGGGCTACGACCAACTGAAGACCTACGGTGCGGGTCGCGACCTCAGTTACATGGAATGGAACAGCTACATCTTGCAGATGATACAGTTGGGAGTGCTTGAAGTGGCCTACGAGGATAGTTTCCATCTGCGTCCTACTCCGCTGGGAATGAGAGTGGTGCGTGGCCAGCAGACTATAGAGCTCTCTGTCTACGGTCCCAACAGTTTCACCAAACGCAACGGCAAGAAAGGGGCTGGAGCGGTGGCTGTGGTGCAGAAAACGCCCGAAGAACAGCTCACCGACACGCTCAAGGAATTGCGCAAGACTATCTCGAATGAGGAGCATGTGCCAGCCTACGTGGTGTTTTCCGATGCGTCGCTGGCAGATATGGTGAAGCGTCAGCCTGTAGATATAGAATCGTTTGCAGATATTTCGGGTGTGGGAGAGGTGAAATTGGCCAAATATGGCCGACGTTTTGTGGAGGCAATCCGTAGGCACAAAGGTTTGAAGAAGACCCTCCCTGCGGGCACTTCGCAGAAAGAGACGTTGCTGCTCTTCAATTCGGGGATGTCGCCTGAGAGTATCGCCGAAGCGCGTGGGCTCAACCTCTCGACGGTGTATTCACACCTTATTAAATGGATAGATGAGGATAAGCTCACCGATTTCCGTCGTATTGTGCCCGAAGCCACCTATTCTTTAGTGGCGCGCATGATGCAGGAAGACCCTGAAACGGCGTTCGCACGACTGGCCGAGGAGTATAAGCTACCCTCGCATCTTATCCGCGCGGCTCTTGCCGAGCATCGTTGGCATGAGCGGCATGGCCTCTTTTAGCCAAAAATTTCAGTCTATCGGCAAAAAATGTGTCGATTCCGGGCAGAAATG
>CAZGJH010000153.1:0-5678 GCA_964525735.1 uncultured Sangeribacter sp.
CCAAACACCTCCTTGGCGAAGATCACCGAGAAAGCCACAGCTACGGCGAGCATCCAGCAGGGAGTGTCGATCGGGCAGATCATCGGGATGAGAATACCCGACACCAAGAAGCCCTCCTGAATCTCATGGCCACGGATCTGAGCAACGATAAACTCGATGCCGAGGCCCACGATGTAGGCTGTAAAAATCTGGGGCAGAGTGGCGAAGAGGCCGTAGAAGAAGAGCGCGAACACATTGTGGCTCGGGGCTCCTGTGGCCAAAGCATGCTGCAGCCCGACGTTCCACATGCCGAACAGGCAGCACGGAAGCAGGGCTATCACCACCATGATCATCGTGCGCTTCGAATCGTTGGCGTCATGGATATGAACGCCCGAGCGCGATGTCTCATTTGGGGTGAAAAGGAAAGTGTAGAAACCGTCGAATACGGAGTGGAGTTTCGAATATTTCCCCCCTTTCTCGAACTGTGGCTTCACACTGTCGATTTTTTTCTTTAATCCTTTCATGTTAAGGGATCGTAAAAAAATAAATTAGATAGTTGATGAAGTAATTACAGAGGAATCGTATCAGGAAAGCTCCTTGCGGAGATTGTCGAGACCCTCGCGCACTATCTTCTGAAGCTCGATCTTTGAAGTATCTACAAACTCCGGAAGAGCGAAATCTTCGGGAGCCACCTCATAGATGCCAAGCTTCTCCATACGGTCGATATCGCCGGCGATGATAGCTTTCAGAAGATATTCGGGATAAATGTCGAAGGGGAACACCTTGTCGTATTCGCCGCTGAGAATCATAGCTCTGTGGCCACCTTTCACGCGTGCGTCGAAGTCGAAGGGCTTGCTGAGCCCTTTCAGAAAGGCGGGGAAGCTGCGCTTCACACTGTATTTGCCGGGGTTCATTGAAGCCCAGCCCATGAATTCGTCGGCGTTCGCTCCCTCTTCGATCACAGTGATCTGGCGATAGGGGAAGTGGAGGAATCCATCTTTGTCTACCTTCTCGCCTGTGAGCACATTGCCCGAGATGATTCGGATATCATCTTCACGTTTGAGCTCGCCGTCGATGAGGCTTCCGATAGAGGCTCCGATGATGGTCTTCACCAAGTGGGGCTTCTCTACTTCAGGGCCTGTGATGGCAACAGTGGTTGAGAAATCGGCGATACCCTTCTCGCAGACACGGCCGATGCGGGCCACGGTAGCGGCATCCATTGTCCACACCACTTCACCTTTATTGACGGGCGCGAGTGTTGCGATCTGTGTGCCGACATTTCCAGCGGGGTGTGGGCCCTCAAACTGGTTTACCTTCGCGATGCGCGAAGATATGCCGGAGCCGTGGCGGATGCTGAGATAGACTTTCCCGGTGGTGAGTTTGGCAAGATAGCCGAGGCCTTTTTCGAGCCAGGGTTTCTGATCGTCGGTTATCACCGGTCCGGCAAGGGGAGCGGTGTCGAAGGCCGTGACGAAGATATCGCGTGGCTTTGAGTCGGGCTCGGGCACGATATCATAAGGGCGCTGGCGCATCATCGCCCACATGCCGCCGGCTTGGATTGCGGCGCGTATCTCTTCCGGATGAGAGATGTTGGCGGGAGTGATCTGGTTTTTCTCATCGCCCTCCTTTCGCACGCTGATGAAGCGGATGTGGCGACGCTCGCCACGTGAAACTTCCTCTACCGTACCGGCCACAGGGGATGCAAGACAGATAAGGCCAGAAGCCTTGTCTTTCATCAGAGGATCACCGGCCTTCACTTTGTCGCCGGGTTTCACAACCGCTTTCCAGACCACGCCCGGGTAATCGTCGGGGCACATCGCGAAGAGGGTAGTCTTCGTGTCGTCTGTCACGCGTGAACCGGCCTCACCCTTCAAAGGGATGTCAAGACCTTTCTTTATACGTATGATTTCAGCCATATATTAAAGTTAATATGATGTTTCGGTTCCGAATTTATCCGCAAATTTACTAATAATCGTGATATTAAGCAAAAAAAACTTCCTCTACAGTAAAAAACTGTAGAGGAAGCCTCTAAAATTTGCTATAAGCCCGCAAATAAGGAGCCTTTGAGTGGAGTATTTCTTACTTCAAAAAGTTTCTTATTACTTCAGACCCTCGACGAATTTGCGATAGCCCTCGTTGTTGGGATCATACTGGAGATACTTGTTGAAGTATTCCTTAGCAGTTGCAGTGTCTTTCTGATCGAGGTAGTAGTTGCCCATGTAGTTGTACATCTCCTTGGCGTCGTTGGCGTAGCGAGCTGGATTATCGCTGGCCTCGAGAAGAGTGATAGCCTCTGTGTAGTAAGGCACAGCGGCAGCAGCCACCTGAGACTCATCTGCTCTCTGCTTGGCAACGTCGCCTTCGAATTTCTTGGGCTTGTAGTTGCTGGGCATGATATCCTTAGCTTTGCCGGCAAACTCAAGACACATGTCATAGTATTTTTCGGCAGCCTCGGGATTGTTGGCTTTGTTCTCAACGCCTGCATAGAAGGCGAAAGTGGCCTGCTGTACGAAGTCGTTGTAGCCGGGCTTCTCAGAGTGCTGGATATAACCCTGGAAAGTGTCGGTAGCCTTCGAGAGGTTGTTCTCACCTACATATGTCATAGCGAGCTGCTTGTAGAACTCTGCATTGTCAGGATTGTCCTGAATAGCCTCAAGGAAGAGAGCCTCAGCCTCCTGGGGACGCTTTGCTGAGTTGAGCTCACCACCGATCAGGATGTAGTCGATAGGAGCGAACTTGTTGGCGGGGTTAGACTTGTGGGCTGCCAAAAGAGCCTCAGCCATAGGAAGGAGCTGATCTTGGGGAACACCAGCCTGCTCCTGGGCAGCGTTCATGAACTGGTAACGCTGAGCGGTGAAGTTGGAGGGGTTAGCCTTCAGAAGCTCGGTAGAGTAGTCGTAACCCTTCTTGTAGTCGCCACCGTAGAAAAGAAGGAATGCGTAGCGATCCTCGTCCTGCTTGAAGTGGTTGGGGTTGTTGACGTATTTGCCATACTCGGTGGCTGCCTCCTTATACTGGTTAGCGTTGTAGTAGGCGTTTGCGAGCTCACGCTGAGCAAGAGCAGAGTTGGGGTTAAGTGAAAGCAGCTTGCTGAGCATGTCGATTGCATACTGCGGATTGACCTGTGTGAAAAGGTTTGCATATTTCACATAAGCCTCAGTTGCATTGGGCTCGTAGTTGGCTGCCATCTCATACTGACCGGCTGCGCCACCGAAATCCTTGAGGTCTTTCTTGCGGTCGCCCTCGAAGATATAGATCTCGGCATCCTGCATATTCATTTTACGTGCTTTCTCCACACGCTTGTCGATCTCCTTGGCGTAGCCAACGGGGTCGGCGTAATAGTAGGCACGAGCGATTTCGATCTGCAACTCAGGATCTTTCTTAGTGAGACCCTCGGCAACCTTAAACTGCTTTTCGGCAGCTGATTTGTCACCCTTCTTAAGGTCGATAGAGCCAAGGCCTACGTAGTTGAAACCATAGTTGGGGTTGGCCTCGACACCAGCGTTGAAGAATTTCTCAGCTGCGGCGTTGTCGCCCTCCTTGAGGGCGATGAGGCCCTGATAGAAGTTGGAAACGGCTTTGTCGGTTCCGGCATTGTTGTGGTTACGTGTCAGAAGCTCCTTGGCGTTCTGGAGCTGATCTGCCTTGTAGTATTCCTTTCCCTCAACGTGAGTCTGAGCCACGATTGGGAAGGCCGCTGCTGCTACGAGAGCAGCCGAAAGAATAAATTTGAATTTCATCTTATGATAATGGTTTTAACTGTTTTCTTTTGAATAGTTTTTCCGAATGTCTGTAGGAACCTTTTGGGATTCTTTCTGGCGGATCTTTTGAGATTCCTTTACAGGGAATCTTTGGGGATTCCTTTTGTGGATCCTTAGTGATTCCTTGCCGGATCTTTTGGGATTTCTTTAGGGAATCTTTTGAGATTCCTTCTGGTTTTAGTCGTAATATTAGACTGAAATCAGGGCATTCGGTTTAACTCACTTGCACCCTTGCCACGGAAGAGGTATGGGGGTAGGGGAGCCGTAGTGCAAAGTTAATAAAAAAAACAAAAACTGCAGCCGTTATTACTCAAATTTTTAGATAACGACTGCAGTTTTTAGATTTTTTATATTACTGGCTGGTGCTACGTGGACGCGAAGAATCGCGTCCCTACAATTCCGCGCTGAATCGCGTCAGGCAGAGCGCGAAGGATAGTGTTGCTACTTCAGCTCTACAAGACGGGGATTCATGTGATAGGGGAGAATGCCGGTCTTGGAGATGATCTTCTGGCCTACGAAGCCTGTCACGAACACATAGAAACTGTGAAGAACAGTGGAATTTGAAGCCGTGGAGATCATGTAGACTTTTCTTACCAGAGGATATTCGCCAGAGTAGATATAAGCCTGATAGGGCTTGTAGCTTACATTGCTGAAATCATTCTCCTCGGTAGGATTACTGATCTTCATAATGTTCACCTCCGATGTGAGCACAGAAGCCACAGTGTCGTTTTGATTCTGATAATCTTCCATTCGTTTATCCATCGGCACGTTTTTCGCTCTGCTGAGGTCGTCGCCAAGCCAGCTTACGCTGATCACACCGAGGGCATCGGGATCACTCTTCACGATATCAAACACCTGGGCATTGTTTTGCTGGGCGAAAGTGTTGGGCGTGTCGGAGATCTTCTTCCCTTCGGGGAGGAACTTATCTTTGAGGTAGCTTACTGTCGACGATTCGGCATTGTCGAATACGATCTTGATGGCGGTGGTGTCGTTGCCGGCGAGCTGATTCCAACGTGTGATCTTGCCGTTGAGGATATCGCTTACCTCCTGCATGGAGAGCGCTCCTACGGGATTATCCTTGTTGGTGATGAGAGCCACGGCATCGACGGCTATACAGTTTTGACGTACAACTCTCTTGAATTTCGACTTCATATACTGCACCTGCTCTTTGGTGAGCTCGCGTGTAGATATGATAGCCTGAGTGCAATCAGACAGGAGTGAGTCCATAGCCTCACCCTCGCTAACATAGAAGGGTATAATCGACGACTGAGGATATGTGTATTCAAACACATCGATCTCCTCCTGGAGAATGTTGCGGAAACCGTCGTCGCAGAAGATAGTGGTGCTTCCGCTTGCATATTCCCCTCTCTTGATCGGGGTGCAGCTGATTGCTCCTACGGCCGCGGCCGCAAACATGAAAGCTGCTGATATTTTCGAAAACAGGCTCATAGACTTTTCTCTTTTCTGATCAATTCATGGAATTATATTCGATCGATCTCTTACGGGAGTTCTGAATCAGTTCCAGCCTCTGTAAAGACGATAGCCTCTCCAAAGGCCATATGCGCAAAGGATGCCACCCACAGTGGCGCTCACTGCAACGTTGTCGATATTGAATACATCGAAGATAAAGAGCATACCGACTGCAACGTATACAATCACCATGAATATCCCGAAGATAAGGCGCCCGCTTTTAGGCATGTTGTTGTCATCATTTCCGTTCATAACTTTGTGTTTTTAATGGTTTCTTTAATAAATTAACAATATATGTTAAAGACGGTTCAGAAAGAAGCGAAAAAAAAGAGAGTGCGCTTTCACGCACTCTCTTTTTCGAATATTTAAGTTGAATGATTAGCTCTGCTGGAGCTTGAAGCTTACCGGGAGGGTGAAGTAAGAACGCACGGCTACACCATTGTTCTTACCGGGCTGCCACTTCGGCAT
>CAZGJH010000154.1:0-5634 GCA_964525735.1 uncultured Sangeribacter sp.
TAACAGGGACGTTTACAATTTTTAAGAAAAAATAAGTATCTCTTACTAAGAGATCGTCACTTTTGTAAATATCTGAAAATTAACCACTTGCAAACATTATTCTGCTCAATTGCTAAACATTTACACATTTTAGGCAAGTTTCAGCTATTTTTCTCAACTCAAAATTCGTTTATTATCAGACTTTTTTGTAATTTTGCACTTGCATGTAGATCTCTTAGTAAGAGAGCGACACTACTAGCTCGCCGAAAAGCGAGCCTCAATCCGCTAACTTACAAGAGCTTATACATGCTGAAACCACAGAGAAAGCACCTGTATAGGCTCCTCCCTGAGATCCGAGACTAACCTAAGCGGACGGTTGACAACTGATGCGTGCCGAAGCCCAAAGTGGCGGCTGACACGCAAGAAGAAAACGTGTATATGGACACCACCCAACAGACAAAACTCACCCAGGAAATAGAGGCTGGCACGGCAGCCGCCATGGAAGCATCTAAGGCTGAGCAGTCAGCCGTTGACCAGACCGAATGGTTTGCCATTAAAACCCGGCAGGATTTCAAAGCAGAAGAGTTTCTCAAACCCCTCTGCGAAGAAGTCTATTTCCCCACCGAAACAGTAATCACCGAAGCAAAGTCCCACGGCTCCGACGGAAAAGCCCCTGCGAAACACAAACGCCAGCGGGCCATAATCCCTCGCGTCCTCTTCATCAAGACCACCGAAGATAACGCCATCCAGCTCGAAAGAGCCGGACGAGCCCACCCGGAGCTGTCTGTCCCCTTCTGGATATACCGTTACCCGACCGACAATCGCATCCAAGTCATCCCCGAATCCTCCATCCGCCTGTTGAAGCTTCTGACAGCCAACGACACCACGCGATGCGAAGTCTTCACCAAAAAGGATTTCAGAGAGAACCAACGAGTGCGCGTCACCGGCGGCCCCTTCAAAGGCTACGAAGGCTTCGTTCAGCGCGTTCGCAAAAACAAACACGTCGTCGTCAAGATCGAAGGCGTCTGCATGGTGCTCCTCCCCTTCATCCACCCCGACCTCCTCCAACCCCTCGAAGAGTGAAAACTTCAGATGACATTCTAACAGCGTTCGAAGCCCATTTAAACGGCGATCGAACAATCAACGTCTACGATCTCTTCAGAGCTGTAGCAACACAAACGGCCTCAGGAAACAAAGCTTTCTTAGGAAAGCCATTAGAGTGGGAGAGTGCTTGCCTTCGTCGCTGGCACGACCAATTCAAATACGGCGTGAGCCTAACACCGTTAAGCGACTACGACACGCGCCAGCGTGTCCACATCCTCCTCACCTCCAACCTCCTGCCCTTCGAAGGCAGCAACGAACCCCGCTACAAGCAAACCCTCCTCCTCCGCCACGCAAATCTGATCTAAAACAGGTCAAAAGGAACTAACCAAGGATTAAAAATGAAAATCCACTTACAAATACTAACCCTCCTCCTTCTCGTCCTCACAGTCCTCCCGACAAAAGCCCAAGACGAGATCTCCTCCTCCCTCTACCTCGGCTTCATCCTCGTAGACGAACCCACAGTAGATGGAATGTCCGAGATTTGTGATTATTACGGCCTCCAAGCTATCCCTACAACCGACGGCTATACCACCTATCAGCACGCCGACGGCACAATCTTTCGCTTCAAACAAAGCGATGACCACAGCGAAGGCATGGACGGCCGCCTCCTCGAAATCCAAACCTCTACACCCAACAAAGAAATAAATCAGGCTCTCAAGAACTTGATGTTCAAGAAGTCAGGCTCCGCCAAAGTTACAATAAACACCGACTCTACCGACAGATCTACAGTAAAGACTGTTACAGCCACTACCTATGACCAAGGCTCACAATACGCTCGTACCTTCCTTCGAGCCTATGTCACTTCCTCAGACCCTCACACAATCACCTTCCGCTATATTGACACCCAGTAAGACTTCACCAAGTTCTTGTTTATAGTGCCGTCATCAACTATCGAGCAATTGGACATTCAGACGATGTGGAGGGAGAATTGTAATAGAAATAGGTCTTTTCTTGAAGTAGAAATCTTGGGAAATGGAGCATACAATACTATTTCGCATAAAGGTATTGACCAGGATTTCTGCTTCTTTTATGCCATCTCTATTGGCACTCTTTAGTTAACAGATTCAACATGAGCACATCAGATAGACTCCTTAAATGGTATTTTTCTCGCGATGCACTTCCTTATTGGAGCGTATTGATTATCGATTGCCTCTGTGTGTTGATTGCTGGGATTATATCATTTATGATCAATCATGGAGCATCGAATACTTTGAGCGTTGCCTGTCCTCTTATAGGTGTGCTATTGGCATGTATGGTATTTTTCATGATAGGCTTCAGGATATTTCATACATATAGTGGTGTCCTTCGGTATTCTTCCTTCACTGATCTTATCCGGGTATCTATGGCGGTCTTAGTAGGGCTATGTCTGATAGCTCTTATAGAATCAGTAACGGGACTTGGACATAGATGGGTTGAATTGGAAGTGGTGGATATTGTGTTAATGGCTCTTTTCGTGATTGCCTTTATGTGGTTGATAAGGATTTGGGTGAAGACGCTTCACGATGATGTGCTACAATCAGTCAGAACCACACCTGTATTCATATACGGGGTAAAACAAGGAGGCGTCGCAATTGCAAAAAGTATTAATGCACAAGTAGATACCCCTTTCAAGGTAGTGGGTTTCGTCTCCAATGACCATGACTTTATGGACAAGCAATTGATGGGTAAGCGCGTATATCATTACAATCCATCAATTGTCGATTCGATGAAAGAAGCTGGTGCTAAAGCTCTATTAGTATCTCCTCTAATGATGGATTCATTAAGAGAAGATGACGCTACTTTGAATGCCTTGATTGATGGAGGCATCAAGATTTACGTCAAACCAAAAGCAAAGGAATGGGACGGTTCTGGCTCTCTGGATGTCAGTAAAATGCGTGAGGTTACGCCTGAAGATCTTCTTCCTCGCCAAAAGATCGAAATTGACATGAAGGCAGCTGCAGAACTCCTCGCAGGACGTCGCGTTATGATTACAGGTGGTGCTGGAAGCATAGGTTCGGAGATGGTTAGACAGATAGCGGAATACGAACCGGCGGAAATGATTATCATTGATCAAGCTGAAACACCTATGCACGATATCCGCTTGATGATGAAAAATCGTTGGCCGAATGTTAAAGCGGAGACAATAGTATCGGATATCGCTGACAAGGAGATTATGGAACGTCTTTTCAGCCAATATAAGCCTGAATATGTCTTCCATGCTGCTGCCTATAAGCACGTTCCGATGATGGAGGACAATCCCTATGAAGCGATTGTAAATAATGTAAATGGTACCAAGATAATTGCTGATTTGGCAGTTAAATATGGAACGAAGAAATTCGTAATGGTATCCACTGACAAAGCAGTTAATCCAACCAACGTTATGGGTTGCTCGAAGCGAATTTGCGAGATTTATGTCCAGAGTCTCGATGCTGCTATTAAAGATGGGAAGGTTAAAGGAGAAACACGTTTTGTTACTACCCGCTTCGGAAATGTACTCGGTTCAAATGGTTCAGTTATTCCAATTTTCCAGGAACAGATAAAGAAAGGAGGTCCGGTTACTGTTACTCACCCCGATATCATACGTTTCTTCATGCTTATACCAGAGGCATGTAAATTGGTGATAGAGGCTGGGACAATGGGTAACGGAGGCGAGATTTTTGTATTTGATATGGGCAAACCTGTCAGAATTGCCGATCTGGCTCAGAGAATGATAAAACTTTCTGGTGCAGAGGGGGTAGAGATAAAATTTACTGGACTTCGTGATGGAGAGAAATTATATGAGGAAGTACTGAACGATGAAGAGATCACTCTTCCTACTTTCCATCCAAAGATCAAAATCGCGCAAGTCCGTCAGTACGAATATGATGCCGCAAACCTGGCAGTCATCGAAATGATTGTTGAGTCACCTCATGAGGATGATATGGCAATCGTTTCAAGAATGAAACGCATGGTACCGGAATTCCGAAGTCAGCATTCAAAATATGAGGTACTAGATAATAAGGAGGAAAAACAATCCCTTAAAAACCAATAGTGATGAATTCATTTCTACTGCTCTTTATTATCTGTTTAGTTATCTTACTTCCGTTGTTATTCTTTGTCAACCGAGGTAATAGGGATAGAGATGAAGGATTCCTTGATGAAGATGGTGACCATAGTTATTATGATCGTCATTTGATTGAAAAAAAGGAATTCAAACGTCGACACCCAGAGGTAAATAACTTACGTTCTTTGACACGCTTGTTCAAAGGAAATAGAAAGGAATAGCAAGCCTCTAAACCATATTCTTCATGGATATAATTCTCTCAGGAGCAATATTGTTAGGTATAGCCGTAACCGTACTCTGTGTCGGACTGCACAAGAGCGGAGCTTCTGAAGCCAATGATGAATATGACCGATATTTGGATGAGTACAATGATCATCTGTATTATGACAGAACATCCATAAGGTATAAGAGGGGGATTTGGAGAAATAAGAAGGAGAGAAAAGATATATAGAGAAGTTGATTTGCCATAGATTAGTTCATAAATTAGAATATGTGTGGAATAGTAGGATATATCGGATTTAGGGAAGCCTATCCGATTTTGATTGGCGGATTGCATCGCCTTGAATATCGTGGTTATGATTCGGCTGGAGTCGCTTTGATTGATTCGGAGGGACGGCTGAATATTTATAAGGCTCACGGGAAGGTGAGCCACTTGGAGAAATTCTGTGAGGATAAGGATGTGGCGGGGACTATCGGTATAGCCCATACCCGCTGGGCTACCCATGGTGAACCGAATGATATCAATTCGCATCCTCACCTGAGTAATAACGGGAGGATAGCGGTGGTGCATAACGGCACTATCGAGAATTACGACGTCTTGAAGAAGGCGCTTCTTGAACACGGATATTCTTTCAGAAGCGAGACCGATACAGAAGTTCTGGCGGTACTTATCGAGTATATGCAGACGATCAATAGCTGTTCTATCCGAGAGGCCGTCAGATTGGCACTCGCAAAGGTTGTTGGAGCTTACGCTTTGGCAGTTTTGGACATTGAGTCACCGGATCAGATTATCGCAGCGCGGAAGAGTTCACCGCTTGCTATCGGAATTGGAAAGGGCGAGACTTTCCTTGGTTCCGATGCCTCACCGATAATCGAGTACACGAATAAGATTGTCTACCTAAACGACGATGAGATCGCTGTTATAAAGCGGGATGCACTGTTGGAGGTGTTTACTCTTGAAGACACACCTGCTCCTATTGCTATCCAGGAGCTTGAACTTTCAATATCCCAACTAGAGAAGGGTGGTTATCCGCATTTCATGCTCAAGGAGATCATGGAGCAACCGAATACAATTCGCGATTGTATCCGTGGACGTGTGTATAATGGTAATACAGAGATTTTCTTGAATGGCGTGGAGCATAACCGTGAAAAATGGCTCAATGTGAATCGGATTGTCATTGTGGCTTGTGGCACTTCCTGGCATGCTTCATTGATTGGAAAACGGCTGTTTCAGGAATTGGCTGAGATACCAGTGACTGTGGAGTATGCGAGTGAATTCCGCTATGGAAAGACACTTCTCACCCCAAATG
>CAZGJH010000155.1:0-5606 GCA_964525735.1 uncultured Sangeribacter sp.
TTTGGGTTTGGATTCGCAGTAGACGCAGCGATAGCCGCCGGAGTGGTCGTGGGCGGGGCGGAAGAGCGACTCGACGCCGACTTCCATGTTGGAGATGCAGCGCTTGTTGCGGCAAATGAATTTGCCGCGCACAGCGTCGTCGGGGACGAGCTGGGTGGTCTTCTCTGGATCGTTGGCCCATTTCAAGAGCTTGAAGATGAGGGCCATACGCACGAATTTGCCGTTCTCGACCTGACGGAAGTAGGCCGCACGCGGATCGGCATCTACGTCGACGCTGATCTCGTTGACGCGGGGCAGCGGGTGGAGAATACGCATCTCGGGACGCGCATTCTTCAGCTTCTCCTTGTCGAGGATGAAGAAATCTTTCACGCGGTCGTATTCATCCTCGTCGAAGAAACGCTCCTTCTGCACGCGGGTCATGTAGAGCACGTCGAGGTCGCCCATTACCTCCTCCATCGTGTCAACTTCCTGATAGGGAACACCATAGCGGTCGCACACCTCCTCCTTCATATAGTCGGGCAAGCGGAGCTGCTCGGGCGCGATGAGCACCACTTTCACCCCCTTGTAGCGCGAGAGGGCCTTGATGAGGGAGTGTACGGTGCGGCCGAATTTGAGGTCGCCGCAGAAGCCGATCGTGATGTTGTCGAAGCGGCCGATCTCACGCTTGATCGTGAGCAGGTCGGTGAGGGTCTGCGTGGGGTGGCTGTGGCTGCCGTCGCCCGCGTTGATCACCGGAATCTTCGAGTTCATCGCAGATACGGTGGCCGCGCCCTCCTCGAAGTGGCGCATGGCGATGATGTCGGCGAAACAGTTGATTACCTTCGTGGTATCGGCGCAGGTCTCGCCCTTGCTCACCGACGAACTCTTCGCATCGGAGAAGCCGAGCACGTTGCCGCCGAGCTCCATCATGGCGGCCGTGAAGCTCAGGCGCGTGCGCGTAGAGGGCTCGTAGAAGAGGGTGGCGAGCTTCTTGCCTTTGCACACCTCAGAATATTTCTCGCGGTTGTCGATGATGTCGAGCGCGAGGTCGATGATCTCCTCAAGTTCCTCCTTGGAGAGATCGGTAGGGTCGATGAGATGCTTCATGCCATCCAGGATTCGTCCGACGGGTTGGCCATAAACTTCTTCAGTTTGACCTCCTCCTCGGGGGTGATATAATTCTGCTCAACGGCCACGCCGCAGAGAGTGTCGAAATTCGAGAGCGAGTAGTTGGTTACGCCCGCAGCGGCCAGACGGTCGAGGCCCTTCTGCATGCCGTAGGTGAAGATGCTCACCACGCCGAGGACCTCGGCGCCGGCCTCACGAAGAGCGTCAACAACCTCCACGCAACTGCCGGCGGTGGAGATAAGGTCTTCAATCACAACTACTTTCTGGCCCGGTTCGAGGCGACCCTCGATACGGTTGCCACGGCCATGATCTTTGTTGCCGCCGCGCACGTAGCCCATCGGCATGTCGAGAATCCATGCGGCGATGGCAGCGTGGGCGATGCCGGCTGTAGACGTGCCCATAAGCACCTCAGCCTCAGGGAATTTCTCTGTGACGGTGCGGGCGATGGCCTCCTCAACAACTTTGCGCGCTTTCGGCGAGGTGAGGATGAGGCGGTTGTCGCAGTAAATCGGGCTTTTTATACCGCTGGCCCAGGTGAACGGTTTTTGGGGGCTGAGGAATACAGCCTTGATACCGAGAAGCTCGGCAGCTACTATTTTTGCAGTATCCATGATGTATCAATTAATAAGCGAATTCTTTGACGCAGCGGCGATAGGCGGCTACGGGATCGGGGGCGGCGGTGATGGGGCGCCCTACGACGATGAAATCGGAGCCAATCTCGCGGGCACGGGCAGGGTCGGTGATGCGCACCTGATCGTCGGCCTTCGAATCGGCGAAACGGATGCCAGGTGTGATGGCCTTGAACTCCTTGCCGCAAGCCTCCTTCACGATCTGAGCCTCCAGCGGCGAGCAAACCACGCCGTCGAGTCCGGCCTCCTTGGCATTCTGGGCATACTTCACGATGGTGTCGTTGATCGAAGCGTCGATCAGAAGTTGCTCACGCATAGCCTTTTCTGAAGTGGAAGTGAGCTGAGTCACGGCGATGAGCATCGGGCGAGAGCCATCCTCGCGGGTGAGGCCTTCGAGAGCCGCGCGCATCATTTCGACAGTGCCGGCAGCGTGCACGTTTACCATGTCCACGTCGAGGCGAGAGAGCACCTTCATGGCCTTCTTCACCGTGTTGGGGATGTCGTGAAGCTTGAGGTCGAGGAATATTTTGAACCCGCGGCGCTTGAGCTCGCGCACAATTTCGGGTCCGGCGGCATAATAGAGCTCCATGCCGATTTTAAGGAAGGGTTTGCGCTCTTCGTCGGCAAACTTGTCGAGGAAGGCGAGACATTCTTCGGCCGAACCGAAGTCACAAGCGATGATTACGTCCTTGTCCATAATGATATATTAAACTATTCCTATAATTTCTTTGAGAGTGGCGATGCCGAGGCGATCCATCTCAGCCGGGAGGGCTTCGATTATCTCCTTGCACGCCATGGGGTTGACGAGATTGGCCGCGCCGACCTCCACAGCTGTCGCGCCCGCCATCATCATTTCGATCACGTCGGAGGCCGACGACACGCCGCCGCAGCCAATGACAGGCACGCCGCACGCGTGGGCCACCTGATTTACCATGCGCACGGCCACAGGGAAGACAGCCGGACCCGAGAAGCCACCCATACGGTTGGCGATCACCGGGCAGCGACGCTTCAGATCGATGCGCATACCGAGCATCGTGTTGATGAGGCAGAGTCCGTCGGCCCCGGCCTCGACAGCCGAGCGACCGATAGCCACGATATCCGTAACGTTGGGTGTGAGCTTCACGTAGAGCGGTTTCGTGATCACCTTCTTCACCTCGCGCACTACCTCGCCTACGGATTCGCAGCTCGTGCCGAAGCTCATGCCGCCGCCATGCACGTTGGGGCAGCTCACGTTGAGCTCGATGATGGCCACCTGCTCCTCGCCGTCGATCTTCGAGCAACATTCCACGTATTCATCAACCGAGAAACCGCTGATATTCGCGATGATAGGCTGATGAAACACGGCGCGCATCTTCGGGAGCTCTTCGGCAATCACAGCGTCGATGCCAGGGTTCTGAAGACCCACGGAGTTGATCATGCCCGAGGCGCACTCAGCCACGCGGGGGAGGGGATTGCCGAAGCGGGCGTCGCGCGTCGTGCCCTTGAAAGAGATCGATCCGAGGCAATCAATATCGTAAAACTCCGTCATGCCGTAGCCGAACCCGAAGCAGCCCGAAGCGGGCACCACGGGATTCTGAAGCGTCACGCCGCTGAGCGTAACCGACAGACGGTCAAAAAGATTCATTTCCATATCAGTTCCTCCTTTCTGAAAACAGGGCCATCCTTACAGATACGTTTCGCGCCGCAGGCCGTCTCGACGCTGCAGCACATGCAGGCACCGAAACCGCAGCCCATGCGGCTCTCGATGCTCACCTCGCCTGGAATCTCCAGGCTCGTGCAGAGAGCGCGAAGCATCGGCATCGGTCCGCAAGCCTGGAAATAGTCGCCGTAGAGGCCCTTCTCGCGGATCACGTCGGTGACGAACCCCTTCGTGCCGAGCGAGCCGTCGACAGTCGCGATGTAAGCCACCACGCCGATCTGCTCAAACCAACGCTCCATGCCGAAGCTGTCGGCCGCGGTGTTGAAGCCGAGCACTACGATCGGCTCCTTGCCGGCGAGTTTCTCAGCGCGCGCCAAGGCCATGAGGGGGGCGCAACCGATGCCGCCGCCGAGCAGCAGCGGGCGGTGCCAGTCGCCCTCCACCGAGAACCCGTTGCCGAGGCCGTTTAGGAGGTCGAGCTTCTCGCCTGGGATCATGCGCGAGAGTATTTCCGTGCCGTCGCCCACCACGTCGTAGAGCAGCGTGATGGTGCCCTGCTCGTGGTTCCAGTCGCAGATCGAGATCGGGCGACGCAGGTATTTACCGGGGATAGCTATGTTGACGAACTGCCCCGGGGCCGTGATCTGAGCCGTAGGGCCTTCGAGCACGATGCGGAAGGTCTTGGCCGTGAGCCGGGTGTTCTGTAAAATCTGGTATTCCATTATCTCTTAGTTTATTGTGGAGACTTTCATCGTGATGTCGTCGAGCACGTCGAGGAGCACCTCCACCGTTTCGAGCGACGTAAAGACGGTGATGTTGTTGTCTACGGCCGTGCGGCGAATGTAGTAGCCGTCGCGGTGCGAGTGGTCGGCGGCGAGCTCCATCGTGTTGATCACATAGTTTACGTGGCCCTGACGGAGCGACTCGACGATGTCGTTGCTCCCCTCGCTGAGCTTGCGGAGCAGACGCGTGCGTATGCCGTTGGCGCGGAGAAACTCCGCCGTGCCGCGCGTGGCCTCGACGTTGAAGCCGAGCTGATAGAAGCGGCGAATGAGCGGCAGGGCGCGTTGCTTGTCGCTGTCGCCGATCGTCACGAACACCGTGCCGTAGTTGGCCACCGTCATGCCCGAGGCCTGGAGGCTCTTGTAGAGCGCGCGCTTGAGCGAACGGTCGTAGCCGATGGCCTCGCCCGTCGACTTCATCTCGGGCGAGAGGTAGGAGTCCATGCCGCGCAATTTCGCGAAAGAGAAGGTGGGGGTCTTTACAAACCAACGCTCCTTCTCCTTGGGATAGAGCTCCGTGATGCCCTGCTGCGGGAGGCTCTCGCCGAGCATCACCTTCGTGGCGATGTCGGCCAAGTGGACGCCCGTGGCTTTCGAAAGGAAAGGCACTGTACGAGAAGAACGTGGATTGACCTCAATAACGTATACATCATCGTGTGAATCTACGATAAACTGTATATTATATAGCCCTTTGATGCCGATCTCGCGTCCGAGGCGCACGGTATAGTCGAGAATGCGCTGCTTCACTTCGGGCGAGACGCTGAAGGTGGGGTAGACGCTGATGGAGTCGCCCGAGTGTACGCCGGTGTGCTCCACATGCTCCATGATGCCTGGCACGAATACGTTCTCGCCGTCGCAAACGGCGTCAACTTCGAGCTCCTTGCCCATGATGTAGCGGTCGACGAGCACGGGGTGCTCATCGTTGATTTCGACGGCCGTGTGGAGGTAGTGGCGGAGCTGCTGCTCGTTGCTCACAATCTGCATGGCGCGGCCGCCGAGCACGTAGCTGGGGCGCACGAGCACGGGATAGCCGATGCGCTCGGCCGCCTTGACGCCCTCTTCGATATCGGTAACTGCCACGCCCTCAGGCTGCGGTATGCCGAGACGCTCCATGATGGCCTCGAAGCAGCCACGGTCTTCGGCATTGCGGATGGCGTCGATGCCCGTGCCGATGATCGGCGCGCCGAGGCGGGCGAGCGGTTCGGCGAGGTTGATGGCGGTCTGTCCGCCGAGCGAGACGATCACGCCTACGGGTTTTTCGAGGTCGAGCACGTTCATCACGTCTTCCACTGTGAGCGGCTCGAAGTAGAGCTTGTCGCCCGTGGTGTGGTCGGTAGAGACTGTCTCGGGGTTGTTGTTGATGATAATCGCCTCATAGCCAGCCTTGCGGATCGACCATATGGCGTGAACGGTAGAATAGTCGAACTCCACGCCCTGGCCGATGCGGAT
>CAZGJH010000156.1:0-5582 GCA_964525735.1 uncultured Sangeribacter sp.
GGCGGCACAGGTGGCGACGAAGCCGCTCTCTTCGCCGGCGACCTTTTCCGTATGTATCAGAAATTTGCCGAGCGTAGAGGTTGGCAGCTCGAAGTTACATCTACGAGCCCTGGAGCTGCCGGAGGCTACAAGGAGATCTGCTTCAACCTTATTGGCGACGACGTCTACGGCGTAATGAAATATGAGAGCGGTGTGCATCGTGTGCAGCGTGTCCCCGCTACAGAGACTCAGGGACGTGTGCACACATCGGCCGCTACCGTGGCTGTGCTTCCCGAAGCTGAGGAATTCGATGTGGAGATACAGGAGGGCGCCATAAAATGGGATACCTTCCGCAGCGGCGGTGCCGGCGGACAGAACGTCAACAAGGTAGAGTCGGGTGTGCGCCTGCGCTACATGTGGAAAAATCCTGTGACGGGTGTCGAAGATGAGATCCTTATCGAATGTACCGAAACCCGCGACCAGCCGAAAAACAAGGAACGCGCGCTCTCGCGCCTGCGTACCTATATATATAGCCGAGAGCGGGAGAAGTATCTCGCCGACATAGCTCAGCGCCGCAAGACTCTCGTCTCTACCGGCGACCGCTCTGCCAAGATACGCACCTACAATTTCCCGCAAGGCCGCATGACCGACCACCGCATCAATTACACCGTCTACAACCTGGCGGCTTTCATGGATGGCGATATCCAGGAATGTATCGATCGCCTCACAATCGCCGAGAATGCCGAGCGAATGAAAGAAGCGGCCATCTGATCTTTCGAAAGATAGCCGCTTCCAGGGATAAGGTGTGTCACTGAATGTTAAGGTGCAAGCCGTCGTAGCAGGGATACACGTTCTCCGGCAGTCGCGCCTCAATCTCCTCGTGTAGCCCCGCCTCATGATTGAGGTGAGTGAGGTAAGCCTCCTGAGGTTTCACCTGCTTAATAAGCTGGAGAGCCTCGTTGATCGACATATGCGAGAAATGCTTACGCTCGCGAAGAGCGTTTACCACCAAGACTTTCAAACCCTCCAATTTCACCATCTCCTCTTCGGGGATGGTTTTTGCGTCTGTTACGTAAGCGAAATCACCGATTCTGTAGCCCAAAATCGGCAGCTGCCCGTGCATCACCCTGATTGGAATGATCTTCAAACCATTGATGTAGAAAGGCTTGTCGTGTGTGATCTCGTGCATATCGAAAGTGGGCACTCCAGGGTAGGGGGTAGGGCGGAAGCAATAGTCGAGACGTTTGTGGAGATCGGAATTTACATCCGCTTGAAGATAGATGGGAAGGTTGCGATGCGCGCAGAATGGGCGCAGGTCGTCGATGCCACCGACATGGTCGTAATGGCTATGGGTGAGCAATACGGCATCCACGCCGGTGAGATCTTCACGCAAAGCCTGCTCGCGGAAGTCGGGCGAGACGTCGAGCAGGATAGTCATGCCGTGAGTCTTTATCAAAGCTGAGGCACGCAATCGTTTGTCGAAGTGAGATTTTGACCGGCATACTCGGCAAGCGCAGGCCACTTCAGGCACACCCTTCGATGTGCCGCTCCCTAAGATTGTGACGTCGATAGAAGTGTCGATAAAGTTTACCTCCGGTTCGAGCACCACGGCATACTTCTCCCTTACCTTATCTACCACCTCAAGCGCCAGAGCCGTCACGTCGGCCGCTGTGGCATCGCCGGTATTGGCGATCACGAGGCATTGCTTCGGGTAAACTTCCGCACCACCGATACGGGCACCTTTGAGCCCGGCGTGCTCGATAAGCCATCCGGCAGGCACTTTCACCCAATGATCGTCGATCGGATAAGAGGGGATATCCTCCGAGAGGCCTTTCATCTGTTCATCAAAGAAATACTTGCTCACCACGGGATTCTTGAAGAAACTGCCCGCGCTGCCGATCTCGGCCGGATTGGGAAGCTTTGAATCGCGTATGCGGCACACCTCAGCGGCCACTTCCGCTATGTCGGGACGATGCCCGAGCCGCTCTTCAAGTTGACCGAGAGGTCCGTAAGAGAGATTGCTCGCCTCGGTGGTGGGGCGCAGTTTGAAGCTCACGCGCAACACGTAGTATCTCCCTTTCCATTCATGCTTGAAGCGGCTGTCGCGGTAGCCGAAACCGCACTCCTCATTCTTGAATACCACCGTCTCGCGGGTAAGGGTGTCGAAACATTCCACATTATGTATCACATCGGCCGCCTCCACGCCGTAAGCACCTACATTCTGCACCGGTGACGCACCCACTTCGCCTGGGATACCGGCGAGATTCTCCACGCCGGCCAAGCCCGAGGCCACGCACCAGTCGACGAAATCAGACCATTTCTCGCCGGCCCCGACAATCGCGAATGCTGTCTCAGGATCTTTGTCATAACGGGTTATCCCTTTTATGGCTGAGTGGAGCACGAGTCCATCGAAATCTTTCACGAAGAGGAGGTTGCTCCCTCCGCCGATGTGAAGCACTTCATTGTCGAGATATTCCGGAGTGCGAGAAATTCGGGTGAGGGCTTTCACGGAGTCGTATTCCGCGAAGAGTCGGGCGCGTGCCGGCACGCCGAATGTGGTGAGCGGCGTGAGGTCTTTATTTTGGGTGAAGAGGCTTTCGTCTGTATACATATTCATTGTGGATTGTTGGGTGAATGGTTTTTGGAAGAGAGATTTTCTGGGGTTTGGGTCAGTCGCGGTAGCGGGTGAGCAGGCCGTCTTCAAACCAGAGCACTTTCCCGTCGGGATAGTGCCAGAGGTCGAGCGTCTGGCTGTAGTCGTGTCCCGTATCCACTTCCGAAGGATTGCCGAGAGCGAGTTTACATTCGAGTTTAGTCATCCCGAGTTTCACTTTGCTGTCGGTTATAGCGTTCCAGACATCATCTTGAATATCGGGGTAGCGTTTACGGAAATCGGAGATATAGAAGAGGCTCGCGAACGAGCGGCTCTCCAATCCGGAGTTGCCGAAATTCATATACATTCTCCCTTCGTCGCCGTTGGAGTCGGTAAAAAGAATCTCAACGGGGAAGACGATATTGCCTGGGAATACCTCCTTAATCGTGACAGGCACATACTTTTTGCCAGGTATCCGGCCCCCTTTGGCGTCATACCATAGAGGGGAGCGCGTCCAGAGCTCCTTCCCTTTGAGCAGAGAGCGAGTGGCGTCTACCATCGCCGTGTCGATGAGCATCGGTATCTGGTCGCTCTTCATGTCGTAAACCTCCGAGGGATGCTTTCCCGTATTGTATTGATATACCATTCCTTGGGCATAGATCTCACCCGATTTGTCAGGAATCACGTCAGAGAAAAGAATCACACCCTCGTCGCCCCCTTCAGGAGTGGGACGTTTGGCTATGCCGACATAATAGAGGGTTTTGCCGCCGAGGGCAGCCACATCTGGATCAGTGGGCAGTCCCTGCTGATCGAAAATCAGGAGGGCACGGTTGTCGGCGGCTATGAAGGGTCGGCCAGGAGCCCATTCAGAGAGGGGAGTGGGAGTGACGGAGTTGAAAAACTCCTCTTCCGGCGTAGGGAGCACATTCTTCTTATCCTCTTTCGAGAGGGTTATCTTCTTGGTGCTCTCCACGCCCGTGAAACAGGATGTGAGCGAGGGCACGAAGGCGGCGATCAGAAGCCATAGCATAATTCTCCAGACTTGTGAGCGCAGTGCGTCAGAGCACGATATCTTGTGGGTATGTGATGCTGAATATTTCAATTTGGTGGAGTTTTAAGGTGCAAATTTAACAATTATTCCTGAGGTTTTGAGAATCGCGGGCCATAGATTTTGTAAGTTAAAGAATCTTTTCAGATTTTTAACTTGATAAATGTTGCGTAAAAGATCAGTTTTTTATAATTTTGCATGAGAATTTCTCCGATCCATTGTCACATTTTGACGAAGTTGGTGAAACAGCTTCGATGGATACACTCAAAGTTTAGATGAAGAATACACAAAGTAATAACCCTACACATCAGTTGCTCCCTGCGGGCATTTCAATTATTCCGATAGCTTTCCTCCTCGTGACGCTCCTCCTCCTTATTATATTCAAGGGGGCGGGATCGATCAACGACTGGAGTCCCTTCGTGCTATTGTCGGCAGCGGCGGTATCTCTTTCGCTCACCCTCTTCTGGAGGAAACGACGCGGCGGTATTGCGGCCGGCGAGCTCAAACGGGGCCTTCGTGTGAGCGCAACGCAGATTCTCCCCGCAGTGCCGGTGCTTCTCTTCATAGCCATTCTCTCTACCACCTGGATGCTCGGAGGGGTTGTGCCTACATTTATCAATTATGGCGTGCACCTGCTCAATCCGAAGCTCTTCCTTGTGTCGGTGTGCGCAGTGAGCGCATGTATCTCGGTGCTTACCGGCAGCTCATGGACCACCATTGCCACCATCGGCGTGGCCTTCATGGGTATCGGGCAGGTTTTGGGTTACAGCGATCCCTGGATTGCCGGAGCTGTGATTTCCGGAGCCTATTTCGGCGACAAGGTATCTCCGCTGAGCGACACTACTGTCGTGGCCTCCAGCAGTTGCGGTGTCGATCTCTTCACCCATATCCGCTATCTGCTGCTTACGGCCGGTCCGTCGATGGGTGTGGCAATGCTCGTGTTCATGGCTGTTGGCTTTTTCAACAACCCTGTCGCAGCGGCCGACTCCCACAGTGCGATGCTCGACACTCTTCACAGCACTTTCAACATCACTCTGTGGGTGCTTCTCGTGCCGGCTATCACGCTTACTCTTATCGCTTTCCGTCTGAATACGATACTCACTCTCGGTGTCAGCAGCGCGCTCGGTGTCGTGGCGATGATACTTTCCCAGCCCCAGATTCCTTTCAATCTCGATTTCCTGAGCTCGGTGTGGGGTGGGGCAGAGTTCGCCACCTCCGACGATAGCTTCAACCGCCTTGTCTCGACGAGCGGCATCCTCGGGATGCTCCCTACGATCTATCTTGTGCTCAGCGCGATGATATTCGGCGGTGTGATGATAGGCACCGGTATGCTCCGCTCACTCTCAGAGGCGTTGACGAAGCGCCTGCGCGGGCGCAAGAGTGTCTTGGCCGCCAGCTTGGGCAGCGGCTTGATGCTCAATAGCTTTACTGCCGACCAGTATCTTTCGATCATCATCGGTGCCAACATGTATAAGGGAGCATATTCGCGTGCGGGCATGGAGCCCAAGATGCTCAGCCGAAGCCTTGAAGATTCGATTTCGGTGACATCGGTGCTTATTCCGTGGAATTCGTGCGGCCTCACGCAATCGGCAGTGTTGGGTGTGAGCACGCTTGTCTACGCCCCCTTCTGTATCTTCAATTGGATATCGCCGATAATGTCGTTTATGATGTCGGCCGGTGTTTTGAGGTTTGGCAGGGTAGTTTTCGCCCGTTTTCGCAAGGTAGCGTAAGCGACTGAAAGATATGTGATTGATTGCCGAGTTGTGAAAAAGTTGAAAATTTTTTCGTAAAAAATTTGGCAGTTTCGCAAATAATGTCTAACTTTGCACTCGCAAAACGGAACGATGATGTTCTTAATTGCAACACAATGAGTATCATTGATCAGTAGTTTAAGTAAAGATTGATATTAATGGCGGGATAGCTCAGTTGGTTAGAGCGTCGGATTCATAACCCGGAGGTCTC
>CAZGJH010000157.1:0-5529 GCA_964525735.1 uncultured Sangeribacter sp.
CTATATCGAGAAGCTCGACGTAAACGAGGAGAAGCTGCGTCTGGCCACCCACCTCAACTATTTCCTGGAGACTCTCGGCCCCCGCGACAGCTATCCCAAGAGCGGCCAGGGGAAGAAACTCGGTTTCATAGCCCAGGAGATGGGCCGCGAGATCAACACGCTCGGCTCGAAATCAAACCATGCCGAGATGCAGAAGATCGTAGTGATGATGAAAGATGAGCTGGAGCAGATAAAGGAGCAGGTGCTCAACGTGTTGTAATTATGAAAGGAAAAATCATCATACTTTCGGCCCCCTCGGGCACAGGAAAATCTACCATCATCAATCGCCTGATGACGCTGCCCGAGTTGCGCCTCGGATTTTCAATTTCGGCCACGAGCCGGCAGCCGCGCGGCACGGAGCAGGATGGCAGGGAGTATTTCTTCCTCCAGCCTGAGGAGTTTGCGCGCCGTGTAGAGGCGGGCGAGTTCGTGGAGTGGGAGGAGGTATACAACGGCACATGCTACGGCACCCTTCTGAGCGAAGTGGAGCGCGTCACTGGCAGCGGCCACAATCTCATCATGGACGTCGACGTGAAAGGGGCGCTCAATATCAAGAAGCGTTTCGGAGTGGAGGCCCTCTCTATCTTCGTGATGCCCCCCGACATCGCCACTCTTGAGCGGCGACTCACGGCCCGCGCCACAGATGCCCCCGAAGTGATAGCGCGCCGCCTGGAGAAAGCCGAATATGAGATCAGTTTCGCCGATCGGTTTGACAAGATTGTCGTAAACGACGATCTCGACCGCGCCGTCGACGAGGTGGAGGGGCACATACGCCGCTTCGCCATCGCGGAGCCAGCTGAGAGCGGCGAGGAGAATAAGGAGAACGTCACATTATGAAGATAGGAGTCTACAGCGGAAGTTTCGACCCGATCCATACGGGGCATGCCATGGTGGCCAATTATGTGGCCCAGTGGGGTGGGGTCGACGAGGTGTGGCTCATGGTGAGCCGCCAGAATCCCCTGAAGAAGGGACGCAAGCCGCTCGCCGACCATTATCGCATGGGCATGGCGCGCCTCGTGGCCGAGGAGTGCGACGGCGTAGTGGCATCTGATTTCGAGATGCACCTCCCTTTGCCCTCCTTCACCTACGTGACTCTCACGAAATTGCGCGAGACGTATCCCCAGCATGAGTTTACGCTCATAATCGGCAGCGATAATTGGGTAGACTTCGGACGTTGGCGCGACGCCGACAAGATAATTAAGGAGTTCGGCCTGCTCATCTACCCGCGTCCCGGATATATGGTGCCCGATATCCCACCTGAAGGGGTGAGGGTGCTCGGCAACGGCCCCACGTCGTTTATCTCCTCTACGTTTGTAAGGGAGGCCCTGGCTCAGGGACGCAACGTGAAGTTTTTCGTGCCGCTCAATGTGGCTGCCTACATCAGCGCCAATCATCTCTACGCCTCCGAGGGGTAGGGAGCAGCAAACCACAATTCAGAATATCATTATGGAAGAGAATATACAGGCCCGGCTCACGGGCGTTACGGCCCTGGCCGCAGAATATTGCTCTGTGTGCGAGCATGCCACGGAGATTGAGAAAGATGAGTTTATCGACCGTATGCTGAATCTCCTCCCGAGAATCTATCTGGAGTTTATCGACATTTCGGCCGATGAACTCGTGACGCTCGGCGAGTGGGACTTCCAGCCCGACTATGTAGATGAAGACTACTATGAGAGCATACGCCGCCATATCGAGGCCCTGATGGGCCCCGACGACACCTTCCTGGAAACTTTCGAGGAGGATATGAAATATAGCGACACCCCGATAGCCGCCTCTATCTCCGAAAGTCTCGCCGATCTCTTCCAGCCGCTTTACAATTTCGTCACAGTGGTGAAGGAGAGCGAGGGCAACGATATGGTGGAGGCTTACATAGCCTGCAAGGAAGATTTCGTGGGCTATTGGAGCCAGACGCTCTGCAATGTGCTTCGCGCCCTGAATCATCTGCGCTGGAGATAACCGCTCACACACTCTTTCACATCAACCCAACCACTCTACAATGGATAAAAAGATCAACCAGCTTTTGAGCCGGCTCGACCGCTCTACATGTAATTTCCTTGCCACAGATACCGTAAAAAGAGAACTCAACGCCGCCGGCTTCGTGGAGCTGCGCCAGCAAGACGCCTGGAGCCTCGTGGCCGGAGGTCGCTACTATATGGTGAAAAACGGCAGCGCTATCTTCGCTTTCGTAAAGGGCACGGCTGCCCCGGGCGAGAGTGGCTTCCGAATCATCTCGGCCCATAGCGACAGCCCTTGCTTCAAGATCAAACCCAACTCCGAAATATATGGCGAAGGGGGAGTGGTGAGTCTCAACGTCGAGAAATACGGCGGCGGGATTCTCTACACTTGGTTCGACCGCCCTCTATCTATGTCGGGCCGCGTGATGCTCGACTCGGGCGATCCGCTCAACCCCGAGACGCTCCTCTTCGACCTCGGGCGCCCCGTGGCCACGATTCCGCACCTCGCCATCCACTTCAACCGTGAGGTAAACGAGGGCAACAAGCTCAGCGTGCAGAAAGATATGAAACCGGTGATCGGCTATTTCACCCCCGAGCAGATTGCCGACGCCAAGAAGCACGGCGGCTTCGTGAAGATCATGGTGGCCTCTCACCTCGGCATCGAACCCGACGCGATAATCGACTATGAGATCGCTCTCTATCCCTTCGAGAAGGCTTCTCGCTGCGGCATGAACGGCGAATATTTCCAGTCGGCCCGCATCGACGACCTCTCGATGGTGTTTGCCGGACTCGACGCCCTGCTCGCCACCTGCAATCAGAGCTGTCCCGACACCCGTGTGCTCGCCATCTTCGACAATGAGGAGACCGGCTCGGGCACGAAACAGGGTGCGGCCTCGCCTGTGCTCCGCGATCTTTTGGAGCGCGTGTCGGGCGGGGGCACGGAGGTGTTCAGCCGCGCCGTGGCCCGCTCGTTCATGATCTCGGCCGACGACGCCCACGCATGGCACCCCAACTACAACGACAAATACGACCCCACGAATCATCCCGTGATCGGCGGTGGCCCCGTGTTGAAGATCAACTCCAACTGCAAGTATATGACCGATGCCCAGGGAGCGGCCGTATTCCGCAATCTCTGCCGCAAGGCCAATGTGCCCTGCCAGACGTTCGTAAATCATGGCGATGTGGCCGGCGGCAGCACCCTCGGCAATATCCTCACGGCCCAGATAGATCTCAGGGGCGTGGATATGGGCAATCCGATATGGGCAATGCACTCTGCCAGGGAGACGGCCGGAGTGGTAGATCAATTCTCGGCCGTGAAGGTCTTCACCACTTTCTTCACTTAAGCAAACTTCGACGCTTAGCATATTTCTTGGCTTAAGCAAAGCCGAAAACCTACTTTCTTGGCTGAAAATTTGCTAAGGAGAAGAAATTTTAATACCTTTGCATCCGGATTTGTGGCTCAACGAATCCGGATGCTTCTCACATTGCTATGTGGCGAGGCAAAAACAGAGTAGAAATATTTCAATAAAACGATATAAAAGTCACAATGAACGTAAATTACGACAAACTCGACAATGTGAATGGTGAAATCACCGTCACTATCGAGGAGAAAGACTACGCAGACAAAGTTAAGAAGCAGCTCAAGGAGATCGGCAAGCGTCACGCTGAGCCCGGTTTCCGCCCCGGTAAAGTGCCCGCTGGCCTCATCGCCAAGAAATATGGCACTTCTGTGAAATACGACGTCATCAACAACACTGTCGGAGAGGCAGTCTACGATTATATTAAGGAAAACAACCTCCACGTGCTCGGTCAGCCAATGCCCGCGCCCGACAACAACATCGATATCAACAACACCGACTTCACTTTCAAATTCAAAGTGGGTGTCGTGCCTGAGTTCGACAACAAGGTAAACAAAGACCTCCACGTGCCTTACTACACAATCGAGGTCACCGACGCTATGGTCGACGAGCAGGTTGAGGGTCTTCGTCAGCGTTTCGGCCGCCAGGTTTCAGGCGAGCAGACCGACGACAACTGCGTGATCAAAGGCACAATCACCGAGCTCAACGAAGATGGCTCCGACAAGGAGGGTGGCGTAGTGGTTGAAAACGGCATCATCGCTCCAGTTCATTTCAAGAACGACGAGCAGAAACACCTCTTCGACAATAAGAAGGTGGGCGAGGCCGTTGTCTTCAACCCCTCTGTAGCCGCCGACGGCAGCGAGGTGGAGCTCTCTTCTATGCTCAATCTCGACAAGAGCGATGTTGAAAACCACAAAGGCAACTTCCGCTTCGACATCAAGGATATCATCGTGCTCAAGCCCGCTGATCTCGACCAGGAGTTCTTCGACAATGCCGTTGGCAAAGACAAGGCTCACAATGAGGAGGAATTCCGCGCAGCCCTCAAGGAGCTTATCGCGCTCAACTTCTCCAACGACTCCAACTATCGCTTCACAATCGACGCCAAGGATGCCGTAGAGAAGGCCGTAGGCCAGATTGAGCTTCCTGTTGAGGTGCTCAAAGACTTCCTCAAGCGTCAGAACGAGCAGATCACCGACGAAAACGTCGACAAGGAGTTTGAAAATCTCCTTCCCTCGCTCACTTGGGATCTCATCCGCGACAATGTGGCAGAAAAATTCGGCGTGAAGATCAACGATGAGGATGTGCTCGATGAGGCTCGTGGCGTAGTAGTGCGTCAGCTCATGCAGTATGGCCCCGGCGCTCTCTCTGAGCAGATGGTAGAGCGTTACACCCAGGAGGTGATGAAAGATGAGAAGAACCGCAACATGCTCTTCCAGAACGCTCTGACACGCAAGGTGTTTGAGACGATCAAGGAGAATGTAAGCCTCGACAATAAAGACGTAACAGTCGAGGAGTTCCGCGCTCTCTTCGCTCCCGAGGCTCCCGAGGCAGCTGAGGCTCCCGCCGAGCAGGCTTGATCTTGAATCAAAGATATGAATTGACCCGGACGGCGCGTCTATAACCCGCCATCCGGGTCAATTAACTTTTTTGGCATGATTTTTGTTATGAAGATTGTATGGGGCGGAATATAGCCCTTGTTCAATCTCATTATCAAAAGAAAAGAAAGCAAAGAAAAATGAAAGATATGCAAAATGATTTCAGAAATTATGCCGTCAATCATCTCGGCATGAGTTCGAATACACTCGACGGCTACACTCGTTTCCTCGACAAGAAAGCCGGCAATATCACGTCGACGATGCCTTCGGCCGACTATATGAACCCTTACATCCTTGAGGAGCGCCAGCTCAATGTAACTCAGATGGATGTTTTCTCTCGCCTTATGATGGACCGTATCATCTTCCTGGGCACTCAGGTGAGCGATACGAGCGCCAACATCATCCAGGCCCAGCTCCTTTATCTCGACTCTATCGATCCTGAGAAGGATATCTCGATCTATATCAACAGCCCTGGCGGTTCGGTATACGCCGGCCTCGGCATCTACGACACGATGCAGTATGTCTCGAGCGACGTCTCCACAATCTGCACGGGCATGGCCGCATCTATGGCCGCAGTGCTTC
>CAZGJH010000158.1:0-5453 GCA_964525735.1 uncultured Sangeribacter sp.
TGGTGCTGTAGTAGGGTATGTCGTTGTTCATACAGCTGTTCTGCTCCGAGCGGAACACGCCGCGCGAGTGCATGTAGCCCCCTTCGAATACGTCGACGATGTCGCTGTAGCGCGGATCGAAAATCAGATGGCTCCAGCCCACTTCGTGGGTCTTGCCGGTGAGCTCCAGATTGTCGTACCAGCCGAGCGACTTGGCGGCGCGAATGGCGTCGTCGTGGCCGCAGCAGGTGCAGCCGCAGTAGTCGATGAAGGCATTGTGGTAGATGTATTCGTCGCCGAGTTTGCCGAATCCGTGGCCACCGGCCTCATGCTGAATCACTCCGCGCGAGTCGAGCGGATAGCCGTAGGTGCTCTTCGGGCAGAAGGCGATAGCCGCGCCGCTCTCCCACATCTGGCAGATGCCGCCGTAGTCGGTGCTGTTTGGCACGATAATGATGAGGGTCTGGTCGAGGTTGGCTTCGTTGACGGTGGGAGCCGCGAGTGCGTAGCGGAACACTTCGTCGTAGTCGCACTTCAGGCCGACGCCGCCGGTGTAGGTGGTGCCGAATCGGTTGTAACGTATTGAATTGACGGTGCCTACGCCCGTTTCGGTAGAGAGGGGGAAGGCCGTGTAGACGTTGAAGTAGGGGCGGTAGGTGGTGTAGGGTTCGATGCCGAAGAAGTATTCCACCTGCTGCTGCATGTCGGCCAGGTAAGAGCCGTCGGCGATGTCGGCGGCGTTGTAGCCGTCGCCGAGAATCACGATGTTGATGCCGCCGTTGTTGCCCTTCGAGGCACGCTGGAGGGTGAGGAATTCATCTTCGCCATAGGCGTAGCCGTATTGCGAGACGTGGCAGGCGGTGGTGTATTCGCGGTCTTTGAGCAGGAACACCACGTCGCCTTCGCGAGGCTCGGCGTTCTTGCCGGTGGCGGCGATCGTGAGGGTCACTTCGGTCTTGTCGCTACCCGAGGAGGGAGTGACGCTACACCAGTCGGGGGCCGATTGCACCACCCAATCACCTTCGGAATCGATCACGAGCGTCTGCTTGTGCTGAGTGCTGAGTGCGCAGGCTACAGCGGGGCGACACACGAGTTCGTGGTGGGCCGCGATGCGTTTGAAGTCGCACCATCCCTGGCTTGTTTGATATTGGATTACAGACGCTTCGGGCACTTCGAGCACGAAGTTGTCTTTAGGCACCCCATCTAACGCACCTTGCTGAATGTAAGGGGGAATGGAGCTTTTGCAGACAATCTTGCCTACGCCGTAGCAGCCTTGGAACGCGCCGCCGTCGCCGCCGTAGGTGGCTTCGTAGCGGATGTTTTCGAGGCTGGCTGGGAAGATGAGGCCTTCGATGCTGCGGCAGTGGGCGAAGGCTCACGCGCCGATTGTGAGCAGCCCTTCGCCAAATTCGAGCGTGCCCGTGAGTCGCCAGTTGTAGGCGAAAGCTTTGTCGCCGATCGTGACGAGCGATTTGGGGAGCTTGAGTTCGCCGGAGAAGTCGCAACCGTTGAATACGTTGTCGCTGATGGTAGTGAGCTGGTTGGGGAGGTTAAGGGCACCTTTGAAGTGGCAGCCGTTGAAGGCTCCATTTTCGATTGAGATGATGCCGTTGTGGAGAATCAGCTCGCCGTCGAAACCGCAATCTGAGAAGGCCTCTGAAGGGATTTCTGTGATGCCTTGTGGAATTTCGAGAGAACCTGTGAGGTTAGGACTAAACGCGAAAGATCTGTAGCCCAATTTTTTCAACTTGCTTGGCAGGCGGAGGCTGCCGTAAAGTCCTCTGCACTCCCCGAAAGCATATCCTCGAATCACCTCGACATTATCAGGGAGAATAAGCTCGCAGGTGAAACCACAACCTTGGAACACACCGTTGTAGTAATCATTTCCTTCGTAATAGTCGATGTCGATTTCTCCATTTTCATCACGGCCTGTGCCAATGTATCTTAGGGTTGATGGTAATGAGAGTGAACCCGTCATAGAACTGCAACCATTGAAGGCACCTTGCTGAATGTCGACCACGCCTTCCGGAATGATGAGCGAGCCGGTAAGGTTGCGGCAGCAGTAAAAGGCTCTCGCGCCGATAGATACGAGGCGGTCGGGGAGGATGAGATTAGTCAGACTTCTTTTGCCCGAATTCTTTGAATTGTAATAGAAGGCGCTCGAAGGGATCTGATCGTCCATGCACACGTCTTGATACACTTCCTCTTTGCCGTAAGCGCGGATGCGTACTTCCTTGAGGTTGAGGGCCTGGAGCATATCCATTTCGTCGCGCATGAAGTAGAAGTCGCGCGAGTCGATTTCGCCGGTAATCTTAAGGTTGCGGAGCTGCTTGTAGTCTTTTCCGGCAGCCGCGATGGCCTCTTTGAGACCGCCCGGAGTCGATTCGATCACCACGTACTCCTTCGCCGTGGCGTCATGGCTCACGAGGTCGTTTTCCCAGGGGGTGATGCTTTCGCTCACGAGCGTCAGGGTATAGTCGCCCGAGTCGGGTTTCTTGTCGACGCGAATGCCGAAGTTGTTCATCTTTCCGGCCACGTAGGTAAACGCCTCTGCCTTAGAGAATTTGTAGGGTTTGCCGCCTACGGTGATGCTGAAGAGCATTGTGCCCGAGGATATGGTCTGCGGCACTACGATAGCGCGCCATTCCTCGCCGTTGCGGGTGGGGATGATCGTGGCGCGGGTGTCGGAGGTGGGAGTCACGGTGCCAGTGGCGAGGTCGATCACCGAGCCGGTCAATGTGTTGGTTACGAGCACTTGGCGATCGGTGGCCGTCCATTCTCCAGCGGTGAAACCGTCGCCCTCGATGAGCGTGACGCGGGCCGTAGACATACGGTGGCTGAGCGGGAGACGGATCACGTTGGTGGTGGGTTCGACACCTTTGACGGTGCCCCAGAGGAAGTCGGATGCCTCGTAGTGGCTCATGGAGCCGTCGGAGGGGACGCGGGCCTGGTCGGTCATGACGTTAAACTGCCAGGCGTTTACGTCGTCGGGGTTTCCGAAGGGGTAGTAGCCGTAGATGTCGATTTTTGTGTGCTTGTCTTTCCAGTAGAGGTCGTAGGCAGAGCTCCAGCTGTAAGAGGCTTCGTTGAAGGTGTGTCGCACGTTGTCGCCACGGTTGCCGGAGGTGAGGAGCGTGCCGGGGGCCGTGCCGTTGTAGTCGACAATGTATACGCCCATCACGTCGCCGTCGGCGAATCCGGAGTCGTTGACGCGGGTGACGGCTTGCTGGTTTATTTCGCCCGAGAGACGGATCACGTCGGCGCCATCGGCTGAGGGGAGCGAGCGGTCGAAATAATCGTCGGAGCAGGCCGTGAGGAGAGTGCCGCCGAGCGCGCTGCCGAGCGCTCCGCCGAGAGCGGATAAGAGTAATAGATTGAATTTGCGCATGATGTTAAAGCCTTGGTGGAGAGAATTATTCGGGTAGAGAGGATTATTCGGCTACGCCGCCATTGTCGGTGCCGTCGTTGTCCCAGGGAGTGATGCCGACGTTTACGCCGTTGGAGGTTTTGTTGAAGCGGACGTTGAATTTGTGTATTTTACCGCTTTCGAATGTGAAGGCCTTGCGGAAGTTGAAGTCGCGGCCGTCGGCAGTGACGGTGATGAGGTTTGTTTCCTCGACGGTCTGCGGCGGGAGCAGAGCGCGGTAGACGTTGTTTTTCTTGCCTGGGGTGACAGTAGTGGGGAGGCCGGAGGGGGCAACGGTGCAAGATGCGAGGTTGAGGGTGCAATTTGTGCATACATCGTTGATACGCACGGAGATATTGCCCGAGTTGAGATCTTCGGGTTTGAATCCGTCGCCGGCTTCGAGCGTGATGTTGATCTGGCTCATGAGGTGGCGTGCGTTGATGTTGACTTCATCTGCCGTTGGGGCAACGTTTTTGACGGAGCCGGCGAGGAGTTCGGAGCTTTTGTAATTTTGCTCGGAGCTTTGGTCGGATTTAACTTCGAAGGGTATGGCGTCGACGGCCGCGATGTTGGCTTTGTAGGGGTAATAGAGATAGAAATCGGCGTGAGTTTCGTTGTCTTTCCAATAAATAGGAGTGGCTGAGTTCCAGGCGCCTGAGAAAGTGAAGAGCATGTTGTCGACGTGATTGCCGGAGGAGAGGAGGTTGCCGGGTGTCGCGCCGTTATAATTTACGACGTAAATGCCCACCTTGTCGCCGTTGTCGAAGCTTGTGTCGCCTACGCGCGAAGCATCGGCAGATGCGTTGATTTTAATCTGGATAGGATCTGATGAGGCCGGTTTTTCGGGAGTTTGAGGTGTGTCGTTTGAGCCGCAAGCCGAGATGCCGGCAGCGATTGCGAAAGCGCAGGATGCGAGGAGGGATATGTTTTTTGACTGTTTCATAATGTAGGTTTTTTCTGTTTGAGATAGAAAGATGAATTTTTTGTGTCAGATTATGAGGAGGTGAGAGGCCTCGGCGATAATCGATGGCAAAATTACAATCGGAAAAAGTAATTTACAAGTCCATGATGGTTCATTTTTTATCATAATTGCAGCGAAGGTAATGAATTTGTGGTGTCATGGGCTTTGGGTTCTTGTGGGAATTGACCTTGTATCAGCAATGTAATTGGCATTGAATCAGCAGCGTAATTGGCATTGAATCAGCAACGTAATTGATATTGGATCAGCAACGTAGGGACATGCCTTTGGCATGTAGCGGAGCCCCGTGTAGAATCAGAACGTGTGGGGTAACTACGAAAAAAAGGTTCCGTTTGAAAAACGGAACCTTTACGATTGGATCTATAAATGTCAGTAATTTCTATCAATAATTTTGGCTTACAGTGATATAGCTTAGCGTGTCATACTGATGAAATCGCCATTTGAAGAGGCGGTGGGAGTCAGTACGAGCTCATCGCTATCCATAGTGAGCTCACAGTTGCTGATGGCGTCGATACCGGCTTTGTTGGTCTGGCCGTAAGTGGCTGAGAAATTGCCAGTAAGGGCGTCGCCCTTCATGATGAGCACATTGTAAACGCCGTTGCCTACGGGTTCAGCGAAAACGCTTGCGAGCTCGCGCTGGTTGTTGGCACCGATAAGCTGGTTGCGCAGAGGCAGACTCTCGATCATGTAGAAGAACTGGTTGCGCATGTTGACAACGTTATTAGTTGCTACAGAAGTAGTTTTGGCATTCTGAATGACGGCGTTACCGTCGATTTTGACGTTAGAAACGCTCTTTGACGACATTCCCGGCAGTTCAGCGAGAGAAGTGTAAGCGTCAGAAAGAGTGATCTGAGCTAAAGAAGCGAAGCTTGTAGCAACGACTGCGATAAGGGTAAGGAACAGCTTTTTCATAATTTTTGTTTTTTAAAAGTGAATAAATAAAACTTACTGATAAAACAATTGAAAATTTGATTACTTTGTGGTAATAAATAATCAATAGCGTTGTTGTTTTGTCTATATAACTTCGGGAAGGTTAGAAAGGTTCACAAAGTTTTGAAAATTTTTTCATTTTTTGAAAATAAAAATTTT
>CAZGJH010000159.1:0-5350 GCA_964525735.1 uncultured Sangeribacter sp.
CTTCCCAGTCAGCAAAGGGCGCGGCGGTTAGCGCGGTGAGGCGGCGAGGGTCAGGCGGATGAAGTCTTCGACGCTGAGACGCTCGGGGCGGAGGGCCATGATCGGATCGGAGAGGATGGGGGAGTCGGCGGGGATCAGGCCCGACAGGGAATTGCGCAAGGTCTTGCGGCGTTGACCGAAGGCGGTCTTTACCACTGTCTTGAAGAGCTTCTCGTCGCAGCCCAACTCTTTGCGGCTGTTGCGCGTGAGGCGCAAGACGCCGCTCATCACTTTGGGCGGAGGATTGAATACACCGGGCGACACGTTGAAGAGGTATTCGCAATCATACCAGGCCTGAAGCAACACCGACAGTATGCCGTAGACTTTCGTGCCCGGTTTAGAGCAGATGCGCTCGGCTACCTCCTTCTGTAGCATGCCGGCTACGACGGGAATCTGTTCCTTGTAGTCGAGCACTTTGAAGAAGATCTGCGACGAAATGTTGTAGGGGTAGTTGCCGATCAATGCAAACTCCCGCGAGCCGGCTCCATCTGAAGAATCCGTTGCCGGGAAGATTTCGGAGAGATCCATCTTCAGGAAATCGCCTTCGATGACGTCGAGCTGCGGATACACGCGCTTCAGGTAGCTTACGCTCTCCGAGTCGAGCTCCACGGCTTTCACCTCGCGGCCGCTCTGCAAGAGAAACTGCGAGAGCACGCCCATGCCGGGGCCTATTTCGAGCACCGGCAGCTCGCCCCACTGACGCGCACCCTCGGGGAGCTCCGGGGCGCTGATAGTGTCGGCTATGCGCCTCGCGATGTCGAGGTTGGTGAGGAAATGCTGCCCTAAGGCTTTCTTAGCTTTTACTTCTGCCATAGCCGTAAAGTTCAGTCTTTAAACTTCTTGGCGATCTTCGAGGGGATGGCGTCTTTGTTTACCATCACGCTGAGGGTCTTCTCCAGGAAGAAGGGTTCGGATACGTAGAGGTAGCCGTCGTATACCTGGTTGGTATCCCAGGAGTTTTTCACCTTGTAGTAGCGGTTGCCCTCCTGATCTTTGGCGTAGCCTACGATCACCATGCCGTGGTCGTCGGTAGTTTCGTAATTGTCAAAGGTTTGCTGACGCATTTCCTGAGTCACTTTCTTCTCCTTCACGGGGCCTTTGATGTCGTAGGTGGCATCGGCGCGATCCTTGTCGGAGAGTTTCACCCAGCGTGAGAGTTCGGTGCCCTGAAGGTCTTCGCCCGTCTTGGGCACAGGATTCACGGCGTAGCCCTTGGCCCACTTGAAGCCGCCTTCCGATACGTCGGCCGCCCAGCCTACGGTGTAGCCATTGTCGAGGGCATTGTCTACGATCTGCTTAAGCTCATCCATAGGCACGTTCTGGCAGCTGCTCCAGAGCCAGTTGTCGGGAATCTCAAGCATAAAGCTCTCGTAGAAAGGATGATGCGTGTAGCTGGTGATGTTGATGAAATCGCTGGGCTTGATGCCCATCTCTGCGGCAAACGACTGCGGGGTGTAGGTCTTTCCGTTGTAGGTAAACGATTCGGGAGCCGGGCCGAGGTAAGCGTCGAGAATGCCCACGAAGCCGGGGAGCCAGGCGGTGGTGAGTTTCTTGCCGGGGTTTTTGATGATAGCGTCGAGGTAGGCTTTGAGAGCGTCGGCCATCTCGTAGTGGGCGTGCTTCTTCTCGCCGTAGTTGAGGCCGGCGTAAACCTCCTCTGGCACCGCGCCATAATTCTCTACCGCATAGAGCACGTCGGCAAACGAGCCGCCCTGGGCGAAATTGACGTTGCCGTGGGTGCGCACGTATTTCTTCGCTTTGTCGATGTAGCAGTTGCGCACGGTCCACATCTCGGAGAGGTCGAGTTCGGGGCCCCCTTTGCGGAGCACGTCTTCTTCGAGCACCGACGTGCCCGAGAAGCTCCAGCATGTGCCCGATTTATTCTGGTCTTTCACCGGAGTGGTGCGGTTTACCTTGATGTCGGTAAATTTGAAACCGGTGGAGTCGGGGTGTACGATTTCGGGTGCGCCGGCGGGAGCCTCCATGTAGGTGGAGGCGGCGAAGGCGGGAAGAGAGGCTGCTACGGCAGCTGCTAAGAGTAGATTTCTCATTGTGTGATAATGGTTTGATCGCCCCTGGGGAAGCCGTCGCCGCAGTGGGGCGGAGGGCAGGGGAGATGTAGGTTATGGTGCAAAAATAAGAAAAAAAATCGGTTTATGGAAAAATTTTTCGTTTCTTGTGTTGCAAAACGCATGCCTTTGCGTATATTAGATAGATGAACAGGGAAATTTTGACATCGGCTTTCAGGCGTGTGCGCCTCCGGATGCTATCGCGGCGGAGGGGCGAGGCCGGCGACGACTCCGAGGATGCGCTCCAGGAGGCGTTCTGCCGGTTGTGGACGCGCCGCGACCAGATCTCGGGCCCGTCTGAGGCCGAAGGGTTGCTGGCCAAGGCTGTGCGCAATATCCGCATCGACTCGGGGCGTCGCCGCCAGGCTCACCCTGAGGTGGGGCTCGACGACGCTCCCGAGGACTCTTACGACGCCTCCGCGGCCGACGAGGAGGGGGAGGTGATCGACCGCGTGGAGCGCCTGGCCGAACAGGCTCTCTCGCCGCGCGACCGCGAGATTCTCTACCGGCGCGACCGCGACGAATGGGACTTCGACGAGCTGGCCGCAAGCTACGGCCTTTCGGAAAGCAACGTCAGGATGATAGTGTCGAGGGCGCGCAAGACGATACGCGAGCTCTATCGCTCGGGCCACGCTCTGCGTGATCAGGTGGTGGTGGTCTTGGCTGTGGCCGGCGGCCTCTGGGCTGGACATCTGCAGGAGCGTGTGCCCGACGAGTGTGTGGCTTACGTGCATGGCGTGAAGGTGGAGAGCGAGGCCGAGGTGATGCGTCTTGTGAGCGAGCAGCTCGGCGAGATGGGGGAGGCTTCGGAGGAGTTTAACCGCGAGGTGGCCGACGATATCGGCGACATTTCAGAATTTTTTAACACCGCAAGTATATGAAGATGAAAAGATGGGTTTTGCTGATAATTCTCTGCCTGGGGAGCGTGGCCTCGGTGTGGGCGCAGAATGGGCTCGATGTGGGCCGTTTCTTCACCGATGCCTACACTGCCAACGGGAAGGTGACGATGGTGTCGATGTCGGGCGAGCAACTCGCGGGCACGGGGCTGCGGAAGTTTCGCAGCATGTCGGTGAGCGGCGATGCGGCTCTTTCGGGCGAGATCGAGAAGGCTGTGCGCAAAGATGGCGCGAAGGCGGCCTATAAGGAGACCTCCTTCAAGGATGGCAGGCTTCATTTCGGCTTCTACAGCCTCGGAGGGAAGGATGCCACGCGGCAATACATTCTCTATCTCAACCGTCAGGGTGAAGGAGGCGCGGGAAAGACCACCCTCGTGTATATACAGGGAAATCTTTCGGCCGATGAGGTGAAAAAGATGATTGTCAAAAAGATAAAATAAAAATTATAATACTTTTTATAGAAAAATGGATCTGACTAAACTGATGATGTTGCCGATGCTCGCGTTGCTTTTTGCTTTGGAGGCGCGGGGCGCGGGCGCGGCTCAGCAGCCGGCCGACACGATAAGGGTGATCGAGAATCCCGACAGGGTGATCGTGGTGCGCGACAGCACGACCACCCATATCTGGGCCGAGACGCTCGGCGACGACGGAGCGGCCGTGTATAATTACGAGGTAAATGTGGAGGAGCCGACGGAGGGAGAGATCGATCTTGAGGGCACTTCTTGGGACATCGAGCTTCCTTTCGTGAGAATCAACGAGGAGGGTGTGTCTGATGGCCGTGGCCGGCGCAAGCGCGGAGGGCTCTCGCTCTCTGTGATCGGCGCGGGGCATATCTACATGGGCCAGCGTTTCAATTACAACGACAAGAGCGGCATAAAGAACTCTTACGAGTTTGGCATACGCAATCTGATCGGGGTGAAATGGAGCCGCGGAGGGTATTGCCCTGATTTCTCGGTAGGCTTCGGCATCAGCCGGCAGCGTTATGGCGCGCAGCGTGGCTTGGCTTTCGGCAAGGAGGGCTCGCGGCTCATTCTGATGCCTGTGGATGAGGATACGCAGGTGCGCCACACGAGCCTCGACGTGATGACGTTTCAGATTCCGGTGATGCTCACGCAGCCTATCGGGCGCGACGTGCAGCTGATGCTTGGCGCTACGGCTTGCTTCAACACTTATGCCAAGGCCCATACGGAGATAGCAAGGATCGGGGCGACGGGTGCGGAGGTGCGCCATAAGACGGAATACAAGGGACTTCAGCAGCGGCTTCTGACGGCCGACGTGGTGTGTGCGCTCGGGCTCTTCGAGTCGGTGGGCGTCTACGCCTCGTGGAGCCCTGTGCCTCTCTTTCAATCATCTTACGGCCCGGCGCTCAAAGCCTGGAGCATCGGTGTGACCCTCAACTTCTAACTGTAAACACACGCAACAATGAAAAAGGTAATTATAACGATCATACTTCTCATGCCGTTTGTGCGGATGGCCGCTCAGACGGACACTCTTCTCAACGTAGCCTCGCCGTCGCGCCTGGTGATAACGGAAGATGCCGGCGGCACGTATATCGAGGTGGCGCAAGATGGCCGCTGCGACACGATAGCCATAGCCTATGGCGAGCAATCTACCGTGCGCACTTCGCAGCACACCAGTCATAACATTTTGCGCTTGCCTTTCACGAAAGAGTATGGCGAGAAGGGGGGCGAGAATCGCTGGACTGTGGGCATGAGCGGGGTTTGCATCGGTTTGACCGATGCGCAAGGGCAACCGTCGCCGGGGGGCTTGCAATGGTCGAAATCGTTTGAGATCAGTTGGATGAGCTGCCTCAACGTCAATTATAGCTTCAGCCGCTCTTCGCTCTCGTTGGGTTTTGGTTTCGACTGGCGCAATTATAAGGCTACGGCCAATGGCGATTGGCTTGTGCCGGCTGCGGCTTCTGCGGGCTCCGGGTTTGCAGGCGGGTCAGCTGCTGGGTTTGGCACGCGGGGCATCGCGTGGGGTGAGGCTCCGGAGGGGGTGCGCGTGCGCTATTCGCGGCTCAAGACTTTCAGTTTGCAGCTGCCGTTGCTTTACAGCTGGGCTGTACCCAAGACGTCGCTCGGACTGCGCGTGGGGCCTGTGGCGTGCTTCAACACTTATGGCTCGCTCAAGGGCGTATATGACGATGCCGACGGCAACCGTTGCGAATATTTCACCAAGGATCTGGATATCCGGCCGTTCACGGTAGATTTCTTCGGCTGCCTGTCGTATCGGCATTACATTTCGCTTTACGTGCGATGGTCGCCGATGAAGGTAATGCAGACGGGGTCGCCGATCAATTTCCGCCCACTCACCGTAGGCTTCGGCTTCCTCCTCTAACGC
>CAZGJH010000160.1:0-5304 GCA_964525735.1 uncultured Sangeribacter sp.
GGGGTTAGATGTCGTAGAAGCGGTCGAGGAGCTCGCGGCGGTAGGATTTCGAGATCTTGATCTCGGTGATGCCGTCGAGCGGGGGGAGGAGCGTGCATTCGTTGCCGGCTATGACGCCTACGTAGCGGATGTTGACGATGTAATGCTTGTGGGTGCGCACGAAGTCGGTGCCGTAACCCAAGATGATTTCGGCTGTGGTCTGGCGCTTGAGGATAAACCGCTTCAGATTGGAGAAGACGCACTCCCAAAGCTTCCGATCAGACATGTAGTGGAAGTAGACTATCTCGGCTGGATTGACGATCACCTTCGAGTTGGTGACGGTGGTTATGGCCAGCGGTCGCAGCATCTTGTAGTGGCCGGCATCGCGTCCGTCGAGCTCGGCCGACATCACTCCGAACACCGTAGGCTGATGCTCCTTGCCTGGGGCGACGTCGAGCGGCGAGGGCTCCGGATTCTCGGCAGCCGCGCGCTCATCGGAGGTGAGATTGCGATAGCGGCGCAAGATCACGTCAAGATCTGATGATACAAACGGCTTGAGCAGGAAATCAAACACCTTCAGCGAGAGGGCATCATGGATGTAACGGCGATAGCAGGTGTGAAACACCACCTTCGTGCAGTCGGGCAAGTCGGCGTGTTCATACCATTCCAGACCGTTTGAGTCGGGAAAGGCCATATCGAGAAAGAGAAGATGGGGCTGGTATTGACGCACCATATCCTCCCCCTCCTGCAGGTCTTCGGCCACTCCGCACACCTCCACATCTTCGCGTCGGCTCAGATTGCGCACAAGAAGTTGCGCGCTTGGCAAATCATCATCTATCACCACAACCCGGATTTTCTCTTCGGGGAGATGGCGTTCGGTTTCTTCAGTATGGTCAAATAAATCATTCATAGCATTATTGTGTTATGAGTGAGCTCACACCGCCGTAAGGTCGGAGGGCAAGATAATTTCGGCCGTACAGCCCTTGAGACGCTCGTCGCCGCCTTCGCCGTGGCTGTTGGCTTCGAGATGGAACTCTGTCTTGCCACGGTTGCGCTCGTTGAGCATACGTATCGTCTCCACCAGCACGCGCAGCCCTGTGCCGTCGCCATGCTGATTGCCCGCGCCGGGGCCGCTGTTGTTGAATACAATCACGGCTATCCGCGAGTCGGCCGCACGTCTCACCGTGATGTCGAGCACTCTCTCCTCGTCGCGCGGGAGCGTGGAGAAGCCATGTTTGAAGGCGTTCTCCACAAGAATCTGGAGAGCCATCGAGGGGAAGAGGAAGTCGGTAGAAATGTCTGAGGCCACATCGCATGTGTAGCGCAACGGGGCACGCCCGCTATCGCCTACGATGCGGATATAATCGTCGACAAAAGCCAACTCGTCGGCGAAAGGTATTAGTATTTCGGAGGCGACAAACTGCTGGCGGCGAATCAGATGCACCAGGGCATCGAGATGCGACGGCGAACCGCTGTCGGAATTGTTGAGCTCATGATTGAGCGCATTGTAGATGAAATGTGGAGTGACGCGGTTGCGCAGGTTCTCCTGGCGCAGAGAGATTATCTTATCCATCATCTTACGCTCACGGCGTTGTGCGCGCTGGCGACGCAGGAACACGAGCAGCACGAGCCCTACGATCACTACGAGCGAGAGGGCCACGAGAGCGAGCAAGCGATAAATGTGGGCCTGCTGGCGGGTGTTGCCGGCCTGGAGATTGAGGATGCGTTTGTCGCGCTGATACATCACGTTGAGGGCCGAGATCTGCTTGCGCAGGTTGGCGGAGCGCAGGGAGTCGGTGAGATGCTCATAACGGAGGTTCATCTCGTAGGCCTTCTCATAGTTGCCGGTAGAGGCGTAGAGCTCTTCGAGAGCCTGCAGGCGTGCGAGCAATTGCTCAAGGCGAAGGGTATCGGAGAGGGGGTGAGCCTTGGCAATGGCCAGAGCCTTGGCAGGCTGATGCTCATTCAATGCAGAGCGAATCTGGAGGGAATGAATGTAGGAGGTGGCCACGGGGTTAGGCTGCGTCACGGAGAAGTAGGTATAAGCCGTGTCGAGCATCTCATTTTTCACCTCACCGAGGCGAATGTAAGTGTCGGCGAGATTGACGGTGGTGAACATTCTCTCCCATTCGGCCCCTGGAATAGAGTCGAGTATCCCTTTGAGGCGACGGAACACCCGGTTAGCCCCGGCGTAATCCTCGCGGTAATAGAGATCGTTGCCATATCCGGTGAGGGTATTGAATTTGTCGAACGAGCTCATGGAGCCGAGGATATCCATCGACTTGCCCCACCATATCTGGCTGTTGGTAAAGTCGCGCATGTCGGTGAATACGCCTGCTATGCCGTTGTAGAGGGGTATGTAGTGGATGGTGTCGAGTCCGAGCGAGTCGGCCACGGCGATGGCGCGGTGATAGTAGAGGGCCGCGCTGTCGAGCGTGGCGCTCATACGCAAGGCATTGGCGTAATTGCCGAGGGCCTGCGGCAGGTGACCTGCGTCGTCGGCCAGGATGGAATAGTCTACCGTCTTGCGCAGATACCTCACCAGAGAGTCGGGGGTGTAGTAATACTGGTCGAAGTAAGCACCTGAGGTTTGATAGCCTTTTGCGAGTATACGGGCCACGTTGGGAGTGACCTTCTGGCGCGAGAGCCAGCTGATGGCAGAATCGGCCGAGCTTTTGAGGAGCGTCGGATTGCCCATATAGTAGGCGTTGACGCCCTGCTGGATCAGCGCGTCGCTCCAGAGCAAGGAGTCGCCCTGAGCCAACGCTTTCTCCTTGAGCTGGGTGGTGAGGCGCACGGCCGCCTGCATGTTGCCGTGGCGCACGGAGTCGCTTATTTCCGATATCTCTTCCGGCTGGCGCATCAGTTTCTGGCGGCGGTCGCAAGCAGCGACAGTCGCCAACAAGATGATGACAATCATCATCGGCAGAAATCTCTCGATATAGTTAAGTGGCCTCATTCTTATCTCAACTTTTTATGCCTTGATCTAAGTGTGATGTAAAGGGATAATTATGTTTGCCCTGCAAAGATAACTAATATTTCGCGAATTTCTATCATGCCGTAAATCGGAAATCTTTTCCTCGCAACAAATTTTATCCACTTGGGTGCCTTTTTTGGCCTCTTGGAGCGGGAAATGGGCCTCTTGTCACAAAATCAGGAATTTCGCTGTTTGCAAATAAAAAATGTTTCGCGTAACTTTGTAGTGCGGTTGTCGGCTCGCGACGTTACACGCCAGCCGGCTCGGATGCCCCTCTTTCGCATAACGGAGGCGGCTATAGGCCAGACCGTATATTGGATAAGTCAGGCCATTTTTCACGTATCAAAAACAGACGATCTTTCACGAGAGGTGAAGGATCGTCTGTATCATTTCAGGGTATTTATGGAGCGTTCAGGGGGCTCCTTATGTTATCCGAGGGGGTGTGATCAGCGGGCGCGGAGCTCGAGCTTGGCGGGAGCCTTGAGAGCGGGCATCACGCCTTTGCCTAATACGTTTGCGCTCTGAGCCTGTGCGGAGCTGCCTTTCACGCGGCTCTGGATCTTGACTTTGGCGGGAGCCTCAGCCGGCTCGTAACCTTCGAGCTCGTCGGGAGTGGTGTAGTAGACCTCGTTGACGGGACCCCATTCGTTGTTGACGTTCTTGGCAGCTGCGAGCACTACGACCTCTGTGCCGAGAGTCACTTTGTAGTCGAAAACAGCCGGGCCGTAATTAAACCAGTAAGAAGTGGGCATCCAGGGATCGCTGCAGAGGTCGGCAATCACGGCATCCTTATTCTCAGCGTAGTAATCGGCGTTGACACATTTTGTGCGATAGCAGCTTGCCTGATCGTTGGGGGTGTAAGATACAGTAAGAGTGGGCTCCATCTCGCCATACCAATCAGTGAGAGAGAAATCTACCACCTCGATATCTACAGAGGCTTCGCCGGGGCCACCGAGAGCGAGTGTGCTCACCTCTACCACCTCAACAGGGGCGAAGTTGCCGTTGGCATCTTCCATGGCGATAAATACCTCATACTCGGTGTTGGGGCTCATCTGAGTCCAATCCACTTCGGCAGCTTCGTAACGGGGTATGCCCCACATTTTGATCATTTCAGCAAAGTTGGAGAATCCGAACATGGGGCCAAACATCTCATACTGAGATTGCATGGTGCCCTTTTCGCCTGCGCAGAGATAGTAGACGTAAACATCGTCGTTGGGGGTGAAGTAGAGTGTGAAAGAGTCGAGGGTAGTCTCTACGATTTCAGCGTCCACGTGGGGGTTGCCTACGATCGGAGGAGCGGGAGTGGAGAACTCGGCTCTTGCCACGCCGGCTTCAACGCCGAAGCGGTCGACGCCGATAGTGAAGATAGAGTAATCGCTGTTGGCATTGAGCTCGATGCCAGTGAGGAGACCCTGATCGAAATCCTGATAGAGCACGGGCACCTGTCCTGAAGGGAGGCTGTTGATGTAGCGGATGGCGCTCAGTTCGTTTGTGAGCTGGTTGGCAGTGACCTGGGGAATCACGGCGAGCTTATAGTACATACACTCGGGAGTGCGGTCGATAGAAACAATCAGGGTGTCGGTGCTCACCACCTGATCGATAGTGATATTGGCGAGCACTTCGCCGTCGACTTTGGCGAAAGAGACCTTGTCGATGTTGTCGATCTTGAAGCCTGTGTAGCCGCCGATCTGGTTAGTCACGAGTATACGGTTGGGGATATTCTCCTCAGTCTGGGCGAAAGCGGGGAGCAATGTGAGGAGGAGCGAGAAAAGGAGGAATACTTTCTTCATTTCTTGATGAATTTGAGGGTAGTCTTGTTGATAGTCACGAGGTAGAGTCCGGGAGCGAGGGAAGCGACGTCGATGTCTTCGCCACGCCAATCGGGGATTGCCACTTTTGTCTCACCTTTGAGGTCGGTCACGACGAGTGAGGCGGAAGTGCTGTCGAATCCGGTGAAGCCGAGGGCGTCGGCCACGGGGTTTTGCCTTAGGGCGAGCGCAGAGGGGGCTGTGAGGTTTGAGATACCCGTTTGGGTAGACTCTGTGAAGGAGAAAGCGGTCATGTCGGTGTAGTTGAAGACGGCTTTCAGGACACCGTCGTCGAAGATTTCGAGGCCTGTTTCGGAGAAACGGAGGTCGGTCTTCAACGAGACGGGAGTCTCGGCGATAGCGTTGCCATCGGCATCTTGCGCCACGACGTTAAGCACCTTCACATCCTCAGCCCAGAGGTTAGCGCATCCGGAGAGCGCAGCCACCAGGAGAAGCGATTTGATAGTTTTTCTCATACCAAGGTGTTTAAATAATGAAAAAATTTGAAAAGATTCGCAAATGTATGCAAAAAATCTCAAA
>CAZGJH010000161.1:0-5303 GCA_964525735.1 uncultured Sangeribacter sp.
CGAGAGCTCCTTATCCATCGCTGCGAGTATCACTATTTTCATTTTCTAACTGATTTTTATTGTGTCGTTTATGGAATCGTAAAAAAATAAGTTGGGACAAAGTTTATGAAGGATTGTTGAGGGATTTTTGATTTAACTTTAAGGCGCATAGCGGGCTATGTAACGTGAAAGTAAATCAAAAATAACCGACAAGACGAATAAACTGTCACAAATTATTTTTTGGAGATTCCTAAAATCATGAGGAGAGTATCGAAAAAACTCTTATTGCGCTATCAAGCCTACAGCCGAATTGTATTTAGCCACATTGCCAGCCTTCTTGATGGCCTTCCACGCTTTGCGCCCAATCTCATCTTCTGTATATTCCCAGAAGGGCTTTATCTTCGAGAGTAATTGAGCGTCGCCACAAAGTGATTCCTCATAGTGCGCTCTCAGTTTACGATGAAAATCGAGCAAGCGGCTCAATCGCTCATTCTTGTCGATTTCATGACCCGAAAGATACTCCATCACAAGTGAGGGACGCTCCAACAGACCGCGCCCAATCATGATGCCACCTACCTCGGGGAAACGCTTCAAGATCCCTTCGATATCCTCCGGTGTGCGCAGATCGCCGTTGTAGACGATTGGATTGGCCGACTCTTTCAAGATCTGCTCAAATTGATCGAGATCTACCTCGCCGCCATACTGCTGACGGGCCACTCTCGGATGAACAGCGATATGCTCCAATTTTACCTCGTTAAGTTTTGGGAGAAGCGCTTTCCACTCATCGGGTTTCTCCATTCCCAAACGAATCTTTACCGAAAAATCAATGTCGGGATTCTCCTTCACGATTGTTGCCACGGCTACGGCCAACTCCTCGTTGCCTACGGTAGCTGCGCCACGTCCATGGCCGGTTTGAAGCGGAAACGGGCACCCCATGTTGAGGTCGATCCTTTTGGCCCCTTCCTCTTTTATCGCCTCCACAAGATTGGAGAGCTCCTCTTTGTCGCGGAAAATGATCTGGGGTATGGTTTTAGGTCCCTCATTTAAAGAAGAGGTAAAGTCCTTTATATCACGGCGGCGCACACCATCTTTCTCCCAGCGGATGAAGGGAGTATAGTAGGCCAATGAAGTGTCGTAAAGAGAGTTGTGAAAATATCTGTATGGGGCATCTGTGTGCCCCTGAACAGGCGCGAAATGAAATTTCATGTTTCGTGTAATCTGATAGTGCTTTTGTATCAATCAATGCGAGGAGAGAATAATTCACTACAAAATTACATATAAATAATGAGATTCCCACTATCTGCCGGGCGATAATCAGCGAAGAAGCGCGTCTCGCCGCGATTTTATCTCGCAGATGCGATTTTACTTGGTAGAGAAGAGAAAATTGTGTAATTTTGTAGCCGAGGAGAGGAAAGTGTGCTTCTCAAGCGTTTATATAGTATATAACAAGTTATAAAAATGAATGTAAGAGAAATTACTAAAGGTGTGCATTATGTAGGAGTCAACGACAGAACTACCGACAGATTTGAAAGTCTTTGGCCGTTGCCCTATGGCGTTAGCTATAACTCCTATTTAGTAAAAGGTACTGACAAAACCGCACTTATCGATACTGTTGAAATCGGAAGCATCCGTGATTTTTTCCACTCGATTTTCTCTCAGATCGGCGGTGACAAAATCGACTACGTTGTAATCAATCATATGGAGCCCGACCACTCGGGCGGCATCAATGCCATCCTTGAGGCTTATCCTGACGCAAAGCTTGTTGGCAATCGTCAGACTATCGGCATGGTGAAAGGCTACTATCACGTTGCCGACGACCGTTTCCTTGAAGTGGCCGACGGAGCCGAAATCGATCTTGGTGGTAAGACTCTCAAGTTTGTGCTCACTCCGATGGTGCACTGGCCTGAAACTATGATGACCTATGTCAAGGAAGATAAGGTGATCTTCTCGGGCGACGCTTTCGGCACTTTCGGTGCCCTCAATGGTGGAGTCACCGACACCGAGATGGAGACTGCCTGGTACGAACCTGAAATGTATCGCTACTATTCAAATATCGTAGCCAAATATGGCCGTTTCGTTCAGAAAGCCCTCGAAAAGACATCCTCCCTTGAGATTGAATACATCTGCCCGACCCACGGACCCGTTTGGCACGAGAAGATCAAAGAGGTAGTGGGCATCTACGACTCGCTTAGCAAATACGAGAGCCAGCCGGGCGTCACCATTATCTATGGTTCGATGTACGGTAATACGGCTGAGGTGGCTGAGGCGATAGCCCGCGAATTGGCATCCCGCGGAGTGAGAAACATCAAGGTGCACAACGCTGCCAAGTCGAACATGAGCGATATGATTTCTGATGCATTCAGATACGAAGGCCTTATCGTCGGCTCACCTACCTACAATACCAAAATCTTCCCTCCCGTAGAGAGCTTCATGACGGCCGTCGAGGCGCGCGATATGAAAAACAAGGTGTTCGCTACTTTCGGCTCATTCACCTGGGCTTCAGCAGCCTACAGGAATTTGCTGGAGTTCGCGGCAAAGTGCAAACTCGATGTCGTGGCATCGCTCGAGATGAAGCAGGCTGCCGACCAGGGTGTCTACAAAGCAGCTGCCGAATTGGCCGATAAAGTGGTAGGAGCACTCAAAATGAAGTAAATGACTGAGAATAATTCGGCCGAGCAGCCCCAGGAGAGTCATCCGTTGGCACCTTTCTACCCGAAAGGCGCCCGTCTTCTTATGTGCGGCACATTCCCTCCGAAGGCCAACCGATGGTCGATGCATTTCTACTACCCCAACTTTATCAACGATATGTGGAGAATCTTCGGATTGATCTATTTCGGCGATAAAGATCGGTTGGTCGACGCGGCCCACAAAACCTTCAAAAAGGAGGATATAATCGCGCTTCTAACGGAGAAGGGGATAGCTTTGAGCGACACCGGCAAGGAGGTGACACGCACGAAAGACAACGCTTCGGATAAGTGGCTTCAGATCGATCGTCCAATCGATCTGCAGGCCACTATGGCCGATCTCCCTGATTGTGTTGCTATTGCCACCACCGGCGAGAAGGCCGCGAGCGTAATCGCTGAACTCACCGCCACGGAAATTCCCAAAGTAGGGGAGTTTGTCGAATGTAGTGTCACGATGCCCGACGAAAGCGTAAGACATTTCCGTCATTGGAGAATGCCCTCCTCTTCACGGGCCTATCCTCTCAAGCTGGAGGCTAAAGCCGCCCAATATGAGAAGATGCTCAGAGCTACAGGTTTGCTGTAGAAAATGCTTCATTCCCGCAGTAGGGACGCGATTCTTCGCGTCCACCGAGCACCGAATCTTACTTAATCAAACACTTAATAATAATCTAAATGCTTGATTTGATACCGTTGGCTCTTTTTGATGCCAGTCAGTTTTTCCAATGGTTTGTAGAAAATGCCAACTATTGGTTTGTGTTCATCTTCATGGTGATCGAAAGTAGCTTCATCCCATTTCCTTCGGAAGTGGTGGTGCCCCCGGCCGCTTACCTGGCCTGTACGAATACGGGCGCAGGTGGCGATATGAATGTAGTGATGGTAGTGATCGTGGCCACCTTGGGTGCGCTCGTCGGTGCGTTTATCAACTATTATCTCGCTTTGTGGATCGGTCGTCCTGTCGTCTACAGCTTTGCCGACAGTCGTTTTGGCCATATGCTGATGATCAATAGGGAGAAGGTCAACAAGGCCGAAGCTTATTTCGACAAACACGGTGCCGTCTCCACCTTCGTGGGACGCCTGATTCCAGCCATCCGCCAGTTGATTTCGATTCCAGCGGGCATCTCCCGAATGAATGTGGGTGTATTCGCACTCTTCACATTCCTTGGTGCCCTCGTATGGAATGGAATTCTCGGAGCCTTAGGTTACTGGCTGTCGCTCTCTGTGAAGCCGGAAGACCTCTTCACAAAGGTGGAAGAATACAATCAATACCTCACCTGGTGTGGCTACGGGCTGGCTCTGATCTGCCTCGTATTCATTCTTTGGAATGCATTCAAACCACGCAAAGCCTCAGCCGAATAACCCTCTCCCTCCGCAAATTTCCAAGATATTCATTGGAATCGTAAAAATGATTCCTTAGGAATCGTAAAAAATGATTCCTTAGATAGGCAGGGTTGAAAAACCCGATACAAAAACCATATAACTTCTCAAATTAATCTGTTATGGAAGTCTCACCTTCTCTTTTGGCAGCCGATTTTGCCAACCTCGCAAAGGATATAGAGATGATCAATACTTCTGAGGCCGACTATCTTCACCTCGATGTGATGGATGGAGTGTTTGTGCCCAACATCTCTTTCGGCTTTCCTGTGCTCGATGCAGTGGCCAAGCTTTGCAAGAAGCCCTTGGATGTCCATCTCATGACCGTGGAGCCTGAAAGATGGCTTGAGCCCGTGAAAAACTGCGGCGCTTACTTCATGAATCTTCATTTTGAAGCCTGCCGCCATCTTCACAGGGCTGTCGACCAGATTCACAAGGCAGGCATGAAAGCCGGAGTCACCCTTAACCCATCCACACCGGTATTCATGCTCACAGATATTATCGGCGACCTGGATCTGGTGCTCCTGATGTCGGTCAATCCAGGCTTCGGCGGCCAAGCCTTCATCAGGCGCACGCTCGACAAGGTAAGAGCCCTACGGCTACTCATCGAAGAATCGGGCTCCAAAGCCAAAATTCAAATAGATGGCGGAGTCAACGAGAAGACGGGCAAAGAGTTGGCAGAGGCCGGCGCAGACATCCTCGTAGCTGGAAGCTACGTCTTCGGCGCCCCTAACCCCCACGAGCGCATACTCACCCTCAAAAACTGCTAAAAAAGGCTATGGCTTCAAGCCATAGCCTTTTTTCTTCAAATCATCTTCAGGAATTCATCCTCAGAGATCATCGGAATGCCAAGCTTCTCGCATTTCTCGCGTTTAGCAGGCCCCATATTCTCTCCTGCCAACACAAAAGAAGTCTTCTTAGAGATGGAGCCCGCATTCTTGCCACCCTCTCTCTCAATTATCTCCTTATATTCGTCGCGCGAATGATGTGAGAAAGTGCCCGATATCACAATCGTCTTCCCTTCGAGCGCATCACCCTTCGGAGCCAATTTCTCCTCCGAAAGACTCATCTGCACCCCCGCAGCCTTCAGCCGTTCAATGTTACTGAGAGAAATGGGATCGCGCAGATAGTCGTAGATACACTTGGCTATCACCGGACCCACATCCGGAATGCCCGTAAGCTCTTCGAGCGACATCTCAAGCATATGATCCATTGTCTGCACGGCCATGGCGATACGCTTCGCCGTGGTTTCACCTACATTCGGTATCG
>CAZGJH010000162.1:0-5252 GCA_964525735.1 uncultured Sangeribacter sp.
TAGGGTGTGAAAGGAGAGAGCAAAATAAATAAAAATTTTTAACATTCGCAAATAAAATCCAACTTAAATTAAATGATTTTGTTATTATAGTATAATTCCTATTCTATCGGAGAAACAGACACCCATCTTTTTACTTCCTTAGAAGCACAACAAACCAAACCGTAATTATAAACTATGGCTACAGATAACACTAATTCTCCTACTTCTCAATCACCCTCCTCCCAGGGAGCGCCACAACAGCCGGCCTCCTCTCAAGAGGGAGCCCAACAAGCTTCCTCCCCACAGACTACTCCACAACAGGCGACTCCGAAACAGGCCAGCACACCAATGTCGAAAGAGAACACCACCGAGCGCATCAACACGCTCTTCAAGAAGGGTGGTATCTATTCGTTCCTTCATATCTTGATATTGGGATTGTCGATTTATCTGGTAGTAATCATTTCGATCGACTCATATCATAATGTGGTGTTTTATAAGCAGCCGCAATTCATGAGGGCTCAGCTTTGGATCTGCGTGCTCTTCTTAGCAGACTTTTTCATCGAGTTTTTCCTATCGCAAGACAAGAAACATTATCTCGCCACGCGATTCATATTCTTCCTCGTGTCGATACCTTACAACGCGATTATCGAACATTACGGGTGGGAGTTCTCCCCTATGCTCACTTACTGTCTGCGCTATTTCCCGCTGATCCGTGGCGGCTACGCGATGTCGATTGTGGTGAGCTGGTTCACCTATAATAAGGCTACCGGCCTCTTTATTTCCTACCTTATGACTCTCCTCTTCACTATCTACTTCTCCTCTCTCGCTTTCTATCTCTTCGAGAAAGGAGTGAATCCGGGAGTCCAGAATTATGGCGATGCAGTTTGGTGGGCTTTCATGGATGCCACGACAGTGGGTTCAAACATTATTGCAGTCACCACTATCGGAAAAGTGCTCTCTGTGTTGCTGGCCGCTGTGGGCATGATGATGTTCCCGATCTTTACGGTCTACGTCACAAACATCCTCACCAAACACAATCAGCAAGGTGTGCAGGGTTCGCCACTCCTTTCGCAAAATCAATAGTTTAAAATTATAAATCAAAATATTATGGCAGAAGCTAATGTATTACAACCTGCTCCGATAAAGGAGTTTCCGCGCACAGTGGCGCGAGGTGTGGGACAGGTAATGTTCCAAGACAATATGTGGACCGGCATCCTCTTTATGGCCGGCATTTTCTGGGGCGCTTACGAAGAGGGTTTTCCTCTCGTGGCTTGGGGCGCTCTCGTAGGCGTACTCGTATCGACCCTCACCGGTTATATCCTGCGCCTCCCCGACAAAACCGGCGCCCAAGGCCTTTGGGGCTTCAATGGCGTGTTGGTAGGCTGTGCCTTCCCCACCTTCCTCGCCAACACCGTCTGGATGTGGGTGGCCATGATTATCTGCTCTGCTCTCACCACAGTGGCTCAGTCGGGTATGAATAATGTGCTCGACCGCTGGAAACTTTCCTCGTTCACATTCCCCTTCGTATTCTGCACCTGGATCTTCCTCCTCTCCGCTCGTCTGTTTGCCGGATTCCCCGCTGAATACATGGGCACTCCTGAATTCGCACATGGCGACGTAGGCCACATCGCAGTTGGTTTCGGAGATTTGGTAGTATATTGGCTTCGTGGCATCTCTCAGGTATTCCTCATCAAGTCTTGGGTTACAGGCGTATTCTTCCTTGCCGGTCTGGCTGTGAGCAGCTGGCGCGCCGCTCTCTGGGCAGCGATCGGCTCTGCCGTAGCTCTCGCCATCGCTCTCTTGTGGAAAGCACCCGGCGTCGACGTAGCCAACGGTCTCTACGGATTTTCAGCTGTCTTGACGGCGATCGCTCTTGGCGCAACATTCTGCAATTTCTCATGGAAATCAGCGATCTGGGCTATCTTCGGCACCGTAGCTACCGTATTTATCCAGGCAGCCATGAACGCCTTCTTCGCTCCTATGGGCCTCCCCACTTTGACTGGCCCGTTCTGTATCGGCACTTGGATCTTCCTGCTCCCGGCTTACAAATTCTTCCAGCCTAAAGCTGCGTAATGATTCGAAAATATTTTTTGATGGTGCCCCTAAAAAGGCACCATCTTTTTTAACTGAGATCTCTTATGGAAACTACAACTTCTCAAAAAACTTATACAATCGATGATGCGCCGCTGACATGGCGGCAATATTGGGTGACGGCCGTTGCCTCCCTTGGGCAGCTCGTGGGTACAGCTCTTGCTACCCTTGTCTCAATCATCATCCCTCTCTATCAAATCAACGCTCATCCTGAATTGAGCTCCTTCATGCAGGGTCTTATCGGCGCGATGGATCTTATCGGTATCGTTTTCGGATCGGTGGTGCTCGGAAAGCTCTCCGATGAATATGGATATCTGAAGCTCTTCCGCCTCACCCCTGTGGTGATCTGCGCCGCAGCTATCGCCGCTCTGATATTTCCGAATATCCCCGTTCTGATCATCTCGCTCTTCGTTATGGGTTTCGCGATCGGTGGCGAATATAGCCTCGACTCCGATTATATCACGGTGCTAATGCCCACGAAATGGAAATTCTTCATGGTGGGCGGTGCAAAGGCGGCAAGCTCAGTGGGCAATATCATCATGGCGGGAGTTTGCTTCCTTATGATAAAAGATTGGACTAATGCCGATCTCTGGCCTCAGTTGCTCTGGACCATGATTGCCATCTCAGCACTCATGTTCGTGACCCGCATCCGCTTCTGGGAGAGCCCCGTATGGCTTGCCAACCATGGCAGGATGCAGGAGGCTCAGGAAGCCACACATCACTTCCTTGGCGATAATGTGGATGTTTCGACTCCCAAAGTCACAGTAAAGCCACAGAAAATTTCAACATGGAAGTTTATCCGTCAAAACTGGAGAAACGTAATCTTCACCGGTGTGCCTTGGGCATGCGAGGGTTTGGGTGTCTACGGTATCGGCGTCTTCCTCCCAATCCTTGTTTTGGCATTGGGCATAGAGCACGAGTCGCCGGGAGCCACACAACTTATGCACGTCAACAACTCCGTAGAAGTCACATTCTGGATATCATGCGTCATGTTGCCAGGCTTCGTGTTGGGTCTTTGGCTCATCAACAGAATGAAAGGAGCCAAGATACAGTGGGTAGGATTCTTCTTCAGCGCGATCTCACTCGCCGTGCTTCTCTACTCCTATCATTACGGCCTATCCAAATGGCTTTCGATCGGTGCTTTTATGGCGTTCGAACTCTTTTTGAACATGGGTCCGCACCTTATGACGTATGTGCTTCCTGCAAAGGTATATCCCGTTGAAGTGCGTGGTCAGGGTTCAGGTCTTGCAGCTTCTATCGGCAAGATCGGCGCAGTCTTGGGTGTGTTCTGTATTCCGGTGCTTCTTAAAGCAGGTGGCACAGTCCTCGTGCTTGCTGTTTCGATAGCCGTAATGCTCATCGGAGGCGTTGTGACAATCATCTTCGCTCCGAAATCGCAAGAATAAACCTCTCTCCACCTTACCCAAAATGGTTCCAAACAAAATTGGAAGTTTCCGAAAAAAAGTGGAGATTCCGCATAAAAAAGCCTGGCCGAATCATCGGTCAGGCTTTTTTATGCGGAATCCTGTTTAGAATCCTATGAGATTGTTTCAGGCTGCGAGCAAGGATTTACTTCACCTTGTCTACGATAGCCTTGAAAGCCTCGGGGTTGTTCATTGCGAGGTCAGCGAGCACCTTACGGTTGATCTCGATGCCGGCCTTGTGAATGAGGCCCATGAGCTTGGAGTAAGAAAGATCCTCCATGCGGGCAGCAGCGTTGATACGCTGAATCCAGAGGGCGCGGAAGTTGCGCTTTTTCTGCTTACGGTCGCGGTAAGCATAGGTAAGACCCTTCTCCCATGTGTTTTTCGCTACGGTCCACACGTTGCGGCGGCTTCCGTAGTAACCACGGGTGAGTTTCAGTATTTTCTTTCTTTTAGCTCTTGAGGCTACATGATTGACTGATCTTGGCATTTTTCTTCAGTTTTTGAATGAGAGCGGCCGATTGATTTTCAGCTCTTGCGGTGCTCGACATTCGGATTAAAAATTGTGATAAAAATGATTCAGAGGAAAATTGTTTCCCTCTTGGTAAGACTCGACTATCTGCGTATTGGGGAAGAGCCTTAACGGAGGTTGAGAAGCTCCTTGACAGCCTTTGCGTTAGCGCCGGCTACGAGTGTTGTGTGGTCAAGGTTTCTTTTACGCTTTTTCGACTTCTTGGTCAGAATGTGGCTGTGATAAGCGTGTTTTCTCTTGATTTTCCCTGTGCCGGTGAGCGCGAAACGCTTCTTTGACGCGGCATTGGTTTTTACCTTTGGCATTGTTTAAAAATTTAGTTGTTTGTTTTTTCACCTCGGCACGTTGTGCCTACGGTCTCTGTCAATTTTTATTCTTTTTCTTCCGAAGCCTTGGCCTCTTCAGGTTTTGTTGCAGGTTCTTGGGCTGTCTTTCCCTCGCCACCCTTTGCAGGCTTCTCCTTTTCAGGTTTATCCTTCTTGGGAGCGGCTTTTAGGGGAGAAATCATGATAATCATGCGTTTCCCTTCAAGCACAGGCATCATCTCTACCTTTCCATACTCCTCAAGGTCGTTGGCAAAGCGAAGCAGCAACACCTCACCCTGCTCTTTGAAGAGAATTGAGCGGCCTCTGAAGAACACATAAGCCTTTACCTTTGAACCCTCCTTGAGGAATCCGATGGCGTGCTTAAGCTTGAAGTTGTAGTCATGGTCGTCGGTCTGCGGACCGAAACGAATCTCCTTCACCACCACCTTCGCAGCTTTCTGCTTCTGCTCCTTCTGGCGTTTCTTCTGCTGATAGAGGAATTTCTGATAATCCAGAATTCTGCACACCGGCGGCTCAGCGTTGGGGGAGATCTCTATGAGGTCGAGCTCCATTTTCTCGGCAATGCGGAGGGCCTTATCTATAGGATAGATGCCCTGCTCCACATTGTCGCCAACCAGACGCACTTCTTTGGCACGAATGTGTTCGTTGATTACATAAGGATCCTTGCTATTACGGTCGTTGCCCTTGCCTCGGCCGCCTTTTCCCTGAGGCGCGGGGCCTGCAGGACGCGGGGGACGAGGGGCACTACCGACGGGACGGCGAGGACCTGTAAATTGTGGTTTTTTCTCCATTCAGTTTCTTTCCTGTCTCTTATCAGACAGATTAGGGTGATTTTTTTATGTTATTTTATCATTGAATCCACTTCGGCATTCAATTCGGCTGCAAAGTTAACAATTTTCA
>CAZGJH010000163.1:0-5221 GCA_964525735.1 uncultured Sangeribacter sp.
TGGAAATGCAGAACGGCTTTCAGGAGCATTTTGCTGACCGCGCGCTGTATTATGTTTCCTCTCAGTTAGTGCACCAATCTGTGAAAGGAAAGGATTGGCACTATGAACTGATTCCGGTGTACGGCATTTTCATTATGAATTTCGACTGGAAAGATGATACGGGTAAGGCTATACTAAGTGAGATTAACACCAAGCCCTTTGATAAGATAGGTTTGTATAACTACTCTACCGAGTCGGCGTTCACTGATAAAGCAAGGATGTATTTCCTAAAGTTGCCTTTTGCTCAGAAGACTCCGGAAGAGTGTGATTCGCTTTTAGAAGCGTGGATGTATATACTTAAAAATTTTGAAACTATGGATGCAATACCTGCTGCTTTTAATAAATATCCGATTTTTACCGATTTAGGTGAAACGGCTCGCACAGCCGCCCTCAATCCTACCGAACGTCGCAAGTATGAGCGTTCGCTTAAAGTGTATCGCGACAATAACGCGATTCTCCAGACTACGGCTAAATCTAATTATCAGAGGGGTGGTGATGACAAATCGCAGTCATATATTCGTAGAATGTTCGGTAACGGCTACACTATAGAAGATATCGCTCATACTTTAGGAGAAACTATCGATACGGTCAAACGGGCGCTGAATCTAAAATGACGCCTCTCATAGACTGAATGGAGGGAGGTGTGTTATGACTGATAAGGAAATAAGACGGCTGAGAGCTGAGAGACGGCAAAAGATAGCGTGGGACAACTATGCGATTATCCAATCCGAGCGTAAACTCGAACGCGAGGAAGTGATAAGTGGCGTCATACGAAGAATGTACAGTAAAGGCCAATCTGCAGAATCCATTGCTGATTTGTTAGATGAACCCATTGATAAAGTTAAAAAGATTTTGAAGCTGAATGACGAGACAGAAAAATGAAAGGAGAGGAGGTATTATGACGGATAAGGAATTGCAGGAAGAGCATGAGCTGAAAGTGGAGAGGGATAATAATGCTATTCTCCAAACGGCATTTAATCAGGGGGTGGAAGATGATAGAATAAAGTGGATAAAGGGTTTGTATCGAGTGGGTGTTTCTGTAAATCAGATTGCAGCCGCAAGAGGCTTGACGTTGGAGGAGATTAAGGAGATTTTGGGGTTGGGGCCCAAGAAGATGGAGGAGATTATGAGCTTGGAGGATTTTTACAAGACTCCTTTGGGGAAGAAAATGTATGACTCTGCTCGAAAAAAAGCTTTGGAGAATACACAAAGAGAGGAATACCAAACCAAACTTAAAGAGTTTCTTGATTCGCACACCAAGAAGTATCCGTATCTTCGGAAAGAATGCGAAAGAATATCTGTTAGCGAATACGTCAGGGGGTACATAGAGGGCTATATGAAGGTGACAATTTGCATGTTGCATAACGTAGCAAAGATGGATCCTGATTATCTGGAAAAGATGGGAGAGACTAAGAACTTAACGATGGATGAGGTGAATGAGATTCTTAAGCTTCCAGAGGAATTCGTCAGTATGCTTCAAAAAGAGAGGGATGCTCGGAAGGAAGAAGGGTAAACAGATAACTAACTGTAAACTGATAACTAACTTTGATTACGTAGTGCTTTATGAAACATTTTTACTCTTTTAGAGGTGCTTGCGCGCCTTTGGCTTGCGCGGCGATGATGGCTTGCGGCGTGGCTTTGCCTGCGTTTGGGCAGAGCGAGGTGCCGGCGGAGGCGGAGGTGGAGAGGGCCGAGGCGCTTGATTCGCTGGGGTCGTTTCAGGGGTATGACCTGGATGAGCTGGTGGTGACGACCGTCAAGCCGCTCATCACCAAGGAGATAGATCGCATCGGCTATGACGTGCAGGCCGACACGGAGGCCAAAACCTCTCCCCTCGCCGACATCCTCCGGAAGGTGCCGCTCGTGAGCGTCGACCCCGACGGCACTATCAAGGTGAAGGGCTCCACAAATTTCAAAATCTACAAGAACGGGCGGCCGAACAACTCGTTCTCGCGCAACGCGAAGGACATTTTCAAGGCCCTCCCGGCCTCGATGATCAAGAAAATCGAGGTGATCACCGACCCTGGCGCGCGCGAAGACGCGGAGGGCACGTCGGCCATCCTCAATATCGTGACGATGAACAATACGGTGATCAAAGGCGTAATGGGCAATGCATCACTGAATTACGACACGAACGAGCAGATGGTGTCGCCCAACATCTGGCTCAACTCGCAGATCGACAAGTTTAACGTGTCGCTCTACGCGGGCTACAACAAGATGACGCGCCACGGCCACAAGTTCAGCTCGGAATCGGAGCGCGTATACGACGATTCGGGCAACCGGCTGAGCACGGAGTCGGAGGGCTCGGCCCACGGTCAGCTGGGCTACGGCGGCATCGACATGAGCCTCGAACTGGACACGCTCAACCTCTTCACAGCCGAATTCGGCGGCTATTTCTACGACCTCTCGACTGACGGGACGGGTCGCACGGCGATGACGGCGCGCGACGGCTCGCCGATTTACTCGTACATAACTCGCGATAAATCAGCGCCTAACCGCTACGCCGATTTCAACGGCAATTTTAACTACCAGCGGTCGACGCGCCACAAGGGTGAGATGATCACGCTCTCCTACCTCATCTCGACCACCGACCAGAAGCAGCACAGCATCTCGGAATACGACGAGGCGGTCAACCTCCCCGTGCCGTACACGGGCACCGACAACGACTTCCACCTCTCTTTCCTGGAGAACACAATACAGCTCGACTGGACGCGCCCTTGCGACGAGCACAACAAGTTTGACGTGGGTGGCAAGTACATCAACCGCCGCAATCACTCGGTGAATCGGCAGGAGTATTTCAATTATTCACAGGAGTTTACAGATTTCATCCACACCACGCAGGTGGCGGCGTTTTACTTCGATTACCGCCTGAAATACGGCCGCTGGGGAGCACGCGCAGGGTTGCGCTACGAGTATTCGCACCTCGGCGCGAAGTATCGCGACGGCTCGGGCGACCCCTTCGGCAGTTCGCTGAGCGACTGGGTGCCGAACGCGTCGGTATCTTACGACCTGAACGACGCGAACACCTTCAAACTCGCTTACTCCACGCGCATCAACCGCCCGGGAATCAGCCAGTTGAACCCGGCGGTAGTAAACACGCCGACCTCTATCTCGACGGGCAACCCGGATCTCGGTTCGTCGCGCCATCAGTCGCTCTCGCTCAACTATTCGTACATGTCGCGGCTCATCAACCTCGACTACAACGCAAGTTATTCATTCTCAAACAATAGTGTGATCGGCACGCGTGAATTGCTCGCGGGCGACATCACCTACTCCTCGTATGCCAACGCGGGGCGCAACCGTGGCTTCTACACCAACCTCTGGGCGCAGATCAACGCGGGGATGAAGACGCAGATAATGTTTAATGTATCAGCCGATTACAATTATTCTTCGAATCGCTTCACGGGGCTCAAGGAGTCGGGCTGGGGCTATTCGGGCTATGCGCGCGTGCGTCAGTCGTTGCCCTACGATTTCAGCGTGTCGGTGATGGGGTCGGTGTGGAATTCGGCGCGCGGTCTGTATAGCTACATGCCGTTCAGCTGGGGCAGCAGCCTCTTCTGGCACATCGACATTTCCAAGCAGTTGCTGAAGGAGAAACGGCTCACGCTGCGCCTGGCGTGGCGGAATCCGTTTATGCCGAATCCGCGTAAGTACGTGACGCGGTTCCTGAACTCGGGTTATACGGGTTATGACACGTCGTATGCTTACGGGGCGACGAATGTGGTGTCGTTTTCGGTGAGTTACCGGTTTGGCAGCCTGAATGCGTCGGTGAAGAAGACGGCGAAGTCGATTGCGAACGACGATTTGGAAGGGAGGAAGAACTGACGGCTCCTTGCTTTTGGATATGAAAATGAGCCGCTTACGATTTGGGTCGTAAGCGGCTCATTTTTGTATCTGTGGGGGGATTATTTCTTTTTGCTGATGAATTCGGTGACTTTCTCTTTGACGTTTTCGATCACCTCTTTGCCTTTTTCGCTCTCGGCGAATTCTTTGGCTTTGTTGACTACTTCTTTGACTTTTTCGTCGTTCATGAGGCCAGCGGCCTTTTCTTTCAGATCTTCAAACATAGCGTTCTGTTTTTATAAGGGTTAATAATTTTGGGTATTTTGATTGTATAACGCGGTGTTGGAAGGTATTGTTCGGTAGGGACGCGATTTTTCGCGTCCACCGCGTAACTGGTGCATATAAATGGCAGCAGATGCTACGTGGACGCGAAGAATCGCGTCCCTACAGCGGGCGATGGGGCTGCCGGACGCAGCGGGCTGGGGTCAGTTGGAGGTGAAGACGTATTCGGCGGCGACGGAGGCGATGGCGTCGGCGTCGGGGATCCATTGGCCGGGGGCGGTCGGGCTCATGCTGACGAGGTCCATCATGGGATAGTAGTCGCAGTTGGGGAGGTCGTTTTCGGGGTCAGCGATGTCCATTTCCCAGGTTACTGTGTTGATTTCGAGCTGTACGTCGTCGGAGTAGGCTTCGTCGTGGGCGATGTAGTCGCGCACGAGAGCGGTAAGATTTTGGATGAAGAGGTTTGTGTTCATATTTATTTACGGTTTATGTGACAGGCGGTGCTTCGGCACGGAGGCGCGGGGGCGCGCCTCTTCCCAGTCAGCTTAGAAGTCGAAGAGGATGTTGGCGGAGAGGGTCCAGGCGTTTAGGTGGAGCTTGGCGTTTGAGGAGGGGGAGGTGGAGAGGGCGTTGGTGAGGGGGAAGCGGTAGCCGGCTTGGAGCTGGATGAAGTTGATGATGTCGATGCCGAGGCCTACGTCCCAGCCAGCGTTGAAACGCTTCACGCCGGGGGGCGTGTAGAGGCCGCTCACGGAGTTCGCTCCAGCGGGGTCGTTGGCGGGGGCCACAGCGAGTGGGAGGGCTTTGTCGAGGGCGAACATGAGGCTGGGGCCGGTGTAGAGCATGGGGGCTACGAGCTTCTTTGTGGCGGATAACCAGAATTTGTATTTGAGGTGGATGGGTAGTTCGAGGAAGTTTTTGCCTGGGGATTGGTAGAATGACCACGCCGCATTGCCGTCGCCTTCGGCTGGGCTCGCGGCTGGGCTCGCGGGGCTCGCTGGGGTGTTCGCGGGGCTCGCTGTTAGGTGGGAGGCGTAGCGGGTGTAGAGGAGGGCGATGTCTGGGGCGAAGCCGTTGTGCTCGAATTGGTATTCGAGCATGAGGCCGCCGGAGAAAC
>CAZGJH010000164.1:0-2268 GCA_964525735.1 uncultured Sangeribacter sp.
TTAGAGGTTGATTTTGACGCCGAAGGTGTATTCGCGGACGGAGGGGACGAGGCCCGTGTCGACGCCGAGCCAGAGAGGGGTGGAGCCGGCGTAGCTTTCAGGATCCTGACCGAGATATTTGGTCCATGTCTTGAGATTGTTCATGCCAAACCACACCTGCACACCCTGTATGAATGGGCTCTGGATGGGTATGTCGTAGCTCAGGCGGAGCGATTTCCATTTCAGATAAGAGCCATCTTCGATCCAGCGGTCGGAGAAGCGGGCGTTGCCCATCGGGTCGCCGTAGACGGCGCGCGGTATATCCGTCACTTGCCCCGAGGCCACCCAACGGTTGGTCATAGCCGTCGACTGGTTGTAGATGTCGGCGCCGCTCTCAAGATTTGCGCGAAGGGCGTTGTAGATGTCATTGCCCTGCGAGAACGTGAAGAGCGACGAGAGAGTGAAGCCCTTCCAGGAGAGACGCAGATTGAAGTTGCCATAGAAATCGGGGTTAGGATCACCGATGATTGTGCGGTCGGAGAGGTCGATCACGCCATCCTTCTTGACGTCGGCGAAGTGCATGTCGCCGGCCTGGAATGGTGAGAGCGAACCGTTGGCATTGCGTATCGCAAGGTTTGCCTCGCGTGCATCGGCTGCTGTAGAGAATACGCCCTCCGTGCGATATCCGTAGAAGACACCGAGCGGCTCTCCTACAGTGGTGAGAATCTCACCACCTGCGAGCGAAGTCACGAAATCGCCGTCGGCGAGCGAAGTCACCTTGTTGCGGTAGTGGCCGATAGATGCGCCGAGATCAAACTTGAAGTCGCGGGTGTCAACCACACGCACTGTGGTAGAGAAGTTTACACCGGTGTTCTCCAGGCGTCCGCCGTTGGTCCAGTAGGTCTTCAGACCTGTCTCGTCGTTGAGCTGACGCGGCATTAGAAGATCGGAAGTGGATGATTTGTAGAAATCAAACTGCCACTGCCAGCGATTGGCAAACCAGTTCATGTCGAGCCCCACGCGGAATGTGCGGGTAGTCTCCCATTTTAGGCGGTCGTTGCCGATATTTGCGAGCACGAGTCCGAAAGCGTGTCCGGCGAGCGGTTCGCTGGCCATATACGACATCGTGGCGAGGGCGGGGAGGCGGTCGTTGCCGGCTACGTCGTAGCCCACGCGGATCTTAGCCATGTCGATAGCTGTGAGCGAACGCATGAACTTCTCGGAAGAGATCAGCCAAGCGGCGTTGACAGAGGGGTACAGCCCCCAGGATACGCCACCCATTCTCAAGGCGTGGGGCGCATGCTTACCGAAGAGGGAGTTGCTCTCGGTAGATGCTGCCACAGAGAGGAAGTAGCGGTTGTAGAGCGAATAGTCGCCGGTGAGATACCAGGCCATAGAGCGCCATTTTGTGTCGAGACCCTCCGACACTCGTAGCTCAGTGCTGGTCTTGCCCAAGGCGTTGATATGATCTGAAGGGGTGTTGTGTCCCTCGCCGTAGCTCCAGTTGTAGGTGTCGTTTTGGAAGCGGTAGCCGAGGTTGAACTTCAGATTGTTTACGTAGTCGCGCAGCGGATGCCACTCGCCGTGGATGTCGGCGTTGAAGAGCGTGTGGCGGCTCATCATAGTGCGCACACGATTGAGCGACGTGGCGTAGATCTCGCCATTGTTATTGAAGAGCGGTGTATCTTCCACGCCATAATCGGGGGTGAAATTGTTCTGCTTTTCCTTGTCGAAGGTGTAGCCAACGGTGCCGGCGATCTTCCAGGCGTCGTTGAAGACGTATTGCGGAGTGGCGGCGAGGTTGAAGCGATAGTTGCGGTTGTCGGCTTTGCCGAGATCGAGAATCGAGAGAGGGTTGCCCACGTTGAGTTCATCCACGTCGGAATACTTCATCGTTACGTCGCCCGAGTTGCTGATCACGTTGGGATGATAGAGAGGCGACTTGATCATGCTCAGATAAGTGGGCGATGAGACGGCGTTGATGCCATCGTCGAAGAGATGCCATGTGGCCTGTGCGAAAGCGATGTCGAAGCGGAGCTTGAAGCCCTTCCAGAGATTTATGTCGGAATTGAATCGGATGTTGAGGCGGTCGAAGCTCGTTTCCTTCACAGAGCCGTCGTTTTTGGTATAGCCCAAGGAGAAGCTGTAGAGGGCGCGGTCGTCGCCGCCTCGCACGCTCACACCGTAATTCATCAACATCCCGGCGCGGGTGGAGAGGCCGAGCCAGTCGGTGTCGTTATGGTTGGCCTTGTAGCCGAGAGCCGTGGGGTCGTCGTTGAGGAAAGCGAA
>CAZGJH010000164.1:2368-5209 GCA_964525735.1 uncultured Sangeribacter sp.
GTAGAGCTCGCCCTCAAGATCGCCGATAGAATTGAGCGGCATATCTTCGGAGGCGGAGCGGAGGGAGATATTGAGATTGCTGAGCCCGCGCACGGGCACATAGATAGTGTTGAATCCAGGGGCCTCGACGCGCAGGGTAACGTCGGCGTCGGGAGCCGTGAGGCGGAAAGCGCCCTCGCCGTCGGTCATGGCAGCGGCAGAGCCGTCGACTACAGTGACACGTGCGCCAGGGAGGGCAACGCCGTTGGCGGCGTTAGTGATGCGACCTTCCACCTGAGAGTCGGCCATGGCGTGGCTCCCTCCTGCGATAAGGAGGAGCGCGCAAGCGGCGGCTACGCGAAGGCGGGTGGTGTTGATATATTTCGATTTCATTTGCTCTGTGTGGTTAGTCGGTGACAGGAATCATGTAAATACGGTCGAGATTGAACTTGCGTGTCAGCTCTCCGCCGTTAAACTCTTTAGTGGTGACATTAGGCTTCACCTCGATCTGTGTGCGGGCCGTCTTGGCCGTGATGTCGTTGGCGGGATCGAGAAGCCACATGCGATCGGTGAAATCGCTCACGGGAAACTCGAAAGCCGACGCCACCTTTATCACGGTAGGCTCGCTGTCGGAGGTGTAGAAGTCGTTGTCGTTGAAAGTGGTAGAGGTGTTGCGCCCGTTTGAGGGGTTGAGATAGGTGAGCGTGAACGACATACGGGTGTGGTTGGCACCTTTGCCATCAGATTCTGTGGGGATGAATGTGGCGTAGATGTCGTATTTGCCGGAGAGCACCTCAGGGAGGCGGAACGTAACGCCCGGAGTGGCCGCGGCCGCGCTCGGCGTCACCTCAAGATAGGAATGGCCTGAAGTGGCGGCATAAAACTCATGCTCGCTTCCGAGCGACACCACGGTGACGTTGGTGCGCTGTGCCACTGTTCTACCCTCACTCTCCTCGGCCTCTACCTCGATCTCCTTGTTGAACGTGGCGAGCGGATCGAGCGAGAGTGCCGATGTGGTGTAGATCATACCGTTGGAGGCTGTTTCGGCAGTTGCGCCGGCAAACATAGCAGCCACGTCGGGAATAAGGCTTCCGGTAGTGGTGGCAAGTGGCCCGGAGGGGGCCGTGAGGCTACCACGGAAGATAAGGTCGCTCACGATAGCGAGCGAAGTCTGCATGTCGGTTATGGAGTCGGCTTTCGCAGGATCGGCGTCATACACTTTGAAATAGGCCGACACCTCCTCGTAGGCCTTGGCCCAGGCACGGTTGTCGGGTAGGATCATGGTGAAGAGGGAATCCTCGGCCTCGATGGCTCCAATGCCGTAGATGGGGCTCTCCAAAAGAGCGTTGAAAGGCTTGGTGACCGTATCGTAGACTATATTGCCATTCTCATCCATATCGAGAGGAGTGGAGTTTTCGGCATCAAACTTATCTTCGTCGAAACGTGAGATAAAGGCGTTGAGCAGTGAGAAATCGGGATGAGTGGCGATATATTCGCGGATATTGTAGCGGTAAGGGATAGCCTCCGAGAGAATGTGGAGCACGCCGTTGCCGGTGCGGATATCGGCGCGCGAGAGAGCCACCCCGGAGAAAGTGTTGCCGTCGAAATGGCCAATCTTCCCGTTGAGCATGCGCACACCCTTCGAGGGGAGGGTAGACGATGAGATATTGTGGCGGGCGATATGATTATTGACCATTCGGCACACCTCCTCGGTGTCGGAGAGGTCTACTGCGGCGAGAGCTTCATCGGTAGGGGCCCATACGGTGTAGGTCTGGGTGTTGTCGAGAGTCTCCTCCAGGCCGGCAATCTCAATCATACGTGCGAACTTCGAGAGAGAAGGGTCGCTCTTGATCACCTGCATCACCGTGCGGCTGTCGGCCCCCTCCTTGTCGGGAGCATAGTGGGAGTCCCAGTCGCTGGAGCATGAGCCCAGCGGCATCAGCGCGGCTCCTAAGAGGAGCGCACTGAACAGGCGTATATTATTTGATTGTATCTTCTTCATGATTGGTATTTTTCAAGTGAAATAGATCAATAGATATCCTCCTGGTCGAGCAGACTGGTGGGTATTATCTCGATATAGTCGCCGTGGAACTCCTGGCTGGGAGCGTAGACGTTTTTGCCTCTCAGATAGTGGGCGCCATACTCTTGGAAGTTGAATTGGCCTACCACGATGCGCAGGCAAGTAGGAGATGTGCGGAGGGTTCCGTTGAGCTGGTTGGCCCAGATAGATGCAGGAGCTTTCATGTAGCCGCGATTGTGCATGGCCTTGTCGTTTTCAGCTATTCCTGAGGGGGAGAGGAGATCGTCGCTCACCCAGCCTACCATAGGGTCGGTTCCGGCTATGCGGAGGTCGCGAGGGATGCCCTGGATCTCGCCGTCGACGAAGAGCTGAGCGATGCCGCGCCACGACTCCTGGCGATAGCCTATGCGGATTTCGTAAGAACCGGGAGGCACGGGGAGCATACGGAGAGTGAAATCATACCATCCGTTGAGCTTCAGCTCATCCTCCTCATAGTTTGTCCATCCTTCGGAGCTCCACATTGTGATTTCTGTCTCGTCGGAGAATTTCAGATGGTCGCCGCAATAGTCGTTGGGGACTACGTAGCCCGAATATCCGGGCACATCGGCTAAATGCCAACGGATATTATTGTTGGTGAGCTCGGGAGGAATGTTGTAGAAGTCGAAGCGGAGACGCTTGTTGAGCACGTCGGTGGTCATCACCTGCTCATCATACACGAGCATCGAAGTGAGGCCATGTACGTAGCCGTTGATCATGCTGATACCTGCGTGGCTTTCGTCGATGCCCACATATTTGCCATTTTTCTGCTCGTTGAGCTTATTGCCGGCCTTGATTTCGATGAG
>CAZGJH010000165.1:0-3145 GCA_964525735.1 uncultured Sangeribacter sp.
TTCTCGCGGCCGTTCTGCTTGCGCAGGGTAGCCATCGGGCCATCTTCGGCCGTGATATACTCAACCCACTTGGCGAGCTCCTCGACAGTGCCGCTGCCGACGTTGCCGCTCAGATAGGGCTCGCAACCGAGCATCTCGCAGAGGTTGAAGAAGTCGTGAGTGCCGAAAGAGTTGTCCTCAACGGTACCGCCCCAGTTGTTGTTGACCATGCGGGGACGGTTTTCTTTGGGGCCGATACCGTCCATCCAGTGGTATTCGTCGGCGAAGCAGCCGCCGGGCCAGCGTAGCACGGGCACGTGAAGCTCCTTGAGAGCGTTGAGCACGTCGGTGCGGTAGCCGTTGATGTTGGGGATGGGTGAATCTTCGCCCACCCAGAGGCCGCCGTAGATGCATGTGCCGAGGTGTTCGGCAAACTGGCCGTAGATCTCCTTCTGTATAATGGGGCTCTCCTCAGAGGGGAGCATGGTGATAGTCACTTCGTTGGCTGCCAGAGCCGAAAGGGAGCATAATGCCGACAGCGCGAATGCGCTAATTAACTTTTTCATGAGTTCAGATTTTATTTTTTGAAGCGGTAGAGAGCGAAAGTCTTGGCGGGGAGCTCGACGTTCATGTCGGTGATGTCCTTGTCGGTGAAGGTGCGCGTGGTGGGCTTCACGATATCCTGGTTGTCGAGAGTGTTCTCGGCTTCAGGGTTGTCGTTGTGAAGGGTAGTGACCTCTACCGAAGAGAACTTCTGGTTCTTTTTCAGGCCTTTGAAGTCGATCTGAAGCTCCTGTGGGGTGTCGCCGGTGTTCACCACCTTCACGATCACGTCGCCCGAAGGCTCCTCTTTCACGGCTGAAGCGAAGAGACCGTTCTGACCCTCGTTGCCGGCCACGGCTTTGCCATCCATCTTCAGAGGCACAGTCTGCGTGCCCTTGTTGAGGGAGTAGAGCTGCTGCACATAGTAGCTGGCTGTGGGCATGGAGCGGAAGTTGTCATACCAGATCATGTCGGGACGCCACTGCCAGCCTTCCACGTGGGCGAAGAGGGGAGCGTAGGTGGCCATCTCCACGATGTCGGCGTTGCGTTCGAGACCAGTCATGAAGGCTGCTTCGAGGAGGGCAGCGTTGAAATGATTCCATTTCTTACCCTTGCCGTGGCAAGCGTATTCGCCGGCGAATACCTTCGGGCCCTTGCGGTTGTAGTTGTCGTAGCGGTTGCCCTGGGCGAGGAACCAGCTTTCGGGGCGATAGAAATGCTCGTCGACGAGGTCGGCTTTGAGGCGTGTCATCTCGGGCCAGAGGTAGTCGAACTGTTTACCCTCGGAGTCGGGGCCTGAGCTACCTACAATCTTGATATCGGGATACTTGGCACGCACGGCCTTGATGAATGGCTCGAGGCGAGTGACGTATTCCGGACCCCACTGCTCGTTGCCGATGCCTACGTATTTGAGGTTGAAGGGCTCGGGGTGACCCATCTCGGCGCGGAGCTTGCCCCACTCGGAGGTGACGGGGCCGTTGGCGAATTCGATAAGGTCGAGCACGTCGTCGATGAAAGGCTGGAGCTCATCCATAGATGCGTGGGCTGCTTCGTCGTGGTTCTGATACTGGCATACGAGGCCCACGTTGAGGATCGGGAGGGGCTCTGCGCCGATATCCTCGCTGAGGAGGAAGTATTCATAGAAGCCGAGGCCGTAGCTCTGGAAATAGTCGGGGAAGAAGCGATGGCGGAATGTGTAGTGCCAGCGGTTTTCGTTTACGGGACGGTTTTCAACCGGGCCTACGGTCTCCTTCCACTGGTAGCGGGTGTCCATGTCGGTGCCCTCGACGATGCAACCGCCGGGGAAGCGGAACACGCCTGGCTTGAGGTCGGCAAGTTTCTGCACGAGGTCGGGGCGGAGACCATTCTCACGCCCTTTCCAGGTGTCGGTGGGGAAGAGGGAGAGGTGTTCGAGGTCGACGGTAGTTTCCGGTTTGCAGAGGAAAACGCGGAGCTTACCTTTATATACTGTTTCGTTAGGTTTGAGTGTGACGGTGTATTTCTTCCATTCCTTCCCCTTCACTTCGAATTCTTCGGCGCATTTATCCTGGCCTTCGCCCATCGAGGCGGGGTCTTCGAGCTCTACGCGCACTTTAGAAGTGCCGCCGTCGGGCACGCGGGCCCATACGGAGAAGCGGTAGTCTTTCCCCTTCTCGAAGCTCACGCCGAAGAAGCCCTCGTTGTCGAGGCCGCTCCATTTGTCGGTGTGTCCGGCGGGAGAGAGGCGCACGTAGTTGGGGTTGCGCTCGAAGGGGCCGTCGTTGAGCACTTCGACCTTGCCGAAAGCGTTCCATCCGGTGAGGGGCTGAGCGAAATCGAACGAGCGGTTTTTGATTTTTTCAGCGTAGATACCGCCGTCGGCGGCATAGTTGATATCTTCGAAGAAGAGACCATACATGGTAGGAGCGATCGGGGCCCCTTTCGCGTTGGGCTCTACCACGAGATGGTTGACGGCAGCCGCAGCGGGAGTGAGGGCGCCGAGAGCGAGTAGAGCAGAAAGAATTGCTTTTTTCATGATGTGGAAATGTGTCGAGTTTTTCGTTTAAGCAGCCCGTGAGCGGCTGGAATAGTCGCGGCGAGCTTGTGGAGTTGCAAATTTACGTAAAATCTCCAAACCGTGGGTAGAGAAAACGGGCAAAAAGGTGGAGAAAAACGTAAAACGGGGATTTCTTCAAACCGAGACGGTGAGATTGGGGCGTTTCGGCATGGCCGACCATGAGAATAGGGGGAGCAGTCCTTCCGCGCTGATGGGGAATGGCTCCGGGAGCAAGCCTGCGAGGCAGGCAAGATAGCCGATTACGTGAGAGGGGGAGGCCGTCTTGCGTATCTCCTCCATGCTGAGCGAAGCGTCGCGCTTCGAGAGGCGTCGGCCCTCGGCGTTGCAGAGCAGGGGCACATGGGCGAATTCAGGGGCGGGCAAACCGAGGATACGGTAGAGATAGATCTGCTGGGCCGAGGAGAGGAGGAGGTCGCTTCCGCGCACCACTTCCGTTATGCCCATGGCGGCATCGTCGACGACGACGGCCAACTGATAGGCCCACGCGCCGTCGGCACGGCGAAGTATGAAGTCGCCGCAATGATTGGCGAGGTTTACGGCTTGCGGGCCGTAGAGACGGTCGGTGAA
>CAZGJH010000165.1:3245-5194 GCA_964525735.1 uncultured Sangeribacter sp.
TTGTCGAGGCCACCTTCGTCCCAGTCGAGGCCGAGCCAGTGGAGGTCGTCTTCGATTAGTCGGGCATACTCCGTTCGTGAGCGCTGCGGGTCGAGGTCTTCGATACGAAGCACCCATTTGCCCCCCTGCTTCTTGGCCGAGAGCCATGAGATGAGGGCAGAGAAGACGTTGCCGAGGTGCATGCGTCCTGTAGGAGATGGTGCGAAACGGCCTTTCGGGTTTGCGGCCGGGGATGTGTCGGTGGTGTTCATTGCTGCGTGAAGTTACGAGAAAGACGGGACGAGGCCTCACGGCTTCGTCCCGTCACGAGAATCAAAATTACGTATTGGTTCAGTTGAGTTAAGAGTATACTGCGTTTAGATTGCAAATTAGAGAGCTACTTTTGTAGCCTTGTTGCCCTGACGCTTGATGAAGATACCCTTCTCGGGGTTGGCAACGCGGATGCCCTGGAGGTTGTAGTATTCTACAGGAGCATTCTCGTCGGCAGCCACACCAGCCACGCCGGTAGCCTCAGTGCCGAGGTAAGAGAGGGCGAAGCTCTTGAAGGCGAAGCGGTTCTGCATGCCGGCTTTGGAGGTTTTCTCCATGCGGATAGAGAGCTTGCCGTCGGCTTTCACTTCAAACTGAGCGGTTTCGACATTGTGAGCCATAGTGTCTTGAGCGGAAGCATACCAGAGGTCGGATTCGGCCCACTCGGTAGCTGAGGCTTCAGTGTCGTTGAATTTGATCACGAGGGGAGTCTCGCCTTCGTTGCTCTGGTTGACAGCACGGAAAGATACGTTGTAGAAGCCGGGCTTCATACCTTCGACTTCCTGGCTTACAACGTCGAGGCAGTCGGCGGGAGCGCCGTCGTTTTCACACCAGCCGTAGGTGGTTTTGTTAAACCATTCGCTGTGGCCGAACCAACCGCCGTCGGGGAGGACGATCTGAGCGGGCTCGTTATTCTTGATGTAGGGCCAAGAGGATACGTTATTGTCGGCGTTTACCTCGATCTGGCCGGCTTCCAGATAGAAAGATGCCTCTACGGGGCTGTCGGGAGTAGCATTAGCGAGAGCGGCTACCATATCTTCGCGGGTGAGGAGCTGCCAGGCAGAAGCGTTGCCAGCGGGTTCGGCGGCCTGCTTGATAGTCCAGAGGGTAGTCTCACACATATTGATGGTTGAGAGCCAGCCATCGTTGATGTAGTCTTTAAACTCGTTGAGAGTCATGTACTGGCCGCCGGTCTTCATATAATAGTAGTCGCCTACTTTTTCGAGATAGGTGGTGACTTCGGAGCCGCCGTCCATGTAGTACTCGCCGTTTTCGGGTTTGAACCAGCCGTAGCGAGATTTGAAGATGTAGCCGCCGTCGTTGGTAGCAGTCACTTCGAAAGCGTTGGGATAGGCTTTCACGACAGCGAGCGTGCCCCAAGAGAAGCCCTCGTTGAGGAACATGCCGGTTTCGACATTCTTAACATAGTACTCGCCCGGGGCGATCTGCGCCATAGCGCCGGCTGCCATGCAGAGGGCAGCTCCAAGAAGTAAAGATTTTTTCATTGAAAAAATATTAAGGTTAGAAAAAAGTGCTTGCAACTTCGACTCGGAGCAGTTTCGAGGGAAACTCTCTTGCCAAGCGATTTTGTGTGGAAACTTTCTTGTCGAGCGGTTTCATGTGGAAACTCTCTTATGGAGGGGTTTCGTAGGAAGCTCTCTTGTCTAATTGCGGATGCAAAATTAGGCAAAAGAACGATACGATGAAACAAAAAATCGCTCAAAAAGCGACTGCAAATCGTTCAAAGGCCTTTTCACAGGCCTAAAAGCGCCCCTCGCTGGCCTTCGGCGACGACACACATTCAAAGGAAGGGGCAGTATCTGCTGACCAGAGTGCCGTGAAGCTTGGCTCGTTTCAGGGTCGAGAATAAACAAATTGGCGAATTTTGAGTTGATAAAGTATCAGCACGGAAGTAATTG
>CAZGJH010000166.1:0-5158 GCA_964525735.1 uncultured Sangeribacter sp.
TCGAGTTGCAGAATATAAACTGGCGAAGCGGTCTCTTCTGAATCGGCGAGCCGTTCGCCATCCCCCTGATGAGAAGGCTGCACGTAAATGTGCATCTTGCGGTCGCGGTTCCAGAGATTGGTATCAAACGAGGGTTCCCAGGCATCTACCGAGAAATCGGTGAGATCTACGATATGCCAGTCGGCTTTACCGAGTTCAGGTGTGTAGGCAAGGCTCACACGGCTGCCCCGTTCCTCATCGCGGAAGATATAATAGGCTTGGCGCCCGTCGCTGGCGATACGCGGGCGAGAAATCGGTATCATCTTCGTGCCGCCACCTGAGAGTGAGAAGGGTGAACGACGCTCACCCACCACGTTCATATCCCATTTCTTGCCGTCGTGCCAAACGAGACGATACTGAGGCACCGCGCTATCCTGATCACGCCAATATGTGGCTATGTAAGGATGCCCGGAGGCATCGGCCGTCATACTCGTCTGATTGATCAACTCGGAATTTTGCGGTATGCGCCACGCCACTTCAGCCGTAGCCTGAGTGATTGGGAGAGTGTAAAGAGTGCCGTCGCTGCGCTTCCAAGTCTTGCCGCCGTCGTCTGAACGGGCATAGCAAAGGTCGTGGTTGGTCTCAACGAGCCAGGTTTCACGCCATACCCATGAGAGATGCAGCGTGCCGGCCGGGTCGGCATACATCTGCCAATAGGCGTTTCGCTCACCCTCGCCGTCGATAAGGACGTCGTGGATGCGGCTCCATTTCTTATCGGCTACGCTGTAGCGGTTTAGCACCAGATTGCCTCGTCCCGAAGCTCCGGAACGATATGCGAAAATCAGATCGCCATTGGGCATAGAGTAGAATTCGGGATATGTAACATCCTCCTCACCTTCGCCTACCATCGGCTCCAGCGCGCCAAACTCCAACTTACCGGGTTCTACGGAGCGGCAATAGCGGAGCGGATGCCCGTGATGGTCGAAAGAGAGATGCAGATAGCCATCGCCATCCACTCCGATGCTGATCACGTTGTGGGCATCGGCTATATTTCCCTTATACTGAGTGCGCTTCAATGTCCAATCATGGCTGCCGTGTTTGCGTTTCCCGACTACTACGAAGCCATCATCGTCGTAATACGTTGCGTATTGATTGTCGCCGTGGGTCACTACGGAGTTGCCACGGAACACAGCCGTATTTACAGAGGTTTTGCTATACCCCTCCCCTACTTTGCTCAGTGTGATTTCATGAGTCGGAGCACTGTAGGCTACTGGAATATCAGCTCTGCCAATCCCGGCCGAAGCCAACAGAAGCAGAGCTGGTAGAAGAATTTGTTTCATGGTTTTCAAGTTTCTTTTGTATATGCACAAAGGCCGGCTCCTTAAAGCGAAGCGAGATATGCCTGGCGGATGAGGATGAGGCGGCGCAGAAGCGGCTCCATCTCGGAGAGTGGCAGCATGTTGGCTCCGTCGCTCTTGGCCACCGATGGGTTGCGATGAGTCTCCATGAAGACACCGTCGGCTCCAGCTGCGAGCGACGACATCGCTATCGTGGAGATAAGTTTCGGCAAACCGCCCGTGACGCCCGCTGCCTGATTAGGCTGCTGAAGGCTGTGGGTAGCATCGATAATCACCGGACACTCGCACGCCTCCTTCATCTCTGGGAAGCCGCGCATATCTACGATAAGGTCTTGATAACCGAAGGTGGTGCCGCGCTCTGTGACAGCCACATTGTCGTTGCCGCTCTCGCGCACCTTGCGCACAGCGTGGGCCATTGACTGAGGCGAGAGGAACTGCCCCTTCTTGATGTTGACAAACTTTCCGGTCTTTGCCGCTGCCACAAGAAGATCGGTCTGTCGGCAAAGGAATGCCGGAATCTGAAGCACGTCGACAAATTCGGCAGCCATCGCGGCCTCCTCGGGAAGGTGAATGTCGGTCACGACGGGCACACCGAATGTCTCTCTCACCTTGGCCAAGATTTTGAGCGCCTTCTCGTCGCCGATACCTGTGAAGGAGTCGATGCGGCTACGGTTGGCTTTGCGGTAGCTACCTTTGAATACGTAAGGTATGTTGAGTCGACGGGTCATTTCCGTCATTACTTCGGCAATGTCGAGGGCCATCTCTTCACCTTCTATCACGCAAGGACCTGCTAAAAGGAAGAAATTGCCATCGGCGCTTGATTTGAGATATTCCTTTATGTTCATGGGTTTCTTAATTGGTTAAGTACGTGTACGGCGGTTACGCCAAAAAGAGCTGCTGTCTCTGTGCGCAGACGGCTGTCGCCGAAAGTGACGGGAATGAATCCGCAAGCCACGGCCTCGCTCACCTCTTCCGGAGAGAAATCACCCTCAGGCCCGATCATGATGATCACATCGGAGCCAGCCGTATATTCCTTCACAAACTCACGGCGGGGGAAAGCGGCGTCGCAGTAGCCGAAGAATTTCTGACACTCGGCGGGAGCCGACTTCACAAAACTCTTGAAATCAGTCACCTCCTCAAGCACGGGGAGCACACCTTTCAGACTCTGTTTCATGGCCGACACCATCACCTTCTCCAGGCGTTCGGTCTTCATCAGCTTGCGCTCGCTGCGGGCGCATCGGAGAAGCACCACGCGGTCGATGCCTATCTCTACGGCCTTCTCAAGCATCCACTCCATGCGGTCGGCATGTTTGGTGGGAGCCACGGCGAGCGTAATCGCCACACCCCAATGGTTAGGCAGCTCTTCGCGCCCTACGATCTCTACGGCGGTGCGCTTCGGATGAGCCTCCACTATCACGCAGCGGAAACGTTGACCTTTGCCGTCGACCACCTCGATCTCGTCGCCCTCATGCATACGCAAAACGCGGCAGCAATGGGCTGAATCCGATTCCGGAAGTCGCCCGGTGGTCTCTATATCCGGGGCATAAAACTGTATCATCTTAGTTAGTGGCCAATTTTGCAGGTTTGCTGTCTCTAAAGATCAGGGCGAAGAGCACACCCACAACGAGGGCGTAGCCGGAGAAAATAAACCATGATATGCGCCAGCCCTCCATCTGAGCTTCGGGGGTGGTCTGTTCGAATACGAAGTGGTTTACGATAGCCTGGGCGCAGAGCGTGCCCACTGCGGCACCGATACCGTTGGTCATGATCATGAAAAGACCCTGGGCACTGTTGCGCTTATCGGGGGCCGTCTGCTGGTCGACGTAAAGCGAACCGCTGACGTTGAAGAAGTCGAACGCGATACCGTAAACGATCATCGAGATGATGAAGAGCCAAACGCCGTTGCCGGGGTTGCCGAGGCCGAAGAAGCCGAAGCGGAACACCCACGCAAACATCGCCATCAGCATCACACCCTTGATGCCGAAACGCTTCAAGCAGAAAGGAATGAGAAGGATGCAGAGCGTTTCGCTCAACTGAGAGAGGGAGATAAGGAGGTTGGCGTTGCGGGTGAAATAATTGTCGGCGTAGGCAGCTACATTCTGGAAACTGGTGATGAAGACGTTGCCGTAGCTATTGGTGATCTGCAAGGAGACGCCAAGAAACATGCTGAAGATAAGGAAGATCGCCATCTTGCGACTCTTGAAAAGCACGAAAGCGTCGAGTCCGAGAGATTCGGCAAGCGATTTGGAAGCGCCTTTGTTGACGGGGCAATTATGCAGGGTGAGCGCATAGAGCGCGAGCACGAGGCCCACACAGCCTGAAGTGAAGAGCTGGGCGTAAGTCTCCTGAAATTCAGTGAAGTTGACAAACAACATCGCGCAGATGAAGCCCACCGTGCCGAACACTCGAATCGGAGGGAAGCTTTTCACGGTGTCGAGCCCGGCAGAGGTGAGCGCGGCGTAGGCCACGGAATTGCTCAAGCCGATTGTAGGCATATAGAACGCCACAGAAATGGTATAGAGCGTAAAGAGAGGACCGAAATGCACCGTATCGCCCGAAGAGGCGCAATACCAGCCTGCTGAAATCATAAAGCATGCGGCCAGCAACTGGCAGAGTGAGAGCATCTTCTGCGCCGGTATCCAGCGGTCGGCCACGATGCCGATCACGCCCGGCATTATGAGCGACACGAGCCCCTGGACGGTATAGAACCAGCCGATTTGCTCACTCAGCCCCACGCGGGCCAGATAGTTACCTAACGAAATAAGGTAAGAGCCCCAGACGGCGAATTCCAGGAAGCTCATTACCGCGAGCTTTGTTTTCAACAAGGTTTGCGACTTCATTTTCTTGAATTTTTCATTGAAGCTGCCCGAGGCCTATAATCGTTTCATGGGCATGGACAGCGTGATTCCGATTTTCTGTTTGGTGCAAAGTTAAGCAAAAAATCGGGTTGAATCAAGAAATTCAGAAGGAAGATTCAAGAAAATCGCGCCGTGAGTTGATCCTGATCTTCTCAGGCTCACACTTGGCCAGCTCGTTGGCTTGGAGCCGCTCTTTCCATTTTTCGATATTTTCGGTAGAGACGCCGCAATAATCTGCCAGCGCGGAGGCCGCCCCCCGGATCACGATCTCATCGGCCGCAGGTTCGGTCATCGTGCTCACGAGCAGACACATACGGCTATGTATATCGCCATGGCAATAATACATGGCGGCATCTACAGGGCGTTGGGCACGCGAAGAAAGATAGTTGAAGAAATTGAGCATGTAAATTCTGTCGGAATGTAGCAGATTCACATATTGCTCCTTGCTGAATTGCATAATGCTCGTGCGCGTTTTTGCCACAGCCTCGTAGGGATAGCCCGTGTCGAGACCGAAAAGGCGATCGGCGCCCAACACTTTCCCGAAGCCGGAGCGCTCTTCGAGCACGACGTCAACCCCTTCGAGAGGATGAATCAAGCTGATGTCGCCCGAAATTACAAAGCGCACCATCCTTACTGGCTGCCCCATCTCTGCGAGGAGACGACCCGCTTCGAAATTTTCGAAATCGATATTTGTTTTCTCAAGAAAAAGAGATACCTGATCCTTACTCACCCCTTTGAAGAGGGGGAGATCCATGATCATCTCGTACATTGAGCCCATAACATTGTAAAACTATCAGAGACATTCTCGACAAATCACGGGGATTTGTCTATATATTTAACAACTGTGTGTTAAAAAAGTTACGAACCCGCTAATAACAAAATAAGGCAGAAACTCACGTTTCCACCTTACTTGTAGCGGGATCGAGAATTGAACTCGAGACCTCCGGGTTATGAATCCGACGC
>CAZGJH010000167.1:0-5086 GCA_964525735.1 uncultured Sangeribacter sp.
AGGCTTTCTACATGAAGCTCAACGACGACGGCAAGACCGTGCGCGCCATGGATGTGCTCTTCCCGAAGATCGGCGAGATCATCGGCGGCAGCCAGCGTGAAGAGAACTATGAGAAGCTTCTCGGCCGCATGAACGAGCTCGGTCTGGAGGGTATGGACTGGTATCTCGACACGCGCAAGTATGGCACAGTGCCTCACAGCGGCTTCGGCCTCGGATTCGAGCGCCTCGTGCTCTTCGTGACCGGCATGCAGAACATCCGCGACGTGATCCCCTTCCCGCGCTATCCGAAAAATTGCGATTATTGAACCTAACAATAGTATGAGAATCTCCTCAAACAAACGTCACATCAACATCGGCGCCATGGCAATCTTCCTTGTCATGGCGCTGTCGTGGCTTCCAGGCTACGCCGCAGGCGACAGCGACAACGTGCCTGCTGTCGACTCCGTGGGGCGCCTGATGCCGCGACAAGACATCACCGTATCGCTCATCACATGCTATCCCGGCCCGGAAATCTACGAGCTCTATGGCCACACGGCCTTGCGTGTGCATGGCGAAGGGATCGACTCCGTATGGAATTTCGGAGTCTTCGATTTCCGCCAGCCCAACTTCGTATATCGCTTCGTGAAGGGGGAGACCGACTATATGGTGGCCGGCTACCCTTTCGAATGGTTTCTTCCCGAATATGAGGAGAGGGGCTCGAAGGTGGTGGAGCAGGTGCTCAATCTCACGCCCAACGAGGCCAACGCCATTCACAAGGCCTTGCAGAAGAATGCTTTGCCCGAGAATCGCGTGTATCGCTACAATTACATCCGCGACAACTGCGCCACACGTCCACGCGACATCATAGAGCAGGCCACGGGTGGCCCCGCCATCTATCCCGACACGCTTCTCTACCGCAGTTTCCGCGATGAGAGGCGTGTATACGACCGCAACTACACCTGGTATCAGCTCGGTATCGACCTTGCGCTCGGCATGGAGATCGACAAGCCGCTTACTGTGCGCGAGCAGGCATTCGTGCCCATGGAATTGATGCGTATGGTAGGGGAGGGCACTTTCCCCGACGGACGCCATATGGTGCGCCAGACTCATGTGCTCAATTACGGCAAGCCCGACGCCACGCTCCCCCCGACGCCCTGGTGGGCCAAGCCGATCGTGTATCTCACCATTATCTGCATCGCCGTAATCATAATGTGTCTCAACAACATCGTCAATGTGCGCATCACCCGCTGGGTCTACTCCCTGTGGTTTTTCGTGATGGGTCTGTTGGGATGTGTGATGACGTTCCTTGTGTTTATCTCTACCCATGCGGCCACTTCGCCCAATATCCTGCTGATATGGTTCAACCCCCTGCAGCTCATAATGGCGGTGTGCGTATGGCGGCGCAAGATGAATGGCCCCGCGCTCTGGATGGCGTGGTATAACATCGTGGCGTGTGCCTTCTTCGTGGTGGGATGGGCTTTCCAGCCCCAGAGCACCCACAGGGCAGTGTGTCCGGTGATCGTCACTACGCTCGTGCTTGCCGCCACTTATGCAATAATCGCAGGCAGAAAAAGTTATAATAATAAATGAATCGACTAATAACATCGGTGATATGTGGCCTGGTGGGCATCAACACGATGCTCGCCATAGATCCCGCGCGCCCCAAGCTCGTGGTAGGGATTGTAGTAGACCAACTTCGCACCGATTATATCGAATATCTTCAGAATCTCTTTGGCGAGAAGGGTTTCCGCAAGCTTATGAAAGACGGGGCGTTTCTGCGCAACGTCGATTTCAAGGTGAGCGGCCTCGACAAGGCGAGCGGCACTGCGATGGTGTACACCGGGGCTTATCCGCGCCAGACGGGCGTGGCCTCGGCCATGGTGTATGATCCGGAGACAAAGCAGATGGTGCCTGCCTTGAACGACCCCCAGACGCTCGGCAATTTCACCACCGAGACCTACTCGCCGGCAGGGCTGCGCCTCTCTACGATAAGCGACGAAATCTCTATCGACGGAGTGGGCGTGGCAGCCGTATATTCGATAGCCCCGGATCCGCAGCAGGCGATCATCATGGCCGGCCACGCCGGCAACTCCGCTTTCTGGATCAACGACAACACCGGCAAATGGGCCACGACGACCTATTACCGCGACGCACCGAAGACCCTCACCCAGCGCAACTACGACTTCTCGATAGCCTCGCGCATCGACACTATGCAATGGCGCCCCGCGCTTCCCTTGGCGCGCTATCCGGGGCTGCCGGCGCAGAAGAGGATGTATGATTTCAAGCATACCTTCTCTATGGCCGACCGCGATGTGTATCGCCAGTATGCCGGGTCGCCACTGGTGAATACGGAGATCACCGATGTGGCGATCTCCTATCTGAAAGATCTGCGCGTGGGCTCGCGCGGCGATGCCATCGACATGCTCAACATAGGCTACACGGCCGCCCCTTACAAATCTGTGAAGGATGGCGACTTCCGCCTGGAGCTTGAAGACAGCTACATACGCCTCGACGGCCAGCTGGCCCGACTCTTCGACGCCATCGACAAATACGTCGGGCTTGACAATACCTTCGTGTATCTCACCTCCACCGGCTATTACGACGATGCCGTGGTGGACGATCCGAAATACCGTATACCGACAGGAGAATTCTCCGTAAAGAGAGCCCTGTCGCTTCTGAATTCATACCTTTCGGCCAAATATGGCAACGGCAGCTACGTAGACACCTACAGCAAGGGACACGTCTACCTCGACCGCAAGCAGATAGAGGAGCATCAGCTCCGCTTAGAAGATGTGGCCCAGGCGGCACGCGATTTCCTTGTGATGATGAGCGGCGTGAGCGACGCCTACACCATGGGCGACATCATGAGCTCGCAGCTCCCCGGCATGGAGGCCCTCAGATTGGGCACCGACCCGAAGACCGGGGGCGACGTAGTGTTGGAGTTCAACTCAGGCTGGAGGGTAAAAGATGATACCCGCTTCCCCAACGATGTGCAGGTGGTGCGCTCTTCGATGGTGCTCTCGCCGGCCTTCTTCATGGGGCCGCAGATTGTGCCACAGGTAATCTCGACGCCTGTCGACGCTACGGCCATCGCGCCAACAGTGACACAGGCCCTTCGCATACGCGCTCCCAACGGGGCCGTGTCGAAGCCTCTCCCTCTCGAGAAATAACGGAAGCCTCCCGGCTTGGGAGCTTCTATCACAACACAATCATCTACAAAAAGAAAAATTCAGTGATCCATGGGATTTAGCAACATACTTAAGAAAATTTTCGGCGACCAGAGCGAACGCGCAGTTCGCCCCCTCTGGCAGCGCCTCAACAACGAGATCAACCCCATCAGCGAGGAGATCAAGAGCCTCAGCCATGATGAGCTCCGCGGACGCATCGACACAATCCGCGACGGACTCCGCTCAGAAGCGCAGGAATACAAAGACCAGATGGCCGAGATCCGCCAGGAGATCGAGACCCTCGACTATGACAAGCGCGAGCCTTACTGGCGCAAGATCGACGATCTGCGCGAGGATATGTTCAAGATGTATGCCCGCAAGCTCGACGAGGCCCTCCCCGAGGTGTTTGCCGTAGTGAAAGAGACGGCTCGCCGTTTCGCCGAAAACGAGACCATCGAGGTGACGGCTACCGACGCCGACCGTGCTCTTGCCGTAGTCGGCAAAGACTTCGTGACCATCGACGGCGACAAGGCTATCTACAAAAACAGCTGGGTGGCCGGCGGCAACCTCATGACGTGGGATATGGTGCACTACGATGTGCAGCTCATCGGCGGCATGGTGCTTCACGGCATCATGAACGGCGACAAAGCCTCTAACAACATCGCCGAGATGGCTACCGGTGAGGGTAAGACCCTCGTGGCCACGCTCCCCGTGTTCCTCAACGCCCTCACAGGCGAGGGTGTGCACGTGGTGACCGTCAACGACTACCTCGCCAAGCGCGACTCCGAATGGATGGGTCCGCTCTATCAGTTCCACGGCCTCACCGTAAACTGTATCGACAAGACAGAGCCCAACAGCGAGGAGCGTCGCCAGGCTTATCGCAGCGATATCACTTTCGGCACCAACAACGAGTTCGGTTTCGACTATCTGCGCGACAATATGGCCACACAGACTTCCGACCTCGTGCAGCGCGATGAGCACTATTACGCTATCGTCGATGAGGTTGACTCCGTGCTTATCGACGATGCCCGTACGCCGCTCATCATCTCCGGCCCCGTGCCGAAGGGCGACGACCAGATGTTCAACGAATTCAAGCCCAACGTGGAGAAGGTGGTGATGGCACAGCGCAAGCTCGTGCAGCAGCTCCTGCTCGACGCGAAGGCCAAGATCTCGGCAGCCCAGAGCGGCGACCCTGAGAAGATAGCCAAATTCGACACCAACCGCGAGGAGGGGAAGAAGCCCCTCACGGCCGATCAGCTCATGGAAGATGGCGGTCTCGCACTCTTCCGCGCCTACAAGGGCTTGCCGAAGCATAACCCCCTTATCCGCTATCTCAGCGAGGAGGGTATCAAGCAGCTCCTTCTCAAGGTGGAGGCCAAATATATGGCCGACAACAACCGCGAGATGCCCAAGGCTGTGGAGCCCCTCTTCTTCGTGATCGACGAGAAGAATCACAGCATCGAGCTCACCGACAAGGGTATCGAGGTGCTCACCGGCACGACGCAAGACCCCGACTTCTTCATCCTGCCCGACATCGCCGCGCAGCTTTCGGCCGTGGAGAATGAGGAGGGCACGAAAGAGGAGCACCAGCAGCGCAAGGATGAGCTCCTTCAGAACTACTCTATCAAGGCAGAGCGCGTGCACACCGTAAATCAGCTTCTCAAGGCCTACACGCTCTTCGAGAAGGATGTGGAATACGTGCTCGACGACAACAAGATCAAGATCGTAGATGAGCAGACGGGCCGTATCATGGAGGGCCGACGCTACAGCGACGGCTTGCACCAGGCCATCGAGGCCAAGGAGGGCGTGAAGGTTGAGGCTGCCACGCAGACCTACGCCACCATCACGCTCCAGAACTACTTCCGTATGTATCGTAAGCTCGCCGGCATGACCGGTACGGCCATGACCGAGGCGGGTGAGTTCTACGATATCTATAAACT
>CAZGJH010000168.1:0-5062 GCA_964525735.1 uncultured Sangeribacter sp.
GCACCCCCGCTCCTTTCACAACGAAGGCTTCGAGCAAGGACGACATGGCCTACGGTACGGAATTCTTCGTGGAGACCACCAAATATAATCCCCATTCGCCCTACAGTGCGTCGAAAGCTTCGAGCGACCACTTCGTGCGCGCCTACCATGACACCTACGGTATGCCGACGCTTGTGACTAACTGCTCGAACAACTACGGCCCCTATCAGTTCCCCGAGAAACTGATCCCTCTCTTCATCAACAATATACGCCACGGCAAGCCGCTGCCCGTATACGGCAAGGGTGAGAACGTGCGCGATTGGCTATTTGTAGAGGATCACGCGCGCGCGATAGACCTTATCTTCCACGAGGGTAAAGTGGCCGAGACTTACAACATCGGCGGCTTCAACGAATGGAAGAACATCGATCTGATCAAGGTGATCATCAAGACTGTAGACCGTCTGCTCGGCAATCCCGAGGGAAGCAGCGAGAAACTGATCACTTACGTCACCGACCGTGCCGGTCACGACCTGCGCTACGCCATCGATTCGCGCAAGCTTCAGAGCGAGCTCGGCTGGGAGCCCTCGCTCCAATTCGAGGAGGGTATCGAGAAGACAGTCCGTTGGTATCTCGACAACCAGGAGTGGATGGACAACATCACCTCCGGCGAGTATGAGAAATACTACGACGATATGTATTCCAACCGATAAGCCGATGAGCGGAAAGAAAACAGCCCTGATAACCGGCATCACCGGTCAGGACGGCTCCTATCTCGCTGAGTTCCTGCTCGAGAAGGGGTATGAGGTGCATGGCACGATACGCCGCTCGTCGGTCGACTTCCGCGAGCGCATCGCCCACCTCGAAGGGCGCCCCGGTTTTCATCTGCACTATGCCGACTTGGGCGACTCCATGTCGATGATGCAGGTGATCTCTAACGTGCGCCCCGACGAGATCTACAATCTCGCCGCCCAGAGCCACGTGCAGGTGAGCTTCGACTCCCCCGAATATACGGCCAACGTGGATGCCACAGGTGTGCTCCGTATCTTGGAGGCCGTGCGCCTGAGCGGCTTGGCCGACACCTGCCGCATCTATCAAGCCTCTACCTCAGAACTTTACGGCAAGGTGGAGCAGGTGCCGCAGAGCGAGACCACCCCCTTCCATCCTTATTCTCCCTACGCTGTGGCCAAGCTCTACGGCTTCTGGATTGTGAAAGAATACCGCGAGGCCTACGGCATGTATTGCTGCTCCGGCATTCTCTTCAACCATGAGAGCGAACGACGCGGCGAGACTTTCGTGACTCGCAAGATCACTCTCGCCGCCTCACGCATAGCCCAGGGGAAGCAGGATAAACTCTATCTCGGCAATCTCTCGTCGCTGCGCGACTGGGGCTACGCCAAAGACTATGTGGAGTGTATGTGGCTGATTCTTCAGCAGCCCAAGCCCGACGATTACGTGATAGCCACCGGCGAGCAGCATTCCGTGCGCGAATTTTGCCTCCTGGCCTTCCGCCGCGCCGGTATAGAGCTCGAATTCGTGGGCGTAGGGGCCGAGGAGAAGGGTATCGACAAGAAAACGGGGAAGGTGCTCGTGGAAGTGTCGCCCGATTTCTATCGTCCCACAGATGTGGTGAATCTCTTGGGCGACCCCTCGAAAGCCAAGAAAGAGCTCGGGTGGGACCCCACGAAGAAGACCAGCTTCGAGGAGCTCGTCAACCTGATGGTAGACGCCGACATGGCCAAAGTGGCGGCCGAGCGAGCCGGGGAGCAGGTGCGTATGAATTTGGCCGAGTATCTTGAGAAAGGCATTGTGAAGTAATTAATAATTAAGTATTTAAACGGCAGTAGCCATCTTGAAAGCTCCGAGAGCTTTCAAGATGGCTACTGCCGTTTCCTGACCTCGTGGAGGGTCAGTTTCCGGTGGGGGCTTCGGTAGCTGCGGCTGCGTTTTCTTGCAACATCTTGCCCACTACGAGCTTGTTGCAGACGATGTTATATTGATCGTCGAGCAGCTGGCGCAGAAGCTCGATCTTCTCATCCGTGGGAGAATTGTTGTAGATGCCAGAATAGAGCCAGCCGTAGCAGAGTTGCTGGAAGAGACGCGCCGTGGCCTCGGGGTCGGTGCGCTTCTTGAGCTCACCCGAAGCGATGGCGTTGCTCACCACCTCTTTCCACACCTCGTAATCCTCCTCGTGAACGCGGCGTTCGTTGTCGCGGAATTCCGGGATAAACTGCAGGGCGCTGCGCTCTATGTTGAAGCGGGCGTCGCTGAGGTTGCGGATGTTAAACTGGCGCAGTTTGGCCATCTCCTTTGCGATGGTGTCGACCAAGGCGTTGTAGAAGCCGTTGAGGGTCTTGCGCTTGCGTACAGATACGCTGCGGGCGTTGCCTGTGTTGAAGAGGAACGTCTCGAGCACAGCGCGGAATATACCCTCCTTGTTAGAGAAGTAGTAGACCATCGAGCCGCGGCTGATGCCGGTAGCCTCCTCCAGAAGAGAGTAGGAGACATCCGGGTAAGAATAGGCCGCGAATAGCCGGAAAGCTATCTCGAGGATCTTGCGCTTAGATTTGATGCCTTTTTCCATGCTTTAGAAACAATTGAGAGTGTTAAATTTCCGATTCTTTAATTTTGATTCGTTCAAGGTTGAATAATGTGGTGGCCCTGGAGAGAGGGGCCGGAAGTAGCAAGTGAGGAGAAGCTGAGGAGAGAGGGGGCCGGGCGTCAGCGTCGGTTGATGTTGCGACGCCCGGTGTCGTTGGGGTCGAAGGGGTTGCGGGTGGGGTCGAAGTAATCCTCCTCTTCCTCTTCGTCGCCCGAGGTGTTGTTGCGAGCGTTCTGGCGCTTGCGTTTGTCGGCGGCGGGTTTGTTTTTCTTGATGGCCTCCGGTTTCATGAGGTCGACAGCGGTATCGAACACGGCCCAGGTTTCGGTTTTCTCCCAGTTTTTCTTGAGAGTCAGAAGCTTGGGATAGTAATATACGGCGTCGGGCTGGCGGCGCTCTTCGGAGGCTCCGGGGGTGGTGAATCCGTCGAGGCCGGTGGTGTAGAGGCCGTCGCCATCGAAATCTTCGTAGATTCGGGCGTAATACTTGCCCGGCTCAACGTAATCGAAGCGGGCCACGCCGTTCACTACGGGTGTGCGCCGCACGGGGGCGTCGGAGGTATTCACGAGCTCCACGAAAGCGGGCACCGAGTCGACGAAATTGGTGATGTTGAAAGAGAGGGTGGAGTAATCCTCCTCGCTTTTGGTCTTGAATTTGAATTCGAGAGGGTCGGTCTGTAGGCCGTAGATGCCGGTGGCCGCGAGCGAGTCGATCGTGAGGCGGTATTCCGTTTCAAACTCCCAGGGATATTCGATTTTCATGCGGCGCACGCTGTAAGGCTCGGCGGGGATGGCTTTCCATTCTTTCGGCAGAGGGGTCCAGACGGAGTCGACCATGCTTTCTAGGTGAATGGCGGCCGTGTCGAGGCTTTCGAGCGGGGTGGCGAATTCAAACAGGAGAGGGAGGTAGACCTCCTGGGTGGTCTTCGAGAGCACCGAGAGGCCGAGCGGGGTAGGTTTCGGAGGCAACGAATCGAGAGCCGACGGTTCTCCCTCCTTTTTCTTTTTATTCTCGGCCTTCTTTTTCACGCGCGGGCGCGCGGTAAAGAAGCGGAGCGTGTCGGTGACGGGAGAGAGCAACTGGGCCGAGTCGGTGCGCAGGTATCGGGCCGAGATCCGGAGCGAGTCGGTAGCCACGAGCGACTGCGGACGGAGCCAGTAGGTGAGGGTGTCGTTGTGGGCCGAGCGTTCGAGCACGGCCCAATCCTTGAAGCCCTCGATGCCTACGAGGTCGAGCTGCGGGAGCGAGTCGGAGGGGGCGTTGAAGATGAAGCTGAGGCGAGTGGAGTCTACGCGTTCATACTTCTGCAGAAACTGGCTCTTGTAGTCGCTCTCGAAAGATCGGAGCAGGATATCGTTGGGGAGGAAGCGGGTGCGCTCGCGGCTCACTACCGTATCCACCTCGCCTGTGATGAGATTGCGTATGGTGTCGGAGGCCGTGATGCGCTCCGAGGTGGGGGAGAGGGTGAAATCGTAGAAGGCCATGGCCTCCTCGGGGTTGGCCCGGTGGTAATCGTTGTCGAGATCCTTGAGGGCGTAGATCCGGTATTCGCCCGGGGCGAGACCCATGATGGAGAAACGTCCGCGGTCGTCGGTCTTGGCCACGCGGTCGAAGGGGAGCTTGGCGAAGGCCGTGTCGGAGAGGTTGGAGTAGACTCCCACGAGCATGCCCTGCTGCGGCTCGAGAGCGTCGGCCGAGAGCACCATGCCCGAGATCTGGAGCGTGTCGATGGTGGGGCCCGTAGAGAAGCTGTAGGTGAAGCCTTCGAGCTTGTTGCCTTCGTTGTTGTCTTCGATGGCGTTGGCGAAGTCGACGGTATAGGTGGTGTTGGGGAGGAGGGTGTCGGTAAACTGGATGTTGACCCTACGGCCCTGCGACGTGACACGCGGCACAGATGTGGAGGGCGGGGAGATCACTACGTTTGAGAAAGCATCCTTGACATTGACGATTTCGTCGAAATCGATAGATATGCGGTCGCGGTTGACGTTTACAGATCCCGGGGCGGGATTGGCACGGACAAAGCGAGGCGGGTCCTCATCGCGTGGTCCGCCAGAGGGGTTACCTATAGAGGCGCACGACACGAAGAGGGCCAGTGAAAGGCCAGTGGCAGGGATCCATCTCATCGGGTTGCGATTGACTATCATAACAGAGAAGCTTCGATAGAGAAGTTTTCAAACGTCAAAAGTAACAATTTTTTTTGACATAACAGGGGTGTGAGCGTTCTTTTTGATTAAAAAGAGGCATTTTATGCATTTTTAGCGTGCTGGATGGGGCTTACGTCAAAAAAATAAGCTATATTTGCAAGCTGAAAAAAATCCCGACACATTCTCGGGCGCCTTAAGGGGGCTTGGAGTGAGTGGGGGCTGACCTGACAACAAACTTAAAAAAATCATAAAACAAACAAACAACAATGCAGAACAAAGGGTTTATCAGCACCATTGCCGTCCTTCTGATCCTGATCTGCGGCTTCTACATCTCCTTCTC
>CAZGJH010000169.1:0-5041 GCA_964525735.1 uncultured Sangeribacter sp.
TTTTTACCTAAATTTGGAGTCTAAACCAAAAGTCTATTGCAAAATGAAATATAACCGTATTCTTCTTAAGCTTTCAGGAGAGTCGCTTATGGGCAAACAGGGCTACGGCATCGACACCGATCGCCTCAACTCTTACGCCCTCCAGATTCAGGAAGCTGTCAACAACGGCGTGCAGGTCGGCATCGTAATCGGCGGCGGAAATATCTTCCGCGGTCTCTCCGGAGCCGCTAAGGGTTTCGACCGCGTGAAAGGCGACCAAATGGGCATGCTCGCTACCGTGATCAACTCGCTCGCCCTCAGCTCGGCCCTCGAAGCCATCGGTCAGCCAGCCAAGGTGCTCACAGCAATCCCCATGTTCCCCATCGGCTACCCCTACTCTAAGTGGGAGGCAATCAAGGCCATGAAGGAGGGATCAGTGGCAATCATGAGCTGCGGCACCGGTTCTCCCTACTTCACAACCGACACCGGTTCGGCTCTCCGCGCCATCGAAATCGAAGCCGATGTGATGCTCAAAGGCACACGCGTAGACGGCGTCTACACAGCCGACCCGGAGAAGGATCCCAACGCCGTGAAGTTTGACCATATCACCTACGAAGAGGTGATAGCCCGCAATCTGAAAGTGATGGATATCACGGCCACGGCCCTCTGTAAGGAGAACAATATGCCGATCTACGTCTTCAACATGGACAAGGAGGGCAACCTCGCCAAAATGCTCGAAGGGGAAAACGTAGGCACTCTCGTCGACTAAGACTGATACTTAGCAAATCTTTTAAAACAATATAATCATGGAAGTAAAGGAATATCTTGACAACGCACAGGAGAACATGGAGCTCGCAGTGGAGTATCTCGACGATTCTCTGTCGCACATCCGCGCAGGCAAAGCATCGCCCCGTCTGCTCGACGCTATCCGCGTAAACTATTACGGCTCCAACGTGCCCATCTCAAACGTGGCCAACGTATCTGTGCCCGACGCACGCACTATCGCCATCACTCCCTGGGAGAAACCTATGATCAAGGAGATCGAGAAGGCCATCATCAACTCCGAACTCGGCATCACTCCCGAAAACAACGGCGAGGTGATACGTCTCTCTATCCCGCCTCTTACTGAAGATCGCCGCAAGCAGCTCGTGAAGCAGAGCAAGGGTGAGGCTGAAAACGCCAAAGTATCCGTGCGCAACGCCCGCCGCGAGGCTATCGAGGGTCTGAAGAAGGAGATCAAGAAGGGTCTCAGCGAAGACACTGAGAAGGATGCCGAAAACGACGTTCAGAAGCTCCACGACAAATACATGAAGAAGATCGACGAGCTCTTCGCCGCCAAGGAGAAGGAGATCCTCACCGTGTAATTCCAAAGCAACCCGAAGCCACAAAGCAACGAAGCGCAAATATGAAGCGTCCGGCAGTCACAATAATTATGCCAGTCTACAACGTGGAGCGCTTTCTCCACGAGTCGATACAGTCGGTCATGGCCCAGACCATGGCCGACTGGCATCTTATATTGGTCGACGACGGCGCTACCGACTCTTCGGGGCGCATGTGTGACGAAGCGGCCGCCAGCGACTCCAGAATCTCCGTGATTCACCGACAGAACGGCGGCCTCTCAGCCGCCCGTAATACGGGCCTCGCGGTAGCCACCGGAGATTACATCACATTCCTCGACAGCGACGACCTGCTCACCCCCGACGCGCTCGCCCTTATGCTCGGGGCAGCCCGCGAAACAGGAGCCTGGATAGTATGCGCAGGCTTCCGTGAATTTCACGGCACACCTCCCTCCATATCTCCCCGACCTCTCCCCACCTCATTCGAGCAACTCGCTCCGAAGGCCACGATAGAACGCATTCTCTACCAGAATAACCTCGACAATTCGATCTGGGGAAAACTCTACGACCGTCGCCTGCTGCCCACCCTGCACATGCGCGAAGGAATCGGCTACGAAGACCTCGACACTTTCTATCACCCGCTGCTTGCATCGCCCGTGGCCGCCACTATTCTTGCCGAACCGATCTACCTCTACCGACAGCACGACGCGAGCTATCTGCACACATTCTCGCTGCGCAGGGCCGACGTGCTCGACGTGACTGAACGCCTCGCCAATTTCATGGCCGAGCGTCATCCTGAGCTGCTCCCAGCCGCACAGTCGCGCCAGCTCAGCGCCAATTTCAACATCTTCCAACTCATCGCCTCAAACGAGAAATCAGTGGCCCCCGCCGAGCGCGCGAAGGCCGACGAAATCTCCGCCCGCTGCTACAAAAAAATCAAGGAGCTGCGCGGCCGATGCCTGCGCAACCCCTCGGTGAGATTGAAAAACAAAATCGGAATCCTCCTCAGTTATGCCGGAGGCCCCGCTCTGCTGAAAACTCTTTCACGAATACTTTTCAAATAAACCGCGCTCCGAAGGCACCCTCGGCTCAAATAAACGGCGCGGCCATCTGCCACATCGCTATACCCGCACTCACGGAGACATTGAGAGAATGTTTCACACCCGCCTGCGGAATCTCAAGCACCACATCGGCCATATCCACGATTTTCTGATCTACTCCACTCACCTCATTACCTACCACGAGCAGGTAGCGCTCCGAAGCCTCGCAACGGAAATCCTGAAGGCGCACGCTGTCGTGGGTCTGCTCCAGCACACACACTTTCCAGCCCTCGGCACGCATGCGCGCCACCTCGGCCACGGCATCATCTACGTGGCGCCAACTGACGCTCTCCTCGGCCCCCAAGGCCGTCTTAGATATCTCCGGATGCGGGGGCACACCGGTTATGCCGGCCATGATCATCTCCGATATCAGGAAGGCATCGGCCGTGCGAAGCATGGCCCCGACATTATACATGGAGCGCACGTTGTCGGCCAGCAGAGCCAACGGCAATTTACGCTTGGCGTGATACTCTTCTACGGAGCAATTCGTGAGTTCGAATATCGTCTTCTTCGTCTTCATACTTAAAAATTCAAGCCCGCAAAATCATACGCTCATCTCAAGCATACGCTTTATCGGACGGATAGCCTTGGCCGCGATTTCGGGGTCGACTGTGATCTCGTAGCGGCCGTCGCGCAGCGACTCGTAGACCTTGCGGAGGGTGTTGCGCTTCATGTAATCGCACTCGTTGCACTGACACTCCGCATCGTCGGCCGGAGCGGCCAGGAAGGTCTTCTGCGGGCATTTGCGGCGCATCTCGAAGAGGATGCCGCTCTCGGTCACCACGATGTATTCGGGGGCGTCATCGGTCTGCGCAAACTGCAGCAGCGCGGCTGTGGAGCCCACCTTGTCGGCGATCAACTGGAGGGGCCGGCGACACTCCGGATGCACCAAGATCTTGGCCTGCGGATGCTCGCGTTTCATCTCCGCGATCTTGTCGAGCGAGAAGCGATCATGCACGTGGCAGGCGCCATCCCAGAGCTTCATCTCGCGCCCCGTGACACTGTTGAGATAGCCTCCCAGATTCTTGTCGGGGCCAAAGATTATCTTCTCGTCGGCCGGCAACTGATCTACGATTTTACGGGCGTTTCCCGACGTCACCACTATATCCGTGTGAGCCTTCACTGCGGCCGAAGTATTCACGTAGCTGATCACTGTATGGTCGGGGTGAGCCTCCACGAAGGCGGCGAATTCTTCGGCCGGACAACTGTCGGCCAGCGAGCATCCCGCCTCCGGATCAGGCACGAGCACCGTCTTGTCGGGGCAAAGAATCTTGGCCGTCTCCCCCATGAAATGCACCCCGCACATCAGGATCACGTCGGCATCCGTGCGTGCCGCCTGCTGTGCCAGGGCGAGCGAGTCGCCTATGAAATCGGCAATCTCCTGTATCTCGTCGCGCTGATAATAATGGGCCATGATAAGTGCGTTTTTCTCCTTCTTAAGGCGTGCGATTTCTTCGCGCAGCCAGGCCTCGTCGTGCAGGGGCTCCTCGGGTTTGATGTCAGGGTTCATTGTTTTTATTAATAAATAATAATACTAAAATTTTAATAAATATAATCAACAATAATAAAGGCTGTCAATAACCGACAATAACTTTTTGGCTAAAAATTTGGAAATATGAGTTATTGAACTTTTGGCGTCACTTATTATCGGGTTATCTACAGGGGGTATTGTTGAGAATCAAAGGCGTGTGGAGTTTATCTACACACTGTTGACAACTGCAAAGTTAATAAATTTTCGCCAACCGAGGTGTAGAAACCTGTAGAAAACCCTGCCGATAGCTGTAGATTGAAGCGTAAATAACTTCCGCCCCCTCATGTTTGGATTATTCAAATATACATAAATAGCATATTCTCAGAGCATTTTTATAAAATCAAAGGAAATTGCTTAGAAGTTGTAAATCTCTTTTCAACGACATTTCAACCGCTTTTTTACCGCTTTTCAACGGCATTTCGACAAGTTATCTACAGGTTGTTGACAGGCTCTTCCGTGCCCTCCGGGGGCTACGGACAAAAAACTTTCGCCTCCTCCCGGGGGCTGGCGACAAAAAAACGGAGACTCCGGAATAGTCTCCGGAGCCTCCGCAACATCAAGGTTACGAAAAGGTGATTTCCTTTATGTCTATGCCGGGCCTCCCTTGACAAGGCCTCGGCGTAATGAAGTTTTGATTTTTATGCACAAAAAAAGTAGTGGAGAGTCTTTAACTCTTCCACTACTATATAACCATCAAGTGAGGGCTGAGGTTCACTCCACCCTAAGATCGGCTGGGGCGGTTCAGATCAATTCGCGTCCTTTTTCAATGGCCTGCTCATTGAGCGGGAGCAGGTGATGATGACGCTCGGGTATCGATTTCTTGAGCCCTTTTCTCACATTCTCCATCGGGAGTTTATACTCCATGGCTTCGAGCAGCGCGCCCATCACCACCATGTTGTAGGCCTTCGAATTTCCGAGGTCCATCGTGGCCTTCATGGCGTCGATAGGATACACGGTCACGTCGTCGCGCGTGGGGTGTTTGTGAATGCCGTTGGTGTCGTAGATGAGTATGCCGCCGGGCTTCACCTTAGAGGCGAATTTGTCGAGGCTCTGCTGGTTGAGGGCTATGACGATGTCGTAGCTGTCGAGCACGG
>CAZGJH010000170.1:0-2108 GCA_964525735.1 uncultured Sangeribacter sp.
GCCGACCCCAACGGGTTCTGGTTGGCAATGTGATAGGCGGCGATGAGCATCTGCATATCGTCGGTGAACGCCTCGGCGTAGGCGCCAAACCAGAGACCGAAAGAGGAGGGCATCGCCACCTGAAGATGGGTGTAGCCCGGCATGAGCGTATTCTTGTGTTTCTCAGAGAGTTCCTGCAGGCGGGCGAAGAGTCGGCCCACGGCCTCGGAGATCTGACGCAATTCGTCGCGGAAAAGCAGTTTGAGGTCAACGAGTACCTGGTCGTTGCGCGAGCGGCCAGAATGGATCTTCTTGCCGATGTCGCCGAGGCGCGATGTGAGGATGAACTCCACCTGCGAATGAACGTCTTCAACGCCATCTTCGATAGTGAATTCGCCGCGTTCTATCGAATCGGCAATATCCTGAAGAGCAGGGAGAAGCGTGTCGAGCTCCTCTTTCGTGAGCAGACCGATGCTCTGGAGCATCTTTATATGGGCCATGGAGCCTTGCACGTCGTAGCGCGCGAGGCGCAGGTCGAGATCGCGATCCTGACCCACGGTGAAATTTTCTATGCGTTCGGAAGGTGTAAAACCTTTATTCCATAATTGTTTCATATCGTGAAGTTTAGATGCGCACACCAGTGAGGAGGCGTTGGTAAAACCAGAGAGCGTCGTTGATTTCGCTGATGAGAATGAATTCGTCGGCCGTGTGCGAGCGCGAAGAGGAGCCCGGACCGATCTTGAGCGACGGGATGCCGTGCATCAGCGCCATGTCGGAGGTGGTGGGTGACACGAAGGGCGTTTTCCCGAGCTCTACGGCACTTTTTACGAGCGGATGGTCGGCCGGTATCACGGAGGCCTGAACGCGCGTAGAGCGCGGCGTAAGCGTGCTCCACGCCACAGCCTCCTGAATCAGCTTCACTGTCTCAACGTTGGTGTAGGCGTCGGTGGTGCGGACGTCGACTACGTAGGTGCAACGGTCGGGCACGACGTTATGCTGCGTGCCGGCATTGATCATCGTGACGTTGATATTGATAGGGCCGAGAATCGCGGATACGGGTTCGATTTTCAGCGAGCGGAGAGTGTTGATATCTTCGATGGCACGATAGAGCGCGTTGATACCCTCACCCCGGGCCGCATGACCCGATTTACCTTCCGCTACACCATCGAAAACGAGTAGACCACGCTCGGCGATAGCAGGCTGAAGGTCAGTCGGTTCGCCCACCACAACCATATCCGGTGTGAGGCCACGCTCCGCAAGATGCGGCAGAAAAGCGCGCATGCCATACTCGCCCATCACCTCCTCGGCCGCCGTAATGGCGAAGATGAGGTTGAAGGGGAGGTTGGAGCGATCTTTCAGCTCCAGGAAGGTGGTCGCGAGAGCCACGCCCGACGCTCCGGCATCGTTGCTACCGAGTCCGTAGAGGCGGTCGCCTTCGATATCGGGGGCGAAAGGGTCGCGGGTGTAGGAGGCGGCGGGGCGCACGGTATCGTGATGCGAGTTTAGGAGCAGGGTAGGGCGCGAGGGGTCAAAGTGGGGCGCTACGACAAAGACGTTGTTGTGAAGACGTTCCACGCGGCCCGCGCCGTGGGTTTTGAGCCACTCCTCCCATATGTCGGCCGTGGCCGTCTCCTCGCGTGAGAAGGAGGGGGTGGCGATAAGACGCTGAAGCAGAGCTACAGCCTCATCCAATCGTTGATGCTTGGGGGTCATAGGCGTATGCGGGTGCCACCCTCGGAGAGGAGGGCTTCGGCGCGACAGATGCGCACCTCCTCCACACCCTCGGAGGCCGATTGAAGAGCGTTTTGAATCTTCGGTATCATACCGCTCGCAACTATTCCCTCGGCTTTCAATTGCTCGAATTTCTGCGTGTCTACCATCGGCATTACGCTCGAATCGTCGTCGACGTCGGTCATCACGCCCGGTTTTTCGAAGCAGTAGGTGAGGCGCGCCGGTTCGATGGTAGCGGCAGCGCGCGCTACGGCAGAAGCCACAGAATCGGCGTTGCAGTTGAGCAAGCCATCTTCGGGCGAGCAGCAGATGGCGCAAAACACAGGCGTATAGCCATTTGAGAGCAAAAGCTTGAGGAATTCGGTGTTGACGCGCGTAGGGTCGATGTCGCCTACATG
>CAZGJH010000170.1:2208-4998 GCA_964525735.1 uncultured Sangeribacter sp.
TGCAAAGCCTCGGGATTGTCGATTACGTTGCCTCCGATTTTTACTACATTTATCATCTTCTCAGCGATTTACAGGGATTCGAGAAGACGTTTGATTACGGTTTGAGCCGAAATCTCGCGGTTGGCCGCCTCGGGAATCACGATGCTCTTCGGGCTTTCGATCACCTCGTCGGTGACGATCATGTTGCGGCGCACGGGGAGGCAGTGCATGAAGAAAGCGTCGTTGGTGAGGGCCATCTTGGCGGAGTCGACGGTCCAGTCGCGGTCGGTAGAGATCACCTTGCCATAGTTGGGGTCGGCATACGCGCTCCAATTCTTGGCGTAGACAAAGTCGGCTCCTTCGAGGGCCTTCCGTTGGTCGTATTCCACACGGGCGCGGCCTACGAACGCCGGATCGAGCTCATAACCTTCGGGATGGGTGATGACAAACTCGTAATCCGTGGCGTTGATCCACTCGGCGAAAGAGTTGGGCACGGCTTGAGGGAGAGCCTTGGGATGAGGCGCCCACGTCATGACAATCTTCGGACGCTCCACAGTCTTGAATTCCTCGATCGTGATAAGATCGGCAAACGACTGGAGCGGGTGGCGAGTGGCAGCCTCCATCGAGAAGACGGGGCGACCAGAATACTTGATAAACTGCTCAATGACACGCTCTTCGTAATCCTCTTTTTTATCCTTGAGGCCGGCGAAAGAGCGCACGCCGATGATGTCGCAGTAAGAGCCCATCACGGGGATTGCTTCGAGAAGGTGTTCGGCCTTGTCGCCGTCCATCACCACGCCGCGCTCCGTCTCCAGTTTCCACGCTCCCTGGTTTACGTCGAGCACCATTACGTTCATGCCGAGATTCATCGCGGCTTTCTGGGTAGAGAGGCGGGTGCGCAGCGAGGAGTTGAAGAAGATCATGAGCAGCGTCTTGTTGCGCCCGAGGGCGGTGAAGGCAAATCTATCTTTTTTGATTTCGAAGGCCTCCGCAAGGGCTTTATCGAGAGGGCCTATGTCGGCCACGGATGTAAACTTTTTCATCTGTTGTCGAGGAGATTCAGAGGGTGGATAAGAGTGATTTGAAAGCCGAAAGGAATTGATCGGCCTGCTCTTTCGAGAGGGAGAGGGCGGGGAGGAGACGGAGCGTATACTGGCCCGCGCCCCCGGTGAAGATATGATGGTCGAAGAGAAGGCGTTTGCGCAACTCGCCGCCAGGGATAAGTTGGTGGCTCTGAGGCGATTCAACCTCCAAACCGATCATGAGGCCGCGACCGCGCACCTCCTTCACACCGGGCACTTTCTTGAGCTCCTCGATGAGATATGCGCCTACTTCGGCAGCATTCTCCACGAGTTTCTCCTCTTCAATCACGTCGAGCACAGCGAGAGCGGCCGCGCAAGCGAGATGATTGCCGCCGAAGGTGGTGCCGAGCATTCCTTTCTTGGCGGGAATCGACGGGGAGATGAGCACGGCAGCGCAGGGGAAACCGTTGGCGATGCCCTTGGCGCATGTGATGATGTCGGGCTTGATGCCGGAATACTGATGGGCGAAGAAGCGGCCCGAGCGACCGTAGCCCGACTGGATCTCGTCGAGAATGAGAAGAGTGCCCGTTTTGTCGCACTCTTCGCGGAGAGCTTTGAGGAAGCTCTCGGTGGGTTCGTGTATGCCCGACACGCCCTGGATACCCTCGATGATTACGGCAGCAAACTGCTTGGTAGACAACCCTTCGCGCACAGCTTCAATGTCGTTGAGCGGTACGAACTCCACATTCTCGGCCGAGTTGAACGGAGCGCGGATGTTGGGATTGTCGGTAGCGGCTACAGCGCCTGATGTGCGTCCGTGGAAGGCCTTGCCGAAAGCGAGAATCTTGGCGCGTCCGGTGGTGAACGAAGCGAGTTTCATCGCGTTCTCATTCGCCTCCGCGCCTGAGTTGCAGAGGAATAGCGAATAATCCGGATAACCCGACGCGCGTCCGATACGCTCGGCCAGCTCGCGCTGCAGCGAATTCTGCACCGAATTGGAATAGAAGCCGAGCTTGCTCACCTGGTCGGTGATGGCCTCGACGTAGTGGGAGTGGGAGTGGCCGATAGAGATCACGGCATGGCCGCCGTAGAGGTCAAGATATTCGGTGTCGTCGGCAGTGTAAACGTGCGATCCTTTACCCTTAACCGGCTCAATATCATAGAGAGAGTAGACGTCAAACAAATTCATAATGCATAATTCTTTTCGGAGTTAGAAAGCCGAGGGTTTTAGACGCAGACCGGTGCGCTGGTCGATGCCGAGCATAATGTTCATATTCTGCACGGCCTGCCCGGAAGCGCCCTTCAGAAGATTGTCGATAGCGCAGGTCACGAGCAGTCGGCCATCGTTGGTATCTACGTGAATGATAGCCTTGTTGGTATTTACGGCCTGCTTGAGATCGATTGGAGCGTCAGACACTACAGCGAAGGGGGAATCCTTGTAAAACTCCTTGTAGAGAGCCGTGACCTCCTCCTGCGAGAGAGGGCAATCGAGCGTGGCCACAACGAAAATGCCGCGTGGGAAGTCGCCGCGCATCGGGATAAACGTGAGGCGGGCGTTATGGCCGGACTGGAGGTTTTCAAGGTTCATCCCTATCTCCTTGAGATGCTGATGGGTAAAGGGTTTGTAGACCGAAATATTGTCGTTGCGCCAGCTGAAATGGGTTGTGGCTCCCGGTTTCACGCCCGCTCCGGTGGAGCCAGTGAGAGCCGTGATGTTGATGTCGCCGTCTGGGAGCAATCCGGCAGCGGCAAGAGGGAGGAGCGAGAGCTGGATAGCAGTGGCGAAGCA
>CAZGJH010000171.1:0-4905 GCA_964525735.1 uncultured Sangeribacter sp.
AAAAAACCTTCCCAGCTTCATATTCACTCTCAACAGTGGATATGCAAGACGGCTTGCCCCACAACTTCATCGAGGATATGTTTCAAGATTCCAAAGGATTCATGTGGATCGCCACCCCTACCGGCCTCTCCCGCTACGACGGCTACGAATTCGTGACATTCACACCCAACTCCCTCACCCATAACATCAAAAGCGCTTTCCCACAGAAAGTGGAAGAAGACTCCTTCGGCCGTCTCTGGATTGCCAGCGAAGGTGGCCTCGACATCATCGCCCTCGACAACCTCTCACCCGCCATCCCCAAAGACGCCACTGGTCTGCTCGCTAAAACACTCTTCACACCAGCTTCCTACATCTGCCGCGACAACGCGGGCAACCTCTGGATTCGCACTCATACCGACATTATATGCATATCATTCGATAAGCAAGGCGACGTCGCCTCACTCACCTCTATCCCTCACGAAACCACCTCCGTCATCACCACTACTCCCGTCAAGACCCTCCACGGCGAAGCCGGAGTATTCACCGGGATCGGCGGCTACCCCTCGCGCCTCACGCTCGAAGGGGGCAAAATCAAAGTGCAGCGACTCTCGGAGAAGCTATCCGTGCACCCCTCAGCCTACATAGCCGATTTCGCCACAACCGGACAGCACCTCTGGGTGGGCACGGGCATCGGCCTCTATTCGCTCGATAAGAAGAGTGGCGAAATACGCCTCTACGACTCCTTCCCGGGCGTCGAGAAACACCTCTCTCAGAATTTCGTGACCGCCATCGACGTCCTCCCCGACGGCAACCTCCTCGTGGCCGGACTCAACGGACTCAACGTTCACGACCGCTCCACCGACACCTTCCGCCACATCGACCTCAACGACTTGCGCCAGCAACCACGCCTCCTCAACAACAACTTCATCAACTGCCTCCTCCTTGAAGACGACACCCTCTGGATAGGCACCGAAGGCTGCGGAATCGACATCTTCTCCCCTCGTAAGATCCTGGCCAACTCCCTCCACAACGACCCCGAGAATCCCCGCTCGATATCCCCCAACTGCGTCAACGCCATCTTCGAAGATGGCGACGGCACTCTCTGGATCGGCACCGTCGAGGGTGGCCTCAACAAGGGCATCAATGGCTATGCCAACGGATTCATCCACTTCACCCGCGAATCGGGCACCCTGCCTCACAACTCCGTGAGCGCGATCACGGCCGACCACACCGGCCATCTCTGGGTGGGCACATGGGGCGGCGGCGTGGCCATGCTCGACCGTGTAAACCCTGGCAAACCCCTCAAAATCATCAACGAAACCCCCGACGGGGCCGTGCTCCATCACATCGGTACCCTCGCCTACGACCCCTTCAACAACGCAGTCTGGATCGGTGTCAACTCCGGCATCTACCTCTACGACATAAGTACGGAAAAACTTTCCGTACCTTTCTCCGGAGCCGACCATTTCCGTGGAAACGTGGCTTCGGTGGTGGCCCCCGACGGCACTCTCTGGATCGGCGGCAGCGACGGCCTGATCTCCGTCGACCTCAAGCACACCCCGGGCAAAGATGGATTCCGACACACCATCTACCGCAACAAGCTCGACTCGCCCGGCTCCGCGGCCGTAGAGAAGATCACGGCCCTCATCATCGGCAAGGATGGCTCTCTCTGGATCGGCACAAACGGCAACGGCATCTATCACCGCGAAATGACAGATGGCGAGCAGAAATTCGTGAACTACAGCACGGCCGACGGCCTCCCCAACGACGTGATCCACGGCCTGGCCGAAGACACCCACGGCAATCTCTGGATTGCCACCTACCACGGCCTCTCCTGCATGAACACCGAAGGACGATTCATCAACTTCGACCGCTCAAACGGCCTTGACACGGAGCAGTTTCACTGGAACGCCTATCGCACACTCTCCAACGGCGACATCCTCTTCGGCAGTGTCGACGGGCTCCTCACGGTGAAAGGGCTCGCACCCTCCGTGTCAGATCCCGGCCACAAGGTGAGCTTCACATCGCTCGCCGTAAACAACGACACCACCTACGGCAACCTCCGCTATGCCCACATCCCCGAGAATGAGCGTTCGTTTGAAATCGGATTCTCGGCCCTCGACTTCGCCGGAGCACGCACCGGCCATTACCTCTACCGCATGGCCGGCTACGACAAAGACTGGAAGGAGCTACCCCCGGGGCGTCACTCCGTGGCCTACATGAACCTCTTCCCGGGCAAATACGACCTCGAAGTGAAGTATGTGGCCGATGGCCAAGACCCCGCCCTCTCTCCCGTGTCGCACTTCGAAGTTGAGATCATACCCAATTTCTACCGCCGCTGGTGGTTTATCGCTCTCATCATCCTTGTGCTCGTAGGCATCGTGGGCGCGATCTACTTCTGGCGCATATCCGACCTCAAACGGCAGCGCAATGTGCTCAAGGCAGCCGTCGACGAGGGTGTGCGCGAAATTTCGGAGCAGAAGGCTCAGGTGCAGCAGCTCACGGCCGACCGTATCGCCTTCTTCACCAACATCACCCACGAATTCCGCACCCCGATCACCCTCATAATCGGCCCCATCGAGCGAGCCCTCAAGCTCTCTACCAATCCGAAGGTAATAGAGCAGCTCAACTTCGTGGAGCGCAACTCCCGCTATCTCCTCTCGCTCGTGAATCAACTCATGGATTTCCGCAAGATCGAATCGGGCAAGGTGGAGGCCATCACTACGCGAGGCGACATTCGCCGCTTCGTGGAGGAGATCACCGGCCCCTTCCGCGCTTATGCCGACGACCGCCACATCACCATACGCACCCTCTTCCACCTCCCCGCCCCGATCGTGACATATAATGAGGATGCCATGCGGAAGGTGCTCACGAATCTGCTCGGCAACGCCATAAAGTTTACCCCCGACGGTGGCCGTGTGACGGTATACACCGCCCTGCTGCGCGAATCGCTCTACATCTGCGTCAGCGACACCGGATGCGGCATCGACGAGAAAGAGACCGACAAGGTGTTCGGCTACTTCTACCAGGGGCACAGCCAGATCAAATACCCCCTCATCGGCGCGGCCGACAGCGGAATCGGCCTCTATCTCTGCCGCAAGCTCGTAGAGGTGTATGGCGGGCATATCACCGCCCGCAACAATCATGGCCGAGGCTGCTCCTTCCGCGTGCTCCTGCCGGCCGAATGTTTCCCCGCCGAGGCTCCCGCTCTGGAGGCGGCCGATGCCGAGGGGCTCCCGATGAAGGGAGCCGATACGGGCAAACGCCGCCCCGGCTTGCTGCTCGTAGAAGACAATCCCGACATGAGAGCCTTCATGCGCTCGGTGCTCTCGGAGAGATTCAATGTCACCATGGCCGCCAACGGCGCCGAGGCCCTGCGCTTCCTGCTCGCCCATGAGGAGGAGACCGACATCATCATCTCCGACCTCATGATGCCCGTGATGGATGGCCTGGAACTCGCCTCGAAGGTGAAGGAGAATTTCGCCATATCCCACATACCATTCGTGATGCTCACAGCCAAGACGGCCAAGGAGGCGCGCCTCGAAGGGTATCGACGGGGTGTCGACGACTACATCCTCAAACCCTTCGACGAGGAGATGCTCCTCACCCGGATACACAATATTCTTGAAAACCGCCGCCGTATGCAACGCCGCTTCCTGGCCGAAATGAAGGTGCAGGAACTCGCCATTCAGGAGGAGAGCCGCGACAAGAAATTTATCGACAAGGTGATGGAGGTGGTGCGCGAAAACTACTCCAACTCCTACTATGAGCTCAACGAGATGGCCGAGGCTCTCGGCGTGAGCACATCGCTGCTCAACCGCAAGCTCAACGCCCTGCTCGGCCAGACGGCCATGCAGTTGCTGCGCGGCTATCGCATGAAGATGGCCCGCGAGCTCATCGAGAAGAATCGCCGAAGCCAGGAGATCAACATCTCGGAGATCGCCTTCAAGGTGGGCTTCAACGATCCGAAGTATTTCTCCAAATGCTTCACGAAGGAGTTTGGAGTCTCCCCCAGCACGATGATGAAGCAAAGTAGCCCGGTATAGAGGGCGTTTCCCCTTTTTTCCACCTATTTTCCGCTTTTTTACACCCAGAATCTGTGAATATATGCTAATTTTGCAGAGTTGAATACTCCCAAACTTAAAATAGTTTAAGAGAACTTAACAATCATATACCAGCTAACCTGAAAAAAACATTAACCTCTAAATAACCTTATAACACCATGACGAAAGAAAAATGGATCTCGGCAGCCGCTCTGGCGATGCTCTTGACCACCGCTACGTCTTGTTCCGACTGGGGGCGTAAAGACCCTCCCGCCGGCGACCAGGTGAAACCCACTCTGGAGAATGTGGCCGTCTATGATTTCGAAGCTGAAGAGGGGCTCGACCCCGCCCTCTTCAAGGCTGTTGCTAACCCGGGCGGCGTGGCCCCCGAAATAGTGGATGATGAAATTAAGGGGAAAGTCCTAAGCCTCAACAATGGCTATCTCACTCTCACAAACCCCCTCAACAAGGTGACCCTCCAAGAGGCCGCCTCTTTCACGTTCTGGATGCGTCAGCCCGTCTTGACCATCACCGACGAAGAGGGGAATGAGACCAACATCGCCCAGGATCTCACCGGGCCGATGATTACTTTCGAGAACACCACCGGCAACGGACGCCTGGCCATCAACCCCAACGGCGGCATCGTTTATTCGGCCCCCGACGGCGAATGGATCGAGAATGATCCCGCCGCTGTCACCACCGGCTATCTCACTCCCGGCGTTTGGCACTATGTAGCCATCATCCTCAACGACGAAGGCTATGAATGGTGGGTCGACGGCGAGCGCAAAGTGGCGAAGACCGTCACCAACTTCAATTGCGAGAAGCTCGTGAAATTCACCAACAACGTCCCTGTCATGACTATCGGCTCGCCCGACAATCACTC
>CAZGJH010000172.1:0-4797 GCA_964525735.1 uncultured Sangeribacter sp.
ATCCAGAAATGGAGCTCCTTGATCTTACGCATCTGGGCCTCGGCCTTCTCGCGGTCTTCCCAGAAGTCGGCCACATGAGTGCGCAGCTCCTCCTCCTCAACCTCGATCTTCTTATTCTCGATGTCGAGATAATGGTTGAGAGCCTGCTGACGCTCAACAGTCTCTTTAAGCTGTTCCTGTGTTATCATCGTTTTTTCAAATTTTCCAAATTATTCGGCATACATCGCCTCGATCTCCTTGGCATAGCGTTTGGCCACGACAGGACGACGCACCTTCATCGTGTTGGTCACTTCTCCATTCATCACGGAGAAATAGTTGGGTAGAAGGGTTATCTTCTTGATCTTCTCGTAAGAAGCCAATCCCTCCTGCACCTTGTTGACCTCGCCCATCACAAACTCCACCACCTTCGGATTGCGCACAAACTCGGCGGTGTCGGCCGTGGCGATACCCTTCGCTTCGGCCCATTTACGGAGCTGAGGGAAGTTGGGCACGATAAGTGCGGTGACGTATTTACGCTGGTCGCCAATCACAGCGGCCTCGTCGATATATTTATTCTCTGCCAGACGGCTCTCAAGCATCTGAGGAGCGATATATTTGCCATTCGACGTTTTGAAAAGGTCTTTCACCCTCTCTGTGAGCACGAGCGCGCCATTCTTGGTGAAATAGCCGGCATCGCCGGTGCGGAAGAAACCATCGTCGGTAAAGGCCTCTTCGTTGGCTTTCGGGTTCTTGTAGTAGCCCGGAGTCACTGTTGGGCCCTTCACGAGAATCTCACCCGATTTGTCGATCTTCACTTCCAAACCGGGCAGAGGTATGCCCACCGTGCCAATCTCGTAATTTACAGGAGGATAGAAGCTGACAGTAGCCGTGGTCTCGCTCAGGCCATAGCCTATCACCACCTCTATGCCCACCGAGAGCATAAACTCCACGATCTTGTCGCTCAAAGGAGCGCCCGCCGTGGGGAACATGTTGGGATTCGGCACGCCGATAGCATCCTTGAGCTTCTGAAACACTCGTTTGTTCCAGAATTGATACTCCTTCTCAAGAAGCCAGGGAGCCCGCTTCCCTTTTCTCACGTAGTCGAGGTTGCGGCGATGGCCCGTGCGCACGGCACGCTCCACCATTATGCGCTGCATCTTCGTCATGCTCGCAATCTTCTCCTTGACCCCGGCATACACCTTCTCCCAGAAGCGTGGCACACAACACATTATGTTGGGATGTATGTCGTGGATAGTCTCCTGAATCACGCGAGGGTCATAGTTGATGGCTATCGTCATGCCTCTCGAAAGGCAGAAGAATGTCCAGGCCTTCTCGAAGATATGGCTCATGGGAAGAAACGACATCGAAAGATCTGCATCCGTGATACGGGTGAGCAATTTGAGGTGCATCTCGATGCAGGCGTCATAGTTGGCGTGAGTTATGGCCACACCTTTCGGCTCGCCGGTAGTGCCCGAAGTATAGATAAGGGTAGCCATATCCTCGGGCAAACCCTCCTCCTTACGACGCTCCACCTCCTGTGCCACCTCTTCGGAGGCCGTCATTCCGAGCCTTACGAAATCGTCCCAGAAAATAGTGATCGTGTCGTCGGCATTCAGCTCAAGCTGATCGTTTTTGAAAACCACTATCTTCAGGATATTCTCCGGATGCCGTTTCCAATAATTATAAGCGAGCGGATACTGATGTGAATCGCCCACAAAAAGCACCTTGGCTTCACCGTTGGTGACGATGAAGTCGAATTGCTCCTGCGAGGAGCTGGAGTAAATCGGAATCGCGGCGAGGCGGTTGGCGAAAGCGCCGAGCTCCGAGATAAGAATCTGCGGAGTGTTGGGCGAGCATATCGCGATCGCGTCTTTCTCTATGAGCCCAAGGCGTGCAAGGGCCTTGGCGGCCACCTCCACCTGGGCGTTAAACTCCTTCCAGGAGGTCGACTGCCATTCTCCGTCTTTGCGCCAGCAAAAACGGTAGGCCTCACGGTCGCCGTAACGGCTGGCCTGAGCCGGTAATATCTCTACTAATCTATTTGCCATAAGGATAAGGCCCTCCAGCGTTTCGTGGAAAGCGACCGTAAAGTTAACAATTTTTTATCGAATATGCCCTAATATTGCGCAACGCAACGGCTGTTTGTGCATTATAACGGGCCGTTTAGGTGGTTTCACTCCCCTCTGAGGCGCTTGAAATAGAAATCAAGCACATCTTTGGCGGCTGTGAACGACGACTGCTCATTGTTGAGCACACGAAGCTCTTTCTGCTCCAAAAGGGCCTTCACTTCGGGTATGCCGTAGAAGTGCTGCCGAAGCTGCTCGTCGATGGTCTCCATCATCCAATACTTGGCCTGCTCGTTGCGCTTGCGCTCGAAATAGCCGGTCTTGTCGACGTAATCGAAGTATCTGTCGATCATATCCCACACCAAATCGATGCCCTGCTCGTAGTAGCCGCTGTAGGTGAGCACCTCCGGCTTCCACTTGCTCGGCGAAGGGGGGAAGAGGAAAAGGGCGTTGCGGAATTGGGAGGCGGCGAGCTTGGCGCGCTCCACATTGTCGCCATCGCATTTATTGATCACGATGCCGTCGGCCATTTCCATGATGCCGCGCTTGATGCCCTGCAACTCGTCGCCCGTGCCGGCAAGCTGGATGAGCAGGAAGAAATCTACCATAGAGTGTACGGCCGTTTCGCTCTGGCCCACGCCTACGGTCTCCACGAAGATACGGTCGTAGCCGGCAGCCTCGCAGAGCACGATCGTCTCACGCGTCTTGCGTGCCACGCCTCCGAGCGATCCAGCCGAGGGGGAGGGACGTATGAAGGCATCATTCTCCTGAGAGAGCTTCTCCATGCGGGTCTTGTCGCCCAGGATGCTACCCTTTGTGCGCTCGCTGCTCGGGTCGATGGCAAGCACGGCGAGACGATGACCCTGACGCAGCACGTGCAGACCGAAAACGTCGATCGAGGTCGACTTGCCCGCTCCCGGCACACCGGTGATACCGATGCGGCGCGACTTGCCTGAATAAGGCAGACATTTTTCTATCACCTCCTGTGCAAGAGCCTGATGGGCATCGTTGGTGCTCTCGATGAGCGTCACGGCCCGGCCCAAGATGCTCACATCCCCTTTCAGGATACCCTCCACATACTCGCCTGAAGTGAGCTCACGCCGTTTGCGGCGGGCGAAATTACGGTAAGGGTTAGTGACAGGTTGCGACTTTACGCCTGAGTTTACCTGCAGCCCAATATATTTTTCATCGTTTTCCGGATGTTCCATTATCTTATATCGTGTTTTTATGGTGTTTCGAAGTTTTTGTTCTTGTCACTGCTATTTCTTGTGGTGAACGCCCACGAGATTGCATGTCCTCACGGGGTGAAGCGGATCATTGGTCATTACCATCACCTTGAGGCGGAAAGGCCCTTCGGGCAATTTGCTCAGCTGAAGCTTCCCTTTCACGGGTTCAGTCTTCCCGGGTTTTACCTTGGCCGGTATCCGGTTGATCTTCACCCCGTCTTCGCGGCTATATACGCGGTCGACGTAGAGATCGCTCTTGCCGTCGTTGAGTATCGAGAACTCCAGATCCATATCACCGTTCCCCTCCGTCTCGCCGAAATCTACAAATTCCGGCATAAGGAAGGCCTGGGGAGCGTTGTTGATCTGCTCCAGGGTAAGCTTACGCGTATCGGGCACGATCACACCGGTGACAGTCACCGTGAGCGGGTCAGTTGTGCCCCCGTCGGGATATATTGTCACGGGATACTCGAAGGGGCCGTTTTGCGGCTCATCTACCGTGCGGATATAGAGGCTGAAGGTTGCCACCTCGCCTGGCGGAACCGTGCGCGGCGTGAGATCTACCTGCATGGCCTTGGCGTCACACTTCCACGTGGGGGTGACGGCCTTTTCGCTCTGATTATATATATTAAGGAAAAGGTGGCGCGACGCACCACGTTTCAGCTCACCGGCAGGCACGAGTGTATTCTCACTCCTGATAGGCCCGGCATCTACCGGATAGTTGGCTTCGAGAGTGGCAGCCTCACCGATCACTGTGCCTGTGATGCGGATAGTGGTGAGATCATTATCTTCCCCTACGTACACTTTCACCGTCTTGTCGAAAGCGCCTGGACGTCCGGCGGGGTTGTAGGTAAAAGTTACCGTGGCCGTGTCGCCTGGTTCTATCATGGAGGTGGTGTAAGAAGCCCCTGTGCAGCCGCAACTCGGGCGCACGCGACTGATGAATGTGGCGTCGGGCCCTTTGTTGACAAACTTCACGCTTCCGGTGACGGGACCGTTGGCCTCCTTGAAAGCGCCGAAGTTATAGTCGGTGGCCAGCCATTCAAGCTCTGCGGCACATGGCAGCGCGGCCATGACTGCCACTATCATTACAAACAAGGCTCTCATTTCTTATCCTTGGGCATCACGGTGCCCTTGATTTTCAGTCTCACTTTCGATGGCTTGCCGTTGGTCTTCACCGTGACGGTCTTGTCGAAGCTGCCCGGACGGCCGATCGGATGATAGCTCACCGTGATTTTACCCTTCTTCCCGGGGGCGATAGGATTCTGGGGGAAGGAGGGGCGGGTGCAGCCACACTCGGCACGGGCGTCGACGATCACGAGATTCTTGTCGCCGACGTTCTCGAATTCGAATTCGCAGCTCACGGGGCCTCCATCTTCGCGGATTGTGCCGAAATTGTGAGCGGTCTCATTGAATTTTATCTCCGCCTTTCCCTGGTCGGCGGCATTGGCCGCGGCAGGCGCGGCGAGAAGGGCCGCGAGCATAAACGCCCAGCCCGTTTTTCCTATTATATTTCCTAAAGCTTTCAT
>CAZGJH010000173.1:0-1855 GCA_964525735.1 uncultured Sangeribacter sp.
GTCTTCGCCGATGGCTATCGCCTCGCCTCCAAACACTTCACCATGAAAAAATAACCCACAAAAAATAGCCTCCGAATATCTCAGATATTCGGAGGCTGTTTTTGTGCCCTGAGCCGGGCTCGAACCGGCACGGCTCGCACCATTGGTGTTTGAGACCAACGCGTCTACCAATTCCGCCATCAGGGCCGCTGACAGATCTCCTCTGTTGCGTTTTGGTTTCCGCTGACAGGCGTCGCCTGTCGCGTTTTGGTTTGCAAAGTTACGAGTAATTTCTCAAACCTGCAAATATTTTACCAAATTTTTAACTTACTCGTAGTGGATTTTGGCTTTGCGGGTTACTTTCCAGCGTCCATCTTCGAAGAGGGCAGTGCCAGCGGAGTCGGTCACAATCTTCGACATCCCTTGCGTCGCCATAAGATCGGGCGCAGTGCAAGCCTCGCTGAGCGTCTCAACCGGTTGGAGGAGTGCCAATTCACACACAGTAGGATCACTGACTACGCGGAACGATCCCACCACGCCGTCGGTTGTGTCAAGACGGAAGTAGGAGTTGCCCACGTTGAGGGCACGGTCGGCGCGCACGAAAATCTTCTTGGCGTTCGCGCGTCCAAGGTAAATCGTGCGAGGATGCGAACCGCCCCCCGCAGCTTGCCCGGCAGTCGCAGCAGTCGCAGCCCCAGGAGTTTGAGCAGTAGCCACGGGTGTCTGCTGGGCCATCGAAGGAGCGGGTGCGGGCTTCGCATTCAAGCGGAGCTTCAGCGTGGTGAGCTCCTTCGTGACGCTTTCGAGGTTGATCTTCAGGGTCTGGTTGAGACGCTGAGCCTCGTCGAGCTTCTTCGTGAGCGACGTGATCTCATTGTTCTTCGCGGCGAGCACGGCGGCGAATTTTTCGCGTTGTGCGGCAGCCTCTTCGGCCGCCTCAGCCGCAACACCCTCGGCCATCGCCTCTCTCTCCGCATCACGACCTGCATCTCTCGCCACATCTCTTGCCGGACGAGGTGCGGGCAACGGCTGGTTGTCTACCTGACGCTGTCCGGCCGCGCTCTTCTTCATGACGCTCGAAGCGAACACCACCAGAGCGATTACGATAGCCACCAGGATAGCGAGTATCAGCACGTAGATCCAGGTATGATTGTCGGCCTTCTGAATCTGGAGGTCGTCTTCCTCGGCCGCCATGGCCTTCTCAGCGAGCAGTTTGGCCTCCTCCAGCTCAGCCGCCATCGAATCGGTAGCCGCAACCTCCGCTCCCTGCGCCCCCGCTGCTCCCTGCGCACCCGCAGCGCCCGCTGCTCCCTGCGCCGAACCATTGGCTCCTTGAGCCGTTGTCGCCCCGGGCTTGGCTGTTGTGTTGGCTGTAGCGGAAGCCCCAGCCTGTGAGGCCCCAGCGGAAGCTGTGGCAGCCGGAGTTGAAGCACCAGCAGCCGGAGCGGCAGTGGCCGCAGCTGAAGGAGCCGAGACAGTCATGGCTCCGATGAGCTTACGGGTGCGCGTCCGCCCTTCCTTGCCCTTCTCCAGCAGACCGGCCGTGGCGAACGCCGTCCCTCCCCAGTACTCCACGAGCTGCTCCTTTGTCCAGGACGCATAATCCTTGGGCACGGGGATAGCCTTGAATGCCGTGATATTCTCTTTTTCCTTCGTCTTGAGGTTCTTTTCAAGTTCGCTCATCGTCTTGGGATGTAGGGCGTCAAGATAGCCCGAGCCGTTGTTGGCGTAGCGCAGATAGGTCTTCGTGGCGATCACGCGGGCCTCCTCCATCTCTTTGTCGGTCACTGCGTAGGCTGCCATCTGGCTTCCGATTCCCAAAATAAGAGCAATGATACAATTGACTCGTCTCATTATATTATTATAGCTTGTTATT
>CAZGJH010000173.1:1955-4773 GCA_964525735.1 uncultured Sangeribacter sp.
TTCTTTGTGCAAAAGTAACTAAAATTTCTGAAAAATTGGATATAATCGATAAAATACTTTATCGATATTTCACGCGACGGCGCCGCGTCACACCATCCGGCGCCGCGTCACATCTCTTTGCGTAGGCGGGCTACTGGGATGTCGAGCCGGTCGCGATACTTCGCCACCGTGCGCCGCGACACATCGTAGCCCCGCTGCTCCATCATGCTGCGGATCTTCTCGTCGCTCAGAGGATGCTTCTTATCCTCCTGCTCCACGATGTGCGAAATCTCCGCCTCGATCTTGCGGTTGGTGAGCACCTCCTGCGTCTGTTCGCCCCCCTCCTCCGAGGCCGACTCGTTCCCGTCGCCGATCGAGTCGCTGAAGAAGAAGCGGAGTGGAAAGATCCCCCACGGCGTAGCAACATACTTATTGTTTGTGGCGCGCGAGATCACCGAGAAATCATACCCCGTGATGGCCGCGATATCTTTCAGCATCATTGGTTTGAGACGGTAGATATCCTCCGTCAGGAAGTATTCCTTCTGAATCTTCAGGATGGCCGTCATGACATTTATGAGGGTCTCCTGACGCTGGCGAAGCACGCGGATAAAATCGCGCGCGTCATTATAACGGGTGAAGATAAACTCCTTGCCGGCGCGAGCCTTCTTGCGGTCGGCCGCCTCGTTCATCTCGGCCACCGCCTCCGTGAAGGTCTTGTTGATGGCCAACTCCGGTATACGGCTGTTGAGGCTGACGGTTAGTTGGCCCCCTTCGTTGTCGACGATAAGGTCGGGCACGATCACGTTGGCCGCCTCGCTCCCCGCGCCGACCGACGCCCCCGGTTTCGGGTTGAGACTGAGGATAAGGTCGATTGCCTCCTTCACCCTCTCTTTGCCGATTTTCAGATTCGACACGATCTTGTGGGAGTGCTTCATCGAGAACGCCTCAAACTGCGTGTCGAGAATCTCGAGGGCGTCGCGGCGTGTCACGGAGTCGGGGAGATGTTCGAGCTGGAGCCGTAGACAGTCGCGAAGGTCGTAAGCCCCGATGCCGTGCGGCTCAAGGTCGCGCACCGTGTCGAGAGCCTCCTGGGCCTCCTTTGGCGTCACCTCGATGCCCGGGCCGAAAGCCATGTCGTTGACGAGCGAATCGAGCGGCCGGCGCAGGTAGCCGTTCGGGTCGAGGCTGTCGATGATATAGTCGGCCGCCTCCTTCACCTTCTCCGGAAGGCGACGCTCCGAGAGCTGACGGCGCAGCGAATCGTAGAGGGTGTCGGAAGTATCGGCGGGAGAGAACTCATAGTCGGCGTAATCGTCGGGAGAGGAATTGCGCGCGTCGAAGCGGTAGCGCGGAAGCTCGTCGGCCGCCACGGGGGCCGGTTCGGTGGCTTCGAGGGCGGGGTTGTCTTCGAGCTCGCGTTCGATGGCGTCTTCGAGTTCGGGCGCGTTAAACTCCAGCAGCTTCACGAAACGGAGCTGCTGCGCGGAGAGCCTCATCGAGAGACGTTGATCGAGAGTTAAAGCCTGGTCGGATGCCATATTTTGACTGATTTTGGCGTGTTGCGACGTTTTACGACCGCGAAATTAGTATATTTTGCGCTATCGTGGTGAAAAAAGAGCAGAAAAAATTGTAGGTTAGCCAAAAAATGCGTAATTTCGCAACTTGAAAGCCGATTCCCGCTCCAATCCTCCTCTCAGAGGGGGCAAATGCGTGCGCTTTAAGCCGCTTTGGAGGAGAATTCGGAAGGTATTCTTTACATAAAAAAACAACTCAACAAAAGTAACGATAACATAAATGGCATCCCAGAATCAACAGCAGCAGGATGAGAATGCAATCGAGAAGATGAACAGCCAGCTCACAGAGGCCGGCACGAAGATTGCCAACAACAAATCAGTGATCACTTGGGCTGTGGCGGCTATCGTGATCGTGGCCGCTCTTATTTTCGGCTTCATTCACTTCTATCACAAGCCGCAGAACGCAAAAGCTTTCGAAGCCTACAACCGTGTGCAGACCACCTCTCTCGGCAACGACTCCATCGCAGCCGAACAGTATAAGGCCGTAGCCGACAAGACGAGTGGCGCAGCCGGCAAGCTTGCCGCTCTCAGCGCAGGCGAGGCTCTCTACAACGAAGGTAAGTATGAGGAGGCTATCAAGTATCTCGGCAAATTCTCTTGTGATGACGCTGTGCTCGAAGCCAACGCTCTTGTGCTGACGGGCGACTGCTACGTCAACCTCAAGAAGTATGACGATGCCATCACATATTTCCAGAAGGCTGTCCGCAAGGCTGAGGGCAATTCTCAGATCGTGCCGCGCGTGCTCCTCAAGGAGGCCAACGTATTCGATGAGCAGAAGAAGTATGACAAGGCTCTCGAATGCTATCAGATCATAAAGAAGGATTATCCTGAGTTCCGTCTGGGCAATGGCCTCGACATCGATGCCTACATCGCTCGCGAGCAGGCTCGCTTAGGTAAATGATTAAATCAGACTATCATCCATAAAATAATAAAACATCTTTGCTTATTTTATGAAAAAGGGCAGTGGCTTTCGAGCGCTGCCCTTTTCTTTGCTTCTTGTTTGGTTTGTTGTTTGGTTTGTTTTTGCTTCTGTTGGCTCCGCTACATGCCGAAGGCATGTCCCTACGATGTCTGCCCTTTTCTTTAATGGAGCCAGTTAAGGTGTTTGACGAGGGGACGGGCAGCGTTCTCGGTGAGGGCGCCGAAGCGGACGGTGAGATAGGAGAGGAGGGCAACAATGCTTACCGGCACGGCATAACGATAGCCGGCCGTCATCTCAAGCACGATGAAGATGGCCATGAGCGGGGTGCGGATGGCGCCGCTCA